>DSAB01000128.1 GCA_011388275.1 bacterium | reverse complement strand
GTCCGGGGTTTCTTCGTTATTATCTGGATCCCATGATGTTTCCCAGAATCACGCAAGCCTATCTTCCCCGTTTCAGCGGCTGGTACTGGTACTATCCGTCCCTGGAGATCGGCACGCTGTTGGCCGGTGACCGATGGGAGCTCGAGACCCGGGTACGTTATCATATGCGGGACGGCGCGAATTCTCAGAATATCTATCTGATCTTTTCTTTCGATCCCGGAGGACAGGATGAATCGATCCTCACGATGAATAGAAACACGAATATCCTGCCTGTCAGCAGATTATCCGTGAGCTTCTCTCAGCCCGGTGTTGAATCGACTTCATGGAAAATGGATTTTTCTCTTCCGGATGAAATACAACGGGGGGAAGGACCGTTCCTTTTCCGGATCCTGAGGGATCAAAGGCGCATCCGTGTGTATTTCAGGGAAGAGAAGGTGGAGAATCATTACTCGCTGATTCTGGAGTGTGAATTGTCCCCCTCCATTCAAAGCCGAATACAGCGTTTTTTCATCACCGGAGAGAGCTGGTTCGTCCCGGCCGGCGCGTATGCGGATTTTGATTATATCCGATTCAGGCCGCTGAAGCCGGAGGAGAGCATGGATGGCGTTTTTTTTAATGAATAATTGAATGGCATACGTCTCCGGTTCTTTCCCTGGACTGATTTCCCGGTTCCATTTTTTTCTCCCCTCGTATGACAGATTTTCATTCAACTTCACCAAAACTTAACAATCATTCGACCGATTCATCACTTTTCGGAATGGGGATTGGCTTATCTTCATTTGAAATCCAATTTTCAGTCTAACATCAAACCTGACCGAATTTTTCATGCGGGATGAACCCGGGATTCATCAACTTGTCAGGCATGGGTTTATGAAACCTGAATTAAAAAAAGAACATTCGGGGAGGTGCAGTCATGAAATCAGCATTGCGCGTTATGCTCATGGTCATTCTGTTATGCGGCATGACAGACTGTAATAAAAAGAACCCGGCTGGATCCGATAATGATCCCGTCATTTTCTCACTGGCCGATCTGGTGGGAACCTGGATCGGAACGGCGGTTAAAAATTCAACCACCATCAATTTGAATCTGAATGTGGATGAGACGGGCAAGGTATCCGGATCCGGTGTCAGTTCCACGTGGGCTATTACCGAAGACGGCGTGGTCACAGGCGGCGGCAGTTTCGGGTTTATCTCCGGGGGGTATCTCATCATGGCTTCTGCGGGGTGGAATTTGACTATGAATGATGCCAAGTCCATGCTGACCGGGACTTTCAATGTGTCGTATTCGGGCCTGAGCGGGTTGAGTGTGGAGCTGAACAAGCAGTAGGAGCACATGTCCGGGATTTCGGTTTTCGAGATATGGGTCGAATGCCGTTCATCTTTATTTTTATCCGGTTTGGATTCTGAACCGTGACAATCGATCTGTCCGTTATTCCGGCAACAAAGAGAAACATGAGTATCAATAAGGAGAGCATCTTTATGAATATATTAAAATATGCAGTACCGATTGTATCGTTGTTGCTTGTTCATTGCACGACTGAACAAAAATCCTGGGAGATGACGAAAGTATCCGATACTCCGTCGGCTTATGAAGATTTTCTGGAGAAGTATCCCCAAAGTCAATTTGCTGATTCTGCACGATTTCTGATTGAAAAAATGCATTTTGATCAGGCCAGGGCTGCCAATACCAAACAGGCGTATAATAATTTTTTAAAAAACCATCCTGAGAGTCTTCTGGCCAAAGAAGCGCGGTATCGTATCAAAAATCTCTGGACAATAAAGGAATTGTCCTATTCCATCATTACCGAAATATCGGGATCCAGTGCACCGCACACAAAACTGTTCAAGAAAGCAAAAACGGGTTGTATCATCGAAATCAGAGGATTGTATATCGTTCCTGCGAGTCAAAATGCGACAGTGAAATTAAAGGATATTACGTTGTCGGGTGAGTCATTTGACAAGGACAAACAAATGAAGTGGGAATTGTCACCCATCGGTCAGGGTTTTCAGGGCAGTAAGGGTTACTATGCATATCATTTTCTGGACCACCTGGCAAGCGGTGCAGTAAAAATACAGTCATTGTCCGGTGAAGGGTTTGAGCTTGCCAAAGAATCTGTTGAGGATCCTGGTACGATGAAAATACTCGGCGGGGAATTGTGGCTTTGTCTGGCTTTCGCGGTGCCTGAAACACCGAAAACCCCCTTCACATTAAAATTTGGGCATAACACGGTTATTATAGAGTGATGTTTCCATAACAAGAGAAATGGAATCTATCTGACAGGAGGACGAACATGAAACACCGAAACGACATTCTCTATGCGATTCTGATTTTTATTTTCTCCATATCAGGCTGCAACAAAAAAAGTTCCAGCGGACCCGATGACAAGCAGGTTTCCTGCGGCACCGGTCAGGGATACACCGTGGAGTTCTGCCGCCAGGTGGACAATTACACGGCGGGTTACGGCGTGCCGGGGGAGGATTACATCCTGGTCAGCTGTATCGTGGGCCCGGAAGGGGCGACGGTTTCCAATCAGAAAAACGGC
>DSAB01000151.1 GCA_011388275.1 bacterium | reverse complement strand
TCTTCACATGTTTTTTAAATTCCCTTGCATTTATCTAACAAAAAATTAATTTATATCTAATCGGGGTTTTATATATTTTACTCACGAGGGTAAAAACGAGTTATCAACCCCCAGGGAGGCCGTCATGCCGAAGGCTCATATTCTCGTCGTCGAAGACGAAGAGGACATTCTTGAACTCATCGTCTTCAACCTGAAAAAAGAAGGCTACGAAGTCACGGCCCTGCAATCCGGTGAAGAAGCCCTTCAGCAGGTGTCTGCCCGGCCGCCGGACCTGATTCTGCTCGATCTGATGCTCCCGGGCGCCGACGGATTTGAAGTCTGCAAGATTCTGAAAAACGATCCGCATACATCCTCCATCCCCATCATCATGCTGACGGCCAAGGGGGAAGAAGCGGATATCGTCACGGGACTGGAACTGGGAGCGGACGACTATATCACCAAACCGTTCAGCCCCCGGGTTCTCATCGCGCGCATTCGAGCCGTGCTGCGCCGCCCCAAACAGCCCCGGACGTCGGATCATGCCTCCATCGAAATTCACAATCTGATCATCAATCCATCCCGTTTCGAAGTCAAGGTCAACGGAGAACGAGTTGATCTGACGGCCACCGAATTTCATATTCTGGCTTATCTGGCCCGCCGTCCGGGCTGGGTGTTCACCCGGTCCCAGATTATTGATTCCGTCAAGGGAACCGATTATCCGGTCACCGACCGTTCCGTGGACGTTCAGATCGTCGGACTTCGAAAAAAACTTCAATCAGCCGGTCAGTACATTGAAACCGTCCGGGGAATCGGATATCGATTCAGGGAGTAATCCATGCAACGCCGCACTCTTTTCTGGCAGATGTACCCCTATTTTCTCATCCCGATACTTCTCTCTCTCTTCATCCTTTCCTGGCTGACCGCCGGGATCGTGAAACAGCTTTACCTTGACCGGGTCAAAGCCGATCTGGAAATCCGCTGCCGGCTGCTGTCGGTCCGCATGGACACGGATGCGGCGGACATGAATCGTAATTCTCTTCAAGCCCTGGTTGAATCCCTTTCCGCCGAAACGGGCACCCGGTTCACGGTTATTCTTCCGGACGGAACGGTGACCGCCGATTCCGAATCCGATCCCGCCGAGATGGACAACCATCTCTCCAGACCGGAGATCGCCGCTGCCCTTCGGGGTGAAACCGGCACACGCACGCGATACAGTTACACATTGGGGCAAAACATGTTTTATGTAGCCGTGCCCGTGATCCGTGAATCGTCGATTGCCGGTGTCGTGCGCGGCGCTGTTTCAGTTTCGGAACTTTCCGTCTCACTCCGCGCCATTTACCGCCGCATCGGTTTGGTGGGATTATTACTCGCACTGGGCATCGCGGTTCTGAATCTGATACTGACATGGAGAATCCAGAAGCCTCTGAATGAGCTTCATCAGGCCGCTCAGGATATCGGCGCGGGAGATCTGAGCCGCCGGGTGCATCTGTCCAGACCCCGTGAATTCGTCACTCTGGCCAATACCATGAACGAGATGGCCGAAACAATTAAGGACCGCGTCAATGCGGTGACGCGACAGAAAAACGAGTTCGAGAGTATTCTGACGGGTATGCAGGAAGGCATTTTGCTCATCGATGCCGAGGAGCGTATCATTCAGATCAACCGCGCGGCCCGCCTGCTTTTTGGTGCCGCTGAAATAACTGAAAACATTCCGGTTCAGGAGGTCATCCGAAACACCGATATCATTCAGTTCATTCGGAACAGTCTGACCCGGTCACGCCCGATGGACATGGAAATAACGCTTCACCGCCGGCCCGAGTTGATTCTTCAGATGCACGCGACGCCTCTCTATGACGGACCCAATCAGACCGGGGCGGTGATCGTGCTCAACGATATCACCCGTTTCAGGAATCTGGAGAATATCCGCCGGGAATTCGTGGCCAATGTGTCCCATGAGCTCAAGACACCCATTACGGCCATCAAGGGATCCGTGGAAACGCTGCTGGATGAAAAGAAACCCGACGCGGCCACATCGGCTCGATTTCTGGAAATCATTCGAAAGCACGCCCGGCGTCTGCATCTCATCATCGAAGACCTGCTCAGTCTTTCAAGGCTGGAAACCCACGGAGAAGAGGCGCCCATCGATATGAAAACGGGAGATGTGAAAAGAGTGGTTGAAGAAGCGGTGACCGTCTGCCGGAACAAGGCCCTGGAAAAGAAAGTCGATCTGATATTTGTAGCGTCCGATCCGCTTCCACGCGATCTCAACTCTCCCCTGCTCGAGGAAGCGGTGGTCAACCTCATCGACAATGCGATCAAATACAGTGAGGCAGGCAAGACCGTGACCGTCAGAGCCCTGCGAAAAAACGATTCCATCCTCATCGAAGTGGCGGACCAGGGATGCGGGATTGCGCCTGAGCATCTGCCCCGCATCTTCGAGCGTTTCTACCGGGTCGGCCGGGCCCGAAGCCGCGCGGTCGGCGGCACCGGCCTTGGGCTGGCGATCGTGAAACACATTGTTCAGGTTCACGGGGGTGAAGTAAGTGTGGAAAGCCGGGAGAATGAAGGAAGCACGTTCAGGATTGTTTTGCCGGAAAAATAGACCGCGGACGGCGGACCGC
>DSAB01000055.1 GCA_011388275.1 bacterium | reverse complement strand
TGAGTCAAATAAAATCATTGTTTTATATGATTTTATTTGACTCTCAACAGTTCCGTGAATTATTCGGGTTATCCCGACTTTCAATCCTATCTTTTCTATTTATGAATAAGTCGGGTTAGAAATCAAAAATTATCATTTGATAATGATCTCCATTCATCACTGCGGTATTTTCAAGAAGGTTGTGTTACCGGATCGAATATAGTGGCCGAATAAAAGAGGAAAAAGTTCTTTAAATATATTATTAACAATAAAATAGCTTGGTCCGACCCCAATTAACCCCAATCACTTGATCCCGTATTTCTCACCAAAAACCGGTTGATTCTTTAAGAATATTCTATTACCTTATCCGAACCTGTGAAAAACCGGATCGAAAGACCGCGAAGCATTCTGTATCTCCATAGTGATCAATCATAATGACGAGGACGCACAATGAAAAAAGCAAAGATTACCTGGACACACACCGACGAAGCGCCGGCGCTGGCGACCCAGGCCTTTCTTCCCATCCTCCGCGCCTATTTGAAGAGTACCGGCATCGACATCGATCTTGCCGACATCTCTCTGGCGGGAAGAATCATCGCCAATTTTCCGGAAAAACTGACCGAAGAGCAGAAAATTCCGGACTATCTCACACAGCTTGGCGAGTTGACCCAGCGTCCCGAAGCCAATATCATCAAACTGCCCAATATCAGCGCGTCCATTCCGCAGCTTCAGGCGGCCATCAAGGAACTTCGTGAAAAAGGTTACGACATTCCGGTATATCCGGAAGAGCCGAAAAACGAGGCCGAAAAGGCTTTGCAGAAACGATTCTCCGTGGTTCTGGGTTCCGCGGTCAATCCCGTGCTCCGTGAAGGCAATTCCGACCGCAGGCCCGCGGCGTCCGTCAAGAAATTCGCTCAAAAGCATCCTCACAAAATGATGCAGCCGTGGCCCGAGTCCGGATCCAAAGCCCGGGTTACACACATGACAGAGAAGGATTTTTTTGAAAGCGAAAAATCCACAACACTCGACCGGACCTGTAACGTCCGGATTGAATTTACCGATCAGGACGGTCAGACCAGCGTACTGAAAAAGAAAGTGGAGCTCGAAAAGGATGAAGTGATTGACGCCGCCGTGATGAACGTGGCCGCTTTGCGGAAATTCTACGCCGAACAGATCGAAGAGGCGAAAAAGGACGGCGTGCTGCTCTCCCTGCATCTGAAAGCCACCATGATGAAGGTCTCGGATCCCATCATGTTCGGACACTGCGTTTCCGTGTATTATCAAGAGGCTCTGGAAAAACACAAAGAGACCCTGAAGCAGATCGGAGCCAATGTCAATCACGGGCTGGCCGATGTTCTGGAGAAACTCGAGAAACTGCCTGAAGAGAAAAGAGCCGAGATCGAGGCGGACATCAACGCGGTATATGAAAAACAGCCGGCTCTGGCCATGGTCGACTCGCGCAAAGGCATCACCAATCTGCACGTGCCCAACAACATCATCGTGGATGCGTCCATGCCCAATGTAGTTCGCGACGGCGGCAGAATGTGGAACAACAACGACGAACTGCAGGACTGCATAGCCATGGTGCCGGACCGGAGCTACGCGACCATGTACAAGGAAATTCTGGAAGACGCGAAGAAAAACGGACAGTTCGATCCGGCCACCATGGGGAATCTCTCGAATGTGGGCCTCATGGCTAAAAAGGCCGAAGAATACGGCTCGCATGACAAGACCTTTGAGGCGCCGGCCGCCGGAACGATACGGGTGGTCGATGATTCGGACAGGATCCTTCTTGAACAGCCCGTGGAAAAAGGAGACATCTTCCGCATGTGCCAGGCCAGGGATATTGCCATTCGTGACTGGGTGAAGCTGGGCGTGCGCAGGGCGAGAGCCACGGGAAATCCGGCCGTGTTCTGGCTGGATAAAAAACGCGGGCACGACGCCGAAATAATCAAAAAGGTGGAAAAATACCTGCCCGAGCACGATACCGGGGGTCTGGATATCCGCATCATGGCCCCTCAGGACGCCATGAAATTCACGCTTGAGCGGATTCGAAAAGGGCAGGATACCATCTCCGTGACCGGCAACGTGCTTCGTGACTACCTGACCGATCTGTTTCCCATCCTCGAACTGGGAACCAGCGCCCGCATGCTGTCCATCGTGCCTCTGCTTGAGGGCGGCGGACTGTTCGAGACAGGCGCCGGAGGATCGGCGCCCAAACACGTTCAGCAGTTTCTCAAGGAAGGCCATCTACGCTGGGACTCTCTGGGCGAATACTGCGCCCTGGTTCCTTCTCTGGAGCTCATCGTCGAGCAGACAGGAAACGAGAAAGCCGCGGTTCTGGCCGAGACCCTGGACAAGGCCATCGCCACCTACCTGGAGAACGGACGTCTGCCGTCCAGAAAAGTGAACGAGATCGACAACCGGGGCAGCACCTTCTACCTGGCCATGTACTGGGCCCGGGCCCTGGCCGATCAGGATAAAGACGCGGAGATGAAGGCGCGGTTCAATCCTGTGGCGGAAAAACTCGAGATCAATGAAGAAAAAATCGCCCGGGAGCTTCTGGACGCCCAGGGCGAACCCGCGGACATCGGCGGATATTATATTCCGGATCCGGAAAAGGCGGCGGCTGCCATGCGTCCCGGCCCGACGTTCAATGCCGTTATCGAC
>DSAB01000053.1 GCA_011388275.1 bacterium | reverse complement strand
GCCGATCGGGCCGAAGAATGGCTGGACGGAGTCACGGGGGAGGGTTTGGTATCTATACCTGAAGGATCCCGTCTTTGAGAATGGCGGTGCCGTCAATAATCATCGTGGGGTGTAAAAGCACCGCATCGAAATGGCAGTTGACGCTGACTTTTCCGCCGAATGAACAGTTGTTCCCCAGACCCACGTGCACGGTGCCAAGCGTCTTTTCGTCTTCAACCGTGCAGCCGGTCAAGCGGGCGTTTTCATTGGTTCCCACTCCGATTTCGGCGATATTCCGGCCTTGATGACCGAATGGACGTAAAAGATTCCGTATCATCCTCGCGCTTTCCTGTCCGCTGATACGGCTGACAAAGCCGTCTTTGACGCTCATGCGCACCGGTTCGGAAACCATGCCCACTCCGGGAAATGAACCGTCTACAACAATTTCACCGTGGGAACTTCCCTGTACAGGGGCCACACTGGCCTCTCCCGCCGGCAAGTTTGAAAAATCGCCCGGAGTATGTGTCATGCCGGTGTCCGCGTATCCTTTCATTCGAACGATGCTGAATGACAGTTTTGTACCGGCTTCTGTACAGAGCATTCCCTTACGCCCGATGGTAAAAATATCGGCAAGTTTTCGGCTTCTGACCATGATGTTTTTATAGTCGCCGAGGAGTGTTCTTTTTAAATTGTCTTCCGTTACGGCCGGCAAACTGACGATTCTGGTGCCTCTTGCGGACGCTTTCCGTCTTGACCGGGTATGGGAAAGGGACCGGCTCGTAATGAGAACAACCGAATCAGCGTCAGCCATCATCGCGCCGGCGCCCGGCGGAGGTTCCTGACCGTGATGCAGTATGGGCGGAATAATCAGAAGGCTGGTTTTTTCCGTGACCTGACGGGCCTGCTCGAAAAAAGCTGAAGCCAGATCCCGCCTGGGAAGATCGGCGATGATCAGAATCGATTCACGTTTCAGAAGACGCAGGCAATCATGCAGAGCCGAATCCACGGCGGTTTTAAGTGAAGTCATGAATCAATCCAAATATTCGATGCCATGCAGGAAATGCAAAGAATAAAACAACCCGCGGACGCAGTCTCGAAAAGACCGCGCCCGCAAGTTTGAAAATGCATTGGTCATGATGTCAGGCCCCTGTACCGGATGTATTCCTGATAGGCCAGTATTTTAAAAAACGCGCCCAGCCGTTCGTAAACGGGTTCTACCGCATCACCGAAATCTTTTCGCAGACAGACGGCGATTTCTTCAACGCGGCGTTTTCCGTCGATATAGGTCCAGACGGAGCTTCCGAATTCATCCAGATGAATACAGGTATCAGGGCTTCGGCCCAGTTTTCGCACCAGTCCAAGAACCCAGCGGTTTTTTGATTTTGGCTGCCGGATGACGACATGCCCGTCTTCATGCCGATCCCAGTCCACGCATGGGAATGGAATCAGATCCAGCAGATTTTCCTGTTTACGCTTTTCTTTTGCCAACGGACAACGGATAATAAATTAATACGAAAAAGACGATGGCAAATACAATCAGCCCGAGCAAAGGATTGCCCCCTTCGATGATTTTCGGGAGAATCGCTTTTCCGCCTCCTGCCATGACCGTACCGGCTATGGCGATACCCATCAGGGCTTCTCCGGCAATCAGACCGGATGCCAGAAGGGTTCCGGTATTTTCGGTCCGTTCTCTGTCGCGGTTTCGTTTTTTCATGAGGGCTTCAACGATCAGCTTGATGATGCCGCCCACGAAAATAGCCGCCGTGGTGTACAGGGGCAGGTACATGCCCACCGCGATCAGCATGGGAGCGGGCGCTCCGATGAGAATCAGACCCAAAGCGAAGAACATGCCCATAATGACCAGGGGCCAGGCCATGCCGCCTCCCACGATTCCTTCAGAAAGGGCGGCCATCAAACCCGCCTGAGGCGCCGGCAGATCGACACCGCCGATACCGCCGTAGGCGGAATGGAGAAGCTGAATTACCAGAGCCATCACCAGGCCGGCGGTGATGACACCCACGATCACGCCTTTCTCCATGTGCTTGGGCGTTCCGCCGAGAATATGTCCGACTTTCAGATCCTGCATAATGTTTCCGGCCACTCCTGAAGAACAGCAGACCACGGCCGCCACACCCAGAACGGCCGCGATTCCGGGGCCGCCTGTCACGCCGATAGCGGACATCAGCAGAGCCGCGACGATCAGTGTGGAGAGCGTCAGGCCGGAGATGGGATTGTTGGACGAACCGATGGTTCCCACCAGGAAACCGGCGACAGCGGCGAAAAGAAATCCCGTAACGGTCATGACCAGGGCCGAGACAATCGCCCCGATCACACTGCCGCACAGAAAATAGTAAATAAATGCGATGGGGATGATCAGAAACAGAATGGCGATAATCGTCAGGGAATAGGGAATATCCTGATCCAGCCGGTTGATGGTCTTGGATTTGGCTTTGCCGATCTCCTTGAGATCCGTGAAAGCGCGCGCCAGACCGGTTCCCAGTGATTTCCGCATCTTGATCAGTGTGAACACGGCGCTGACCAGCATGGCGCCCACGGCGAAAGGCCTGACCTGATTGGCGAATACGCCGCCGGCGATCGCTTCCCAGCTGAATTCCGTGCCGGCCACGCCGGCCCAGGATCCATTGATGAAGATGAAAAGCGGAACCATCATCAGATG
>DSAB01000017.1 GCA_011388275.1 bacterium | reverse complement strand
CCTCCGGTGCTCTGTTTTTGGATGACGTGCCGCTTTTATTGCATCCCGTGATAAAAAGGGCCAGGATGAGCCCCGCGATCACGATCAGGACGGCAATGTTTCTGTGAATTGGCTTTAAACAACGCATCATTCCACCTCCGCTTTTGAGTGGTCGGACAAACACTTATTTTCCCGGAAATTCGTTCCGTAAGACAGAGAGAACCCGCGTCCGGCGATAATGACCTGTTTAGAAGCGGTCCGAAGTGTTTCGCACAGGAAATCTAAAAGCTTACAAGGCGTGGGTAATTGATACAAAACGCTGTATGGTAATCAATCCCGAATGAAAAGTCAAGGAATTTCTCATTTCTCCGCAATGCGGCACGGCGCTGCATAACGGGAGGGACAACCCGGTTTTCCTGTTTTTTCTTGACTTTCGCATTCCTGTTCGTTATTTTTTACTAATACTTAACCCATTGGATAAAGAGATCGATGCCCGCACCCTCCCTGCATTTTCACGACGGCACGCTTGTCCTGAAAGGGTGGAACGAACCTTCCCGCCCGCCCGGCTTCACGGCGGACTCCCGCACCGGGGAGTGGCGCGCCATGGCCTTGGACTATCGCCGGCTCAAAACCGTTTTACACAAACAAGGCGTCTCTTTCCATGATCAGGCCCCCGCTTATCATGATCTGAACCTTCTCCTCAAACTCGATTATGAACTCTACCCCCATCAGCGTGAGGGTCTGGATGCCTGGACAGAGACCGGCAATCTGGGCAGTGTGGTCCTGCCCACCGGCTCGGGAAAGAGTCTGGTGGCTCTTCGCGCCATGGCCTTGATTAAAACCCACACGCTCATCGTGCTGCCCACGCTGGATCTCATGCATCAATGGTACAGCCGCGTCACAGACGCCTTCGAAATCGAGGTGGGAATTTTGGGAGGCGGATACCATGAAATCCGCCCTGTCACGGTTACCACTTATGATTCGGCCTACCGGCACATGGACCGGTACGGGAACCGTTTCGGGTTTCTTATATTCGACGAAATCCACCACCTGCCCGCCCCTTCATACGCCCAGATTCCTGAATTGAGCCTGGCTCCTTTCAGACTGGGTCTCACAGCCACATACAAAAGGCAGGACGCCCGGCATCTGGCCCTGACCCGTCTCATAGGACCCGTTGTCTATGAAAAACGAATCAGTGATCTAAAAGGCGAACACCTCTCCGATTATGAAGTCAACCGTCTGGTCATCCCCCTTACACCGGAAGAGGAAAAAGAGTACGCCGATTGTCACTCCACCTACAAGCAATATGTCAGTGAAAAAGGCGTGCGCTTTTACGGAAACCGTTGGTCCGACTTCATCCGTGAAAGCGCCTTCAATCCGGAGGCCCGCCAGGCGCTGCTGGCCCGAAAACGCATGAGGCAGATCCTTTTCGGCGCCGGTAAAAAGATGGAGGTTCTGGAATCCATCATCAAGCTGCACATGAACGATCGCATCATCATCTTTACCCAGGACAACGATCTGGTCTATCGAATCTCCACATCCTTTCTGATTCCTGCCATCACCCATCAGACGGATACCAAAGAGAGAAAAGCCTTTCTCGACGCGTTCCGGTCGGGCGTGTTCCGCATGCTGGTGACCTCCAAGGTGCTCAACGAAGGCGTGGACATTCCCGCGGCCAATATCGCCGTCATACTGGGCGGAAGCGCCAACCCCGTGGAACACATTCAGCGCCTGGGCCGGATACTCAGAAAAAAGAGCGGAAAAAGGGCCGTTCTGTATGAAATCATCGCCGGCGGAACCCAGGAGACGAATATCTCCTACCGGCGCAGGAGCAGCGATGCTTACCGATGATCTGGTCCGCTCGAAAATCGACGGAAACACGATCCGTCCCCGCTATATCACTCGAAAACGGGCGGAAACCTACTTTCCCCTGAGCGAGGATCTTTTTCGAATTTTCCGGAAACACGCGGGTAAAACCCGGAGTGAGCTGGAATCGGCTGTCCAGGCCCTGGAAGGCGATCGTGTGGACTTCAAGGTCATTCGGGGCCTGGCCAAACTGCTGATGGATGAGTGTGAATTTCTTCCCCGAACGATCATGGACTACACCGATTTCCGCAAACGAATCTTCCTGGCCGCCCAGAAGCATTATCCCGTTGTTTCCAGACCGGATCTGCTTCACCGGCACACTCGCGGACAGACTCTGTCAGCCATAGCGGAAGAAACAGGATGTCTGCCTGAAACCATCGACACCCTGCTCTACGGCGACCTGCCGGAAAACCTGATTCTCCACCGTTTTCAAACCGATTTAAATCCGGAGACCCTTTTAAAACGCTACAATCTGGCCCAGGCCCAGGGCATTCTCTACCATGCCCTGAATATGACGGTCCGCGTTCGATCGGATTACCGGACCGTGATTCAATACATCAAATTATGCGGGCTGATGCACTGGATCACGCCATTGGACAAAGGCGGCATTCAGCTATCGGTTGACGGACCTGCCTCTCTGTTTCACCACACCCAGCGTTATGGCGTGCGCATGGCCCGTTTTCTGCCGGGACTTCTCCTGGCGGAAAGCTGGGAGATGAGCGCCGAGATCCAAACATCTCACGGGTTCAAGATTTTCAAACTGGATTCCGACAGCGGCCTGAGCAGTCATTATCGGCCTGTGTCTTTATTTGACAGCCTGATCGAAAAGCGGTTTTTCGAAAAATTTGCCCGCCGCGACCGAAAGTGGATCATCGAGAGAGAGACGGAAATCTTTGATCTGGGCGATGCCGTGTTCCTCCCGGACTTTACTTTCCGCCACCCGGACGGACGCTCGGCCCATCTGGAGATCGTCGGATTCTGGACCCCTGAATATCTGACGAAAAAGCTGGACAAGATAAAGCGCGCCGGCAGAAACGACCTGATTCTGGCCGTCAACAGTCAGCTGAACTGCAGCCGTGATGATTTCCCGGGAGAGGTTCT
>DSAB01000043.1 GCA_011388275.1 bacterium | reverse complement strand
GCGGAGCCTGCTCACGCGCGTCCCTCGAAGACGAAGGACCGGGCCAGTTCATGACCGGACTGTTTTCCGGTGTCATGGGCAGGCTTCCCCTGTTTTCAGGATTCGTGTCCCGCGCCCTGAGCGCCCTGTCTGAAGCCAGGCGGGTATTCGCAGGAGGGTCTTCCTCCGGCAGAACGGGAGTCTCGATGATTTCGAACCGCAGCGGCGAAGGATTCGGAATATCCATGCCAGACAAATTCCATCCCATATCGCGGGCAAAGATAAAAATCAGCACACCATGCACTGCCATAGAGAACAGCAGCGGAAGCATCAGTCTGTGCCGGCTGTGGAATTCATAATCCACTCGATATACTCCTTCGATCCGCCTGAAACGGGCAGGACGATTATCTCCGGCACATCGTAACTGTGCAGCGATTTGATCTTTTCAACAATCGGCTTCATAAACGATTCACGGGTTTTCAGAATCAGAAGACATTCCTGTTCTTCACATAAGGCTTTTTTCCAGATAAAAACAGAATGAATGCCTGGCAGGATGTTCGCGCAGGCCGCCATTCTTTCGCTGACCAGCGTCTTTCCGATGCTGTTGGCTTCATCCAGGGAAGACGCCGTTACCAGAATTACCACCGCGGAATCCCGCTGGTTTGATGTTTCAGGCTGTTTCTTCATCGTCTCCGGTCCGGTCATGAACTTGCTCCTTAAATGTCACCCCTCGGCCCTGAGTTCCCCGTATTTCGGAACCTTTCTATCTCGTTTGCGTAAATACGGTATTGTGATTCGGGAAAAACCATGAAACGCACCCTTGCCGCCGTCCTGATATCCATTCTGGTTCATCTGATCCTGCTGGTTCTGATTCCGGTGCCCGAACCGGCATATCAACTTCCTGTTCAAATCCGCATCGAACACCCGGCGTTATTCGGGCCTTCGGTTCCTTCAGCGATCTCTCCGGAAAAACAGCCCGCGCTCCCGAAACAGACGGAGGCGGTTTCCCCACCCGTACCGCGTGAAGAAAGTGCGGTTGTCCCGCTTCCGGGTTGGGAGAAATTTGCGGATGAAACCCGGAAACGTCTTTCCTTTCTCAATCAGGAAACTCCGGCCGCATCGGATACACTTCTGACCATGCCTTCGGTTCCGTCTGTTCCGCGACTCAAGGACGACGTGGGCGAATGGCTGCAGCGCCGTGAAGGCTGGTCACAGACTCCCGCGCTCGAATCTACCGAGATCCGTGAAGGATCGGACATCGAACCCCGGTTCGATTTCATTCCGACCCGGGCCCAGATCGAGGCTCTGGCCTATCTGTTCCGTAACGACGAGGCCACCCAAATCGACCTGTACGCAAATCTGGATTCTGCCGCGGGCGTGACGGCGAGACATTTCGACGACGAGCTGGACTTCCTCGTACGCAAGGGCTTCGTCACTCGAAAGAAAATATCACCCCGGCACACGCTCATGGTCGGAGCGGGCGGCATTGCGGTTCCCATTGAGCTGAGCCGGAAGAACCGTCTCAATCCTGTTTGGGATTATCAGCCCAGGGTGGATCGAATCCGGCTCAGACATTATTTACAGTCACGCCTCTTCCTGCTGGAAGAACAGTTTGCATCTTCGCCCCTCGATTCAACGCTTCTCGAAGAGATGCAATCTCTTAAAACGGTTCTGTCCATTCTCATCGAATCCTTTGTCGAACCTCGGAACCCCTCCTGATCGAACCAACGCACCGTGCGGTCGATCGATTCTTCAAGGGAAACCCGGGGATAAAAATTCAGCAGGCGTTCGGCTTTTCCGCCGTCACAGATCCAGAACCGCTCATTCATCTCCCTGACTTTGCTGACATTCAACAGGGGTGGTACAGCGCTCTTCCTTCCGTGCCACTCCATCAGAACGGCCAGGCATCGAATCAACCGAACCGGAACGCGTACCGGAACCGTCCACTTGTTCAGACGGCCGGCCAGGATCTTGAAAAACCGGTCCCATAAAAGCCTGCCGTCGGCCACGAGATAAAATGTCTCACCCGCCGCCGCTTCGTGCCGGACGGCCGTCAGGATTCCCCGCACCAGATCTTCGATATCGATAAAACTGACATAATGGCTGCGGCGGCCCCATACCGGACGAACATGAAGCCGGATCAGCCGGATCAGAGACTCCAATTCATGCGCCCCGGGACCCAGCACCACAGGAGGCCGAACAATGGTGACCGGCAGACGCTGCGCAAAGGCCGTGACCGCCGCCTCACCGGCCAGTTTGCTTCGGCCGTAGGCTCCCACCGGTTTGGGAGGATCCGATTCCTTTCTGGGCGACGACGCCGAAGAGGGGCCGCCGGCCGCCTGTGAAGAGACATACACGAAACGACGCAGACCGGGCCGGACTCGCATCACCGCCTTCAGGAGATTCAGGGTCCCGGCCGCGTTGACCCGGTAATAATCTTCATCGCTCGTTCCCCGTGTGGCCCCCGCCGCGTGAATGATCAGGTCCATTCCCTCGACCGCCTCATTCAGTCCGGACGGATCCGTGACATCACCGATGAAAGTTTCGATCGGCAATCCGCGAAGCCGTCCCAGGCGGCTCGTGGAGCGTACCAGGCATCGGACTCTCATGGATTCCGCGGCACAGGCGGCGGCCGCGCGGCTTCCGATAAAACCCGTGGCTCCTGTGATGAGAACGCCTTGAGCCGTTTTTTCATTTTCAGCCATTGCTTCAGTATATTAAAAATCGCAGACAATCGCAAGCCCAATCACAAACCTCATTCACCAAAATAATTTCTACTTGACCCGGTAACGCCAAATGATTATATTGTCTGTACGAATCGTATTCAACGCGCCTTGAAGGAGGACATTATGAGACCGAAATCACTCTGGATCAAGGCTTTTATCATCATGACTCTGCTCTCCCCCCGCCTCTTCGGCCAGCTGAACTGGACCTGGTATTTCTCGGGCACGGTCCTGGGCACGGACGCAACCGGACCCTATATCGACGTCACAGTCGCGGTCAGGGCCGACAGCGAGGACGACGTAGGAGGCATCGGCGTGTTCAGTGTCGAAGGATACATGTCCGAGAGCCTGTACGACTTCGGTGAAGAGTCGGGCG
>DSAB01000026.1 GCA_011388275.1 bacterium | reverse complement strand
GCGCTGCCCCTTTTCATCGTTCTGATCAGCGGTCTGCTCCTCCAGGTCAGGAAAGAGATCGAATGGATTCAGCCCAATGAGCGTCAGGGGACCGGACGCGTTCCCTCTCTCACGTTCGAGCAGATTCTGGAGGCGGCCCGGCGGGCGGATGCGGGCATCGACACCTGGGAGGATATCGACCGGGTGGATGTGCGGCCGGAAAAGGGAATACTGAAAATCCGGGGCAGAAATCTTCGGGAGATCCAGGTGGACAGCGAGACCGGGGAGATTCTCCATGCGGCCGTGCGGCGGTCCGATATCATCAGCCAAATTCATGAAGGTTCCTGGTTTCATCCCCGGGTGCGCATGATCGTGTTTCTCCCGTCCGCAGTCATCACCCTGATACTCTGGTTCACGGGTTTGATTCTCTATTTTCAGCGGTACCGAAATAAAGCAAAAAAACGGACCGCGGCCCGATTACAAACACAATAAACAGGGGAGGAGACATGGATTCATCTCGCGATACGTGCTGTTCGTCGGTTCTTCCGGATATCTGCCGAATGGTACTGCTGGGCACTGGGCTGCTGTTTTTACTGGCGTCTCTGTTTACTTCCGTTTTTTATTTCATCCGTACGATGGATATTGAAGGCCGGATTCTTCTTTTTTCTCTGATTCTCTTTTTAAAGGGGCTTCTGCTTGTATGGCTGTCGCGAAAATTTGAATTTTTAGGCGACACATGGAAGAATCTTTTCCCTGGAACCGGGAAGAAATCGGCCGCGAAAAAAGCCTAGCGCGAAGCGCGGAGCGGAAAAAAACGTGAGAGATAAAGACGTGAGAGGTGAAGACGTGAGAGGTAAAGACGTGAGGAGAAGCCGTTTCTTTGGCGGCCTCAGAAAAATGGCCGTCTTGTGAACGCGAGCCGAGTGAACGCCCGGAAGGAATTGTTGTCTGAGGCCGCCGAAGGCGGACGAGTTTCAATTCCTTCAGTGAGCGAGGCGGCGTTCAAGGCCATTTTTCTGCAGCCGGGATTCTTTTGGGTACTTTTCTTCTAAAGAAAAGTACCCCGCCGGAGGCACCGTAAATGGTTGTATAATCAAGCCTGATTAATCAGACAACGGTGGGAAAAAAAGCAAGAAATCTTTAAAAAAACTGGATCCCCGCTTTCGCGGGGATGACATGCCGCCGGAGGCACCGTAAATGGTTGTATAATCAAGCCTGATTAATCAGACAATGGTGGGAAAAAAAGCAAGAAATCTTTAAAAAAACTGGATCCCCGCTGGAGTTTAATCCCGCGTACGCGGGACGGGGATGACATGCCGCCGGAGGTACCTGTAAATAATTGTATGGTCAAGCTTTATAAATTAGACAGCGGTGGAAGAAAAAGCAAAGCGCCAAGCGCGAAGCGTAAGAAAAAGACAGGTTTGTATTTTCCCTTTTTCCTGCGATGGGCCGGTCTTATATTTCATTCATGGTATGGGGGGAGGGGAATATTCTTTTATGGACGATAGACGATGGACGGCGGACGATGTTCTGACCATAGACCATAGACCACAGACGATGGTCGACCACGGTCGATGCTCTGCGGTCTATTGTCTCGGCCGAAGGCCGACTGCGGATTGAAAAGATCCCTTATCACCAATCAAGGAGGCGTGCGTGAAATTTTTCAAACAGTGTGCTGTATGGCTGGTGCTGGTTCTGATATTGACCGGATGCGCTTCCATGCGGTCCGTGCGAACACAGGGCCTGGACCGGACTCCTCATTACCGGGGGCGTGTTGATGGCGATTACCTGCCTTTGGGTTTTTTCCCTGTTTCGATTCAGCCTGGCATGAACGACTGGTTCCAAAGCGACCGCAGGGAGGCTCTTCGGCCCCTTCTGGACAGGATGAATGCCTGTCTCGAACAGATGGATTTTACCGTTTCCATGCAAACGGACGGCTATCCCGAACGGTCCGGACCGGAGATTACCGTGGGCCTGGAAGAAGCCGGCAGCAAAAAAGAAGAGCCCCGCCTGATGCTGCGGGAGCTGGGTCCGACCAAAGCCTGGGTTCAGGCTTTTACAGAAAAGACACCGGAAACCGGCGTGAAAGGCGTACTGTGGATTTCCGTGGGCATTCAGGATTACCTCGTACGCCAAAAGGACTGGAAGGGAGGCAAGGTGTTGGATTTGGGAACCGGCCATTCGATTCCCGTACCATGGCTGACCAGTCTGGATACGCCGGTTGAGGTGCTTCAGGTTTCAGGCGCCCTGATATCACCGGAAGGCAAAATTCTCCGTTCCGGCGCCGAGGGAATCATTGCGAAACGCACGGGTTTTCTGGCTTCGGTGTTCGACTTAAGAAGCAAGATCAGTCAATCCGATATTCAGACACTGATAAATGAAACGGTTCGGGAGGATCTGCCCGGCTCGCCGCCGGCCTGGGAGGCGGCGCTGAACAACCTGCTGGCGCAGCTTACGGGAAGGCCGGACCGGCTGATGTTGCCGGAGAAGCAGTAAGAATTGTAGAGGGTGGAATTTTTCGGGGCGTCCGCCGGACGTCCCGAATCACGGTCTGCTCTTTATGTTTTATGATTTTTTTCACCCTCAACACATTTCAGGGGGCGGCCGCAGAGAGCCGCGATTGTGTTATTCCTGTCCCGCGTACGCGGGATAAACTCCAGCGGGACCGCTCTGCGCAGCAGAGCAGCCTTGACCACTCCGCGGAGCGGAGTAGCCTTGACCACTCCGCGGAGCGGAGTAGCCTTGAATCCAAGATTTTCTATTTCACAATATTTCTTGCCAAGCTTTCCCATATATGCGTAAACGCAGATAAGGTTTATGCTTTATTATATTTTATCAATGCCTCCGGCGGGGTACTTTTCTTTAAAAGAAAAGTACCCACCCCGGTCTTCGACCGGGATCAATCTATTGTATTTTTGAATTATTGAAGAAAAGAATCTCGGCTGCAGAAAAATGGCCTTGAACGCCGCCTCGCTCACTGAAGGAATTGAAACTCTCCCGATATGGTATTATAGACGCGCGAAGCGCCATGCCTTTTCTCCCGTCTTCATCTCTCACGTTTTTCCCGCTCACGTTTCTAACCCGACTTATTCATAAATAGAAAAGATAGGATTGAAAGTCGGGATAACCCGAATAATTCACGGAACTGTTGAGAGTCAAATAAAATCATATAAAACAATGATTTTATTTGACTCAT
>DSAB01000037.1 GCA_011388275.1 bacterium | reverse complement strand
AGGGAAGGTAAACGGCAGCCGCGCGGGCGTGATTGTGACATCCGGCATCGGCGGAATGATTATTTATGACGCAGAACATCGAAAAATGATTGAAAAAGGTCCCCAGCGCGTCAGCCCTTTTTTTATTCCGGCGATGATACCGGATATCACACCGGGACATTTGTCCGTTAAATTTGGATTTTTGGGACCGAATTATGTAACCGTGTCCGCGTGCGCTTCAAGCGCTCATGCTATTGGAACCGGTTATATGCATATTCAGCGGGGCGATGCGGATGTGATGCTTGTCGGAGGAGCCGAGGGAGTGATGACTCCCATGGCCTTTGCCGGGTTCAGCAATATGCGGGCTGTTTCCACGCGCAACGACGATCCGGCCCATGCCAGCCGGCCGTTTGACAGGGAGCGGGATGGGTTCGTCATCGGCGAGGGAAGCGGTGTGGCGGTGCTGGAGGAGCTGTCTCACGCGAAGAAACGGGGGGCCGCCATTTACGCCGAACTGGCGGGAATCTCCTTTACGGCGGACGGATATCATATTACGGCCCCGCACCCGGAAGGAAAGGGAGCCATGCTGGCCATGAACCAGGCCATGAAAGAGGCCGGGGTCAACCCGGAAGAGGTGGATTACATCAACGCACACGGCACATCCACTCCGTTCAACGACCGTACCGAAACCCTGGCCATCAAATCGGTTTTTGCCGATCATGCCAAAAAAGTGATGGTCAGTTCCAATAAATCCATGATCGGCCATCTGCTCGGCGCGGCCGGAGGCATTGAATTTTTATCGACCGCTCTGACGATTTATCACGGAGTGGTGCCGCCGACGATCAATTACGAAGTGCCCGATCCCGACTGTGATCTGGATTATGTGCCCAATGAGGCCAGAAAAGCCGATATACGCACGGCTCTGTCCAACTCATTCGGTTTCGGCGGTCACAATGTCTGCTTGTGCCTGAAAAAATTCGAGTTTTGAAAAACCGGTTTGCCCTATGCCATGGCCGCGTATAATTCGATGTGTCGATTTGTTCCAGCGGATCAAGGGAAGAAGGCGTTCAGCGGAGTCTCCCGAATGGGATTCTCTCTGCCGCACAATAGGCTATTCATTTTGCGATCAAAGTGTTTTACGCGAAGCCATGACACATCGTTCCCACGCCCAGGAGCATGAAGGTGTTTCGCCCAATGAACGCCTCGAGTTTCTGGGCGATGCGGTTCTGGGGATGATTGTGACCGATGAATTGATTCGCCGGTTCGCCCGGTCCTCGGAGGGCGAATTGACGCGGGTCAAATCTCAGATTGTCAGCCGGCAGGCTCTTGCCAGAAAAGCCAGACATCTGCGCCTGGGCGACTGCCTGCTGTTGAGTGATGCGGAAGACCGGTCAGGAGGCCGTGACCGGAATTCCATTCTTTCAGACGCCATGGAAGCCCTGATCGGCGCTGTTTATCTGGACGGCGGACTCGAAGCCAGCCGCCGGTTTATTATTCGTCATATCATGAGGGATCCCGTAAAGCTGCTCGACAGCAAATATCATCATAATTACAAAAGCTGGCTTCTGGAGGCCGTGCAGGGAAAAGGCAACTCCGGACCCAGGTATCGGGTGATCGAGGAGAGGGGCCCGGATCATCAAAAGGAATTCATCGTCGATGTGCATGTGAACGGGAAGCTGATGGGGCAGGGCCGTGGCCTCAGCAAAAAACAGGCTGAGCAGGAAGCGGCCCGCGCGGCCGTCCAGAACCTCGGTCTTGATGCCTCCGGTTCGGAATCCGGCTAGCCGGCGGCGGGAAAGAGCATTGGAACAGCAAGGAGAACAGGAATGGATTATTTCTTGACCGAAGAACAGACCATGATCCGCGATCTGGCGCGGCAGGTGGCACAGGAACGCATCAAACCCGTGGCCGCCAAATACGATGAATCGGGAGAATTCCCCTGGGAGATCATCGAAACCCTGGCACAGATGGATTTTT
This sequence comes from bacterium, assembly GCA_011388275.1. GTDB lineage: Bacteria > Zhuqueibacterota > QNDG01 > QNDG01 > DSAB01 > DSAB01. The sequence goes on along the minus strand of DSAB01000037.1, from coordinate 1,247 downwards.
TCCGCATCTATCTGGACGCGGAATATGACGGTCTGGGTCTGGGGGCCATGGGTCTGGTTCTGGCCACGGAGGAGCTTTCCCGTGCCTGCGGAGGTATCGCGCTGGGTTTCGCGGCTACCGCGCTGGGGACCATGCCCATTTTGCTCTCCGGATCGGACGAACAGAAGAAGAAGTATATGCCCGGCCTGGCTTCCGGAAAAAACCTGGCCGCTTTCGCATTGACCGAACCCGAGGCGGGTTCGGACGCGTCCAATATGCGAACCACGGCCGTGAAAGACGGCGATTCCTATGTGCTCAACGGGGTAAAACATTTTATCACCAACGGCGGAGTAGCGAAGGTCTACACCGTGATTGCCATGACCAATCCTTCTCGGGGAAGCCGCGGAGCATCGGCATTTATCGTGGAAGAAGGAACACCGGGTTTCTCTTTCGGCAAGAAAGAGGAAAAGATGGGAATTCGGGCTTCGGCCACGTGTGAGCTGATCTTCGAGGACTGCCGGATTCCGGCGGAGAATCTTCTGGGCAAGGAGGGCATGGGGTTTCCCATCGCTCTGCGCACGCTGGACCGGTCGAGGCCGGGTGTGGCTGCCCAGGCGATCGGCATCGCCCAGGGCGCCCTGGATCACGCGGTGGAGTACTCCCGGCAGAGGCGTCAGTTCGGCCAGCCGATTTCCAGTTTTCAGGCCATTCAGTTCAAGCTCGCGGACATGGCCACACAGATCGAGGCGGCCCGGGCTTTGACCTATTCCGTGGCTCGAATGATCGACGCGGGAGCGACGGACATTTCCAAGGAATCGGCCATGTGCAAACTGTTCGCTTCGGATGTGGCCATGCATGTGACCACCGAGGCGGTGCAGATTTTCGGCGGTTTCGGGTACATGAAGGAATATCCGGTCGAGAAATACATGCGCGACGCCAAGATTACGCAGATCTACGAAGGGACCAGCGAAATTCAGCGAAGCGTGATCGGCCTGCACACGATCAAGGAGGCGGCGAGGAAGAAATTGTGAGGAGGAAAACGGTCGGCTTTTTTTCAGGACGCCACACTACCCGCTATCAGAGCGGACGATCTTGTCAACTGTTTATCGCAGTATCATAACCATCACTCCGTACAAACAATTTACTAGCCTGAATAATTCACAAATAGAATTATGAGTCAAATAAAATCATTGTTTTATATGATTTTATTTGACTCTCAACAGTTCCGTGAATTATTCGGGTTATCCCGACTTTCAATCCTATCTTTT
>DSAB01000064.1 GCA_011388275.1 bacterium | reverse complement strand
CGGGGTTGACCTCCCCGCCCCGCCGGCTTAGTTCAACCACACGTTGCACAGCAGACCCGTCTTCTTTTCATCGTTGACCGCTTGTTTTCTTGTGATCGGGTCTGGTGCAACTCTGTATCGTTACATGAGATGTTCTCCGCCGTCGACATTCAGAATCTCGCCGGTGATAAACGGATGAGCCACAAGAAAAATGACGGCATCCGCGATTAAATCGGGATCCCCTGTCCTCTGTAAAGGAATGCGCCTTCCAAGATTTTCGAACTCCTCTTTCGACATGGAAGCCGAAGGCAGAATCAGACCCAGCGCCACTCCGTTGACCCGAATGGACGGAGCCAGCTCCTTCGCGGCCATGCGCGTGAAATCCGCCAGGGCTTTTTTGGTCAGGCTGTAGGCGAAATACCGGATGAGGATCCGATTGATTTTGGTATCCAGAATATTGACGACGCATCCTTGTCCGAAGAGACGCGCGAAATCCCGGGTCAGCATGAATGGGGCACGAATGTTGATCTCCCAGTGCCGATCCAGCAGATCATCTTCGGTCTCGAGAAAATCGCTTTTTTCAAAGATCGAAGCGCTGTTGACGAGCACTCGAAGACCGGGCATGCCCGCCTTGACGCGGGACAACAGGGCTCCGGTTTCATTCCTGTCCGAAAGATCCGCCTGAAATATCTCACACCGTCTCCCCCGTTTCCGGACCCGTTCGCATACCTCGGCCGCTTCCTCTTCAGACCGTCCATAATGAACGGCGATGTCGTAACCCGCATCCGCCAGACGCAGACACAGGGTTCGTCCGATCCGTTTTCCGCCTCCGGTGACAAGAGCCGCTCCCGGCATGGATGCCTCCACTTAGAGTTAATATAATATGAAATAGAGGGTTATCATCAATATATCAAGGAAGGCTGGAAAAGTCAAGAAGGATTTGAAGGGATAAGATTCGGTGTAAGACCGTGAAGAGAAAAGATTCGCAGACAGCATGAAATAATTAAACGTTTCGATTGCTATTCATGCCTGTTGATCCTTTTCGGGCCAACAGGGCAAAATCCATGGCGTATTTCTTTAATGAATCGGGATTGGCTGTATAAACACCTGTTCCGCAGTGCCAGTCAGCCAGAACCTCCTTGAACCGGCACAATTCCCGAAGCCTGCTGATGTTTTTCGGATCCTCTATGGTCAAATCGACCAGTTCCAGAAGACGCCATAAAGCCGATCGGGTTTGTTTTTCATCTTTCTTTTTTTCAAAGCCGGCTGCCCTGCTGAGCTCACTGGCGATATTTCCCATCTGTTCATAAAACGAAAAACGCCGCCATCGTGTTTCGTCAATCATAGATCGACCCATTTGAAAATGATCTCTCTCATCCGTTCACGAAGCCCGGGATCCTCCACCCGAATATCCCGGTTGCCGTTTCTCGGACGAATATTGATGAAGGATTCATAAACGAGACAATGATCCGCGTCCTCGTCCAGCAGTATATTGAATCCCCAGAGGTCGGGCTGCCGGGAGCCATCCTTCAGCAGGACTTCTTCGGCATCCGCATGCATCTCACCGCCCAGGGCGATGATTTCACGTTGAATGTCCACAACGCCTTTGATCATGTCTTCATAGTATTCCCGGGCTATGCAGCCTAATTGTTTTTTTGAGACTGCTTTCTCAACGATGATGATCGCCATCATAATCTCCGTTTCATATGGAACACGGAAATGAATGCTTCCCATAATATAAGATAGTAATTGCAGGGTTCTGCACAAGCTTTAATTTTCGTCATGCGTGTAATGTCAAGTTATTTACAGACTGCATACAAGACCATTCGTAATTCCAGCCATTTTATCCTAAAGATGTTTCATGTTTTTATAATTATTTGTATATCGTATTTTTTCGGTTAATTCCCGTTTAACCAACTCCTAATCAGACTCTTATCTGATCATAACAAATCGAATGTATACTATGTCCAACAGATCGAAAGCAGGCGAAAAAATGTCATGCCGGACAAGGCCTGCCGCTCGAAAACAATCCATTTTATACGAGGAGGAAGCAATGAGAAAAGGGTTATTCATGACCATTCTGTCGGTGATCTTCTGTGTGTCTGCAGCCGCCCAGAAAGTAGACGTCAAACCATCCAAGGGAATTGCGTTCAAGGGAGAGAATTCGGCGCTTCAAATCGGTGGCCGCATTCAGGCGCGTCATACCTATGACGGAGAGAAAGAACTGAGCAGTTTTTCCACTCCGCGTGTTCGACTTGCGCTGAAAGGCACCATCTACAAGAATTTTAAATGGGAATTTCAATCTGATTTCGCCAAGAAAGGAGCCGCCACGCTGAAAGACGGACTGGTGGAATTTGCGCACAGCAGCGCTTTCAATGTTCGATTCGGTCAATATAAAATCCGGTTCGACCGTCAGCAGCTGGAATCTTCAGGAAGACAGACTTTCGTGGACCGTGCCCTGGCAGCCGGCCGTCTCGGCCTTGGCCGTGATGTAGGCGTGCTGGTACACGGCAGTTTTGCCGAGAAGAAAATTCAGTACAGCACCGGTTTGTTCAACGGGGCCGGGGAAGGCGGAGCGAATATTGCCAACCGCAATCACATGATTGTCGGGCGCCTGTCATTCAATCCGATGGGAGATTTCGGTTTGAGCCAGAGCGACATCAAGCCTTCCAAAAAACACCTGATCTTCCTGGATGCGGCGATCGCCCATCAGCCTGAAGATGATGACAAGACGGAACCTGCCGATACACGAATGGTCGGCGGCGCGGGTTACCGGAACGGCGGCATTTATCTCGCCGGAGAATATTATATGCGTACACAGGAAGCACAGGGTGTGAAAACCGAATCCAGCGCTCTTTACGCACAGGCCGGTTTGATGGTTGTGCCCGAAAAGTTGGAGTTCGCCGCCCGTTACTCAACATTCGATCCGAATACGGACGTTGACGACAATATTCAGTCTGAAATCATGGGCGGTATCAATTTTTTCTTTAACAAGCTGGGTCACAGCATGAAACTCACTGTGGACGCGGCCATGGTAAAGGATCAGCCAAAAGGTGACGACAGTTACTTCCGGTCACGGGTGCAGTTTCAGCTGGTATTTTAAACCGTATTTAGCCTGAATAATTCACAAATAGAATTATGAGTCAAATAAAATCATTGTTTTATATGATTTTATTTGACTCTCAACAGTTCCGTGAATTATTCGGGTTATCCCGACTTTCAATCCTATCT
>DSAB01000008.1 GCA_011388275.1 bacterium | reverse complement strand
GCCCAGGTGACACAGCAGAAGAAAAAGGTTCAGGTCCAGAAAAAAAAGCCGGTCACGCTCAAACCCGCCGAACTGAGCGCGGAAAGCTGGTTCCAGTCACTCGCGCCCGCAATCGCATTTCCCGAGTTTTCCATCCAGGAACAGCCCGAACTGCCCGGATCCTATCCGGTCAGTAAAGGCATTGATCTTCACCCCTATTTTAAATCCGCCCGCTATGACGCGGACACGAAAGAATTGACATTCACATTCGCCATTGCCAATTGGGGCGACACCGACTGCCTGGAACCCATTATTTACCGGGTACAGCCCATGCTGGAAACCAAACAGAAATTACCGGAAACCAACTGGGAAAGCCGGGAGCACAAGCAAACGTATGTCCGCGAAATCGTCGCCCCCGGAAGACCGCAGCAGGATGTAAGCATCCCTTCCGGAAAGGCTTTGGAACATACGATTGCCTATGACATGAGTGACCCGGCGGTCTGGAGCAGCGGCGGAATCCGGGTTTACATAGACTGTCATTTCAAGGAAGGATCCGTTGAAGGCGACCCGAAAGCCTCTTACTCCGGCTCCCATAAAAACCTGGCATGGCTGCCTGTCCGCGCGGATGATTTTGATTATCGTTCGGTCATTGTTTCCGAAGGGATCGGAAAAATCATTGAAACCAGCGACTCTCAGATACTGAAGCTGGAGCTTGTCAGGTTGAAGAATATGGGTGCCGGCAATTATCAGATGCTCAACACAACGGTCCGGCACGCGCTCTATTCAATCCGGATCGATCCGGCAAAATTGATACAAAATCCCGACGCCTACGCGTCTTTTCGGATTCCCATCGAAGAGCCCGTCCGGGATTACCGGACTTATGACAACACCGATGAGCTTCGAGCCAACGGAGGAGACGACTATCTGAAACCCGGTCAATCGTTCATTCACGCCGATTATATCCGGCAAAGCGACTGGGAACAGGCGAAAACCGTGTTCGTCTGGCTGGAAAAGGCGCGGATGGAGCGGTGGCTGAAATACGAGCACCTGTCCAAATGCGTGTTTCATAAATAGGCGGGAAGCAACGGTCCAAAGGCTGGAGAACCGCATGCGCCGACCCAATCTCATGACATTCCGATTCCTTCCGGTTCTTTGCCTTCTCAAGCCTGATTTATCGCGCCTCAAGACCGTTCTCCTCCTGTTCATTCCGGGCCTGGTTTTCGGAACCGCAGACCCGATTCAGTCGCTGCGGAGTCTGCGGCCTCCGATTCCGAAGACGGGAATATATGCCGAGGGGCCTGCCTGGATCCATGAAAGCCGGGGACCTCATCATCGCCGCAGCACTCCCACGCGCCTTCTGAATCATACTCGCCGACGCCTGCCTCGCCGGCGGGAATGGGCGCAGGACAGAGAGCCGATAGGGCGCCTTCAAGATCCACCCATTCACCATTCATACACATCACGCTCTTGTCAGTGCCTGAGGAAAAGCCATAGTCACTTGAACTGCCTGTGCCGGAAATTCCCTTATCTCCGCATACGGAGCCGGTAAAAAACATTGACAATCCCAACTTAAATCACGATAGTCGGTGTGATCCAAGATACGTCAGGCACACCAACAACCGTCCGGTCTTTATATTCCTTAAAAATTATCAATTGTCTTGACAAATTTAAACTAATTGTTTAAATTTGTCACCTATGTATATTCAGCGAAAACTCAAAACCGCGGCTGAGAAGGCACGCCGGGGCTTTCCGGCAGTATTGATAACCGGACCCCGGCAGTCCGGGAAAACGACGTTCCTGCAGGCGGAATATGGTTCGGAAAGCCATTATGTCAGTTTTGATGATCCCCTGCAGCGGGCATTTGCCGCAGAGGACCCAAACGGTTTTCTTGACCAGTTTCCGGAAAAACCCGTTATCCTTGATGAAATTCAATATGTACCCGAGTTATTCCCGTATCTGAAAATGATCATCGACGCAGACCGGAGCCGGAACGGAAAATTTCTGATGACCGGATCGCAGCAGTTCCATCTGATGCGGAATATAAGCGAATCCCTGGCCGGCCGCATTGCCATTCTGGAACTGCCGCCGTTTTGCAGTTCTGAATATGCGTCAATCGCTATGAATTGGACCATAGAAGAAATTATCTGGGCAGGCGGGTATCCTGATGTGGTGCTGAACAGAGAACAGAGGGATCTGTGGATTTCCAGTTATATCAGAACATACGTTGAACGGGATATCAGGCATCTGCAGAAAATTCGTGATCTTGGGCTTTTCGAACAGTTCCTGGGCCTGCTGGCCGCCAGGAACGGCAGCACGCTTAATCTTTCCGATCTGTCGCGCGCAACCGGATTGAGCGTGCCCGGGTGCAAGCAGTGGCTTCACCTGCTTGAAGCCGCCTATGTTGTCTATCTGCTTCCGCCATTTTACAATCATTTCGGGAAACGGCTGGTCAAGGCTCCGAAAATACTGTTCTGGGACTCGTCGATAGCCAGCTACCTGTCCCGGCAGCCCTCACCGCAGGGGATGTGGCACGGTGCCATGGGAGGTGCGTTTTTCGAAAGTTGGGTCATTATGGATGTCTGCAAGCGGCTTCTCTCGCATGGACTTCGTCCGGATCTTTATTACTGGCGCTCCCGTGACGGCCTTGAACTGGATCTGATCATCGTGCTTCAGGGCAGGATCTTTCCTGTTGAGATCAAACAGACAGCGACTCCCGGCATAAAGCATATGCAGGGCTTGAACAGGTTCAGAAAAATCGCGGGACATAACTGTGAGCCGGGTACGCTCGTATGCACGGTGGATGCGGTACAGGCGATGCCGGACGGGAATAAGGCGATGGGCTGGAGAACGTTCGGGAAATGGCTGGAATCGGAAATGGCGTGATCCTTATCTGGAAAAAGGCTGTTTATGTCATGTCTTGAATTACATTCACGCGAAGCATTGACAGAACTCCGCGCGGACGATAGAAAAACCGGCCAGACCAGTGCCTTCACCCCCGGCGCGTTCGCAGCAAAACGGAATTTCAAGCCTGCGCGCACCCGCGAGGAAGCTCTGGCTTGGCTGGCGGAACAGGCGGAAAAGGAATGAAAGGATGACACGATGAATCGATCGGTTTCAATCCTGTTGATCCTGGGCGGATTCTCTGCCGTGGGATACGGACGCGATACCGGCTCCGGAAATAAAGTCATGGAATCCGGAAAAGGATCCTTGATGTCCTCGAGTGTCGTGACAGGCGCTGTTTTGCGGAATGACGAATCCGGGGTGAGCGCCAGGCTGAGATTTGTCAGCGATTCCGATCCGGCAAAGGTTTACGAGACAGACACGGATCCTTATACGGGAGCGTACGAGATACGCGGAGTCTGGACCGAAGTCGAGGACGCGCCGGGTCCGGAGCGGTTCGCTCTGTACGGGAATCATCCCAATCCTTT
>DSAB01000058.1 GCA_011388275.1 bacterium | reverse complement strand
GAATTTTAGAAAATATCGAATAAAAACACACGCGACCGAATCAATCGACGAGATCCATTTCCCGTGATGAGCCGGGTTTATGACAGCCGATTATTGATGATACGCTTTTTACGGAAAAGATGCAAGCTGAAATCCTGACGAAACATCGTGGAGATTTCCGGATTCCTGATTCGCCCGGAAATCTCCACGCATGACAAACCGGATTATCTTTCCCGCGCGGGCACACGATGTTTTGGAAATTCCGGATGAACGGGCCCGGTTCGGGGTTCTTCCTCAATTTTTTTCAACAGATACCTGATTCCCTCCATAAGCTGAGAATCATACCCACGTTCCATTTCGGCCGGATGCTGTTCCACAATGATATTCGGAGTCACACCCTCGTTCTCGACAACCCACTCTCCCTCCGGGCTGTAAATCCGGTAATCGGGAGCCGTGAGGCCTCCTCCGTCGATCAAACCGATAAACATGGACACACCGACCAGACCGCCCCAGGTCCGGGTTCCAATCACGGGCCCCATGCCGAGGCGCTGAAACTCCCAGGGCAGCATGTCTCCGCCGGACCCGGCCTGACGGTTGGTCAGGCATACCATATGGGCGTGCGTCGCGTAATGGGGGCCTGTCTGATCATGAGAATAGCGCCGTGTCCAATAGGTCAGAATGGGACTGTTCAGACGAGAAAGAAAAACAACCGGATCCAGACCCCCGCCGTTGAAACGGCCGTCGATGATCAGTCCCTGTTTGCGGGTCTGGGAATACCAGTATTTGGGAAATTCCTGCGCGGAACGAAGATAGGTGTCGGGCAGATGGATATAACCGATGCGGCCGCCCGACTCCTTCTCGCAGATCATCCGGTTGTGTTCCATCCAGGCCTGATAACGCAGCGTGTTTTCACTGCCCGTCGTTCGTACCGTGATCTCCCGGGCGCCTTTCATCACGGGCCGTTCGTTGACAATAAGCTGAACCGGGACATCGTCCAGATTCTGAAAATAACTGTAGATGTTTCGATCGACTGTCACTTCACGGCCGTTCACAGCCAGCAGGTATTCTCCTTCCCGGACTTCGGTTCCCGGTTTGCCCAGGGGCGGATGCGTGCCTCCGGACCAGTCGTGAACCCGGTATATTTTTGAGAAACGATACCGGTTGGCGCGTGCATCGGTTTCCCAGTCCACACCCAGCATGCCGACTCCGACGCGCCCCGCGCGCCTCTTCACATCACCTCCATAGACATAGGTGTGTGACGTGTTGAGTTCTCCGATCAGTTCACCGATTACAAACTGAACATCCTGCCTGCAGGTCGCCCGTTCGATCAACGGCTCATATCGGTTCCTGATCGCATTCCAGTCAAGTCCGTGCATACCCGGTTCATAATAAAAATCGCGTTCAAAACGCCAGGCATCGACGAAGATTTGTTTCCACTCCTTCACGGGATCGATCCACATTTGCAGGCCGGACAGATTCATCGCATTGCCGTTCGAATCGGACGCTTTCGCGTCGAGAATGCCGACCTCGTTACCCCGGCGATAGACCAGACGGCTTCCATCAAAAGAGAGTTTGTACTCGTCGATGTTCCGAATAACGGTTCTGGTCTTCCGTGAATCGAAATCATAGGCATGCAGATCTCGCGAGCCCACGCTTCGGAATTCGAACCGGTTGAAATCCCCCTGTTCCTTGTTCATGTAAAAAAGAGCGGTTCCGTTAACCGAAAGATTTCTGTAATTGGAAGCCGGCAGAGGCAGCGCTTCCACACGCTGTTCGATGCCTTCAAAATCGATGGTCACACCGGAGGGTAGCTTCTCCTCTTTAATCGGCGTCTCTTCATCGCTTCGAAGCGGCAATACGGAACCCGATTCTTTGGTCAGAGACATTGCGTAGATGCCCGCCACATTTTTATAGACCATCTGCCATTCGAAATCGCAGAACACCGGATCAAAATGCCGGTTGGACACAAAGAAAAGATGAAGGCCGTCTTCCGAAAAAACCGGGTGAAAATCATTGAACAGCCCGCTGGAAACACAGTGCGCGCGGCCATCCGAAAGGCTGTAGATATAGATCTTGTTGACCCAGTCCGCATCCATCTTTGAGTAAGCCACATACCGGCTGTCCGGAGACCAGCAGAAATCATAGATGGGCTTGACATCCAGAGACACGTCGATATTCTCATGATGGGCTTTGTCCACTTCGGTTATTTTCTGAGATGCGATGTCCAGAATGTACAACCGCAGGGAATGGTCGGTGTACGCGAGCATTCGGCTGTCCGGTGACCATTTCAACGTATGCCGGTATCCGCTGCTGTGCCTGGTGAGTTGGACCGGTTTATTCCTTTCCGCCGCATCCTGAATGAATATTTCGTATTCACCGGTTCTGTCGGAAATCCAGGCTACGGTCCGGCCGTCAGGCGACCAGACCGCATCTTTGTCACGCGCGCCGTCGTGCGATGACAGATTGCGTGTGATGCCCTTCTCGCGGGGAACGGAAAACACCTCGCCCCGGGCCACGATCAATGCCCTCTGGCCTGATGGAGAAATGCCGATTCCCTGAATCTGCCGGCTGACATCTTTCCAGTAGGGTCTGGCTTCCGGCGCGTCCGGATGAACCTCGATGGGTATACGATGTGTTTGACCGGAATGGATATCCAGGAGCCAGATCTCGCCTCCCAGCTCATAGACCACTTTTCCGCTGCTTCCCGAAGGCCGCCTCACGTCATAGTCCGTATGACGGGTCAGCTGTTCCAGGCGGCCGTCTTCCGTGTGATAGGCATACAGATTCAAAAGTCCGTCTCTGTCGGAACTGAACACAATGGTTTTGTCCATCCATATGGGAATACGGTCCGTTCCCGGAAAGTGTGTGATATTGGTATCCGTGTTCTTTTCAAAATCGTAAATGTAGATTTCCTGGGCTGTACCGCCCTGATACCGTTTCCAGGTCCGGTTTTCACGGCTGACTTTATTATAGGCAATGCGGCCGCCGTCCGGAGAGAAACTGCCCTGAACCGATTCATGCATGATCAGGGGTTCCAGGCCCGTGCCATCGGGATTGATCAGATACAGACGGGTGTATCCGTAACCGGTTCGATATGAAGAGAAGAGAATTTTGCCGTTTACCGGATGCCACCCCACGACCTGATCCGCTGCCGGATGGAAGGTCACACGGGTAATGGCTCCGCCGTGGCGGCTCATGACATACACGTCACTGTTTCCGTCATATTCGCCGGTAAAGGCGATCCATTGTCCGTCAGGCGAAAACCTGGGATACCGTTCCTGGCCGTCGTGGATGGTCAGGCGTCTGGCGATTCCTCCTGCGGCGTCCACGCTCCAGATATCCTCTCCGCTGACAAAGACTACGGTGTCACCGTGAATATCGGGAAAACGCATCAGTGGGCCGGCCGTGAGCATGGAACCGATCCACAGTGCCGCAAACAAACCCAGCCGTTGATAATTCTTCATTGTGGGATTCCTCCTTGGCTGAACGGATTTTCATGTACGCAGAAT
>DSAB01000038.1 GCA_011388275.1 bacterium | reverse complement strand
GGCGATTAGCTCAGGTGGTCTTCAAAAATCTTTTATACAATAGCTTGATCCGCCGTAGGCGGATTAGAGTATTACGATAAGGACATTACCGAACAATAAACATGGGCGATTAGCTCAGGTGGTTAGAGTGCTTGCTTGACATGCAAGAGGTCACTGGTTCAAGTCCAGTATCGCCCACCCATGATTATTAATCGATAAGTCAGGAATCAATAATGCCAAGAGGAAAAATCGATATTTGAGTCAAATCACGATCACATTTGGAGACGGGAAACAGAGGAGATTTCAACAAGGCACAACGATTGCGGATGCAATCAAAGCATACGATCCCAAATTATCGCATCAAGCCGTGGCAGCCCTCGTTAATGAAGAGAAAAAAGATCTCTCTTTTGCTTTGAAAGAGGATTGCACAGTGGTTCCAATGACCTGCAGCGATCCGGAAGGCCTGCAGGTCTTTTGGCACAGTGCCTCTCATATCATGGCCCAGGCGATAAAGGACCTGTTCCCTCATACCGCACTCGGTATAGGACCGGCTGTAGACGGCGGATTCTATTACGATATCAGCACGCCATCTCCTTTGAGCAGCGATGATTTTCCCAAAATAGAAGAGAAAATGAGGGAAATCGTCAAAGCCGATATGCCGTTTCACCGCCATGTTCTGAGCCGTTCTGAAGCTTTGAAGCTTTTCCGTGAGAGGGAAGAGCCGTTCAAAGTTGAATTGATCGAGGAGATGCCCGAACAGGACGAAGTTTCTGTTTATTCCAATGGAGATTTTATCGATCTGTGCCGCGGACCCCATGTGCCCTCGACTTCCTGGATTCGACATTTCAAACTTCTCAGTCTCGCAGGCGCCTATTGGCATGGAGATGAGCGAAATCCGGTTCTCCAAAGAGTCTATGGAGTGGCGTATGAAAATAAATCGGAGCTCGATGCGCATTTATACCGTCTTGAAGAAGCCGTAAAGCGGGATCACAGGAAACTGGCCAGGGAAATGGATCTGTTCAGCTTTCATGAAGAAGGCCCTGGCTTTCCCTTCTGGCATCATAACGGTCTGGTGATGGTCAATGAGATTCTTCGATACATGCGTGAAGTATTGATACAACGGGACTATCAGGAGATAATAACACCGATCTTTCTGAACGAAGAACTTTGGCATCGCAGCGGACACTGGGACAATTACAAAGAAAACATGTATTTCTCTGAGATCGATGAGAAATCCTTTGCCGTTAAGCCCATGAATTGCCCGGGCGGTGTGTTGATGTATAAAAAAACACCCCATTCATATCGGGATTTTCCTGTTAAACTGTCTGAAATGGGGTTGGTTCACCGGCATGAGAAATCAGGAGTACTGCATGGATTGTTTCGCGTGAGGGCGTTCACACAGGACGACGCGCATATATTCTGTGCTCCGGATCAGCTGGAACAGGAGATTATTGATCTCATCGATCTGGTATTTGAAGTATACCATACATTTGGATTTCGGGAATTCGAGATGGAGCTTTCCACTCGACCGGCCAAATCGATCGGCAGTGACGAGGACTGGAACCGTTCCGAAAAAGCACTGGCCGATGCACTGGATAAAAAGGGAGCTCTATACAAAATAAATAGGGGTGAGGGGGCTTTTTACGGACCCAAAATTGATTTTCATATCAGGGATTCGCTTGGAAGGATGTGGCAATGCGGAACCATTCAGGTCGACTTTTCCATGCCGGAACGATTTGAATTGGAATATGTGGGTTCCGATGGAGAAAAACATCGGCCGGTTATGCTTCATCGAGCCATACTGGGTTCAGTTGAGAGGTTTCTGGGAATTCTCATTGAACATTACGGAGGTGATTTTCCTCTGTGGCTGGCGCCAGTTCAATTGGTGGTCATTCCGATCAGCGAAAAACATCATGAATTCGCACAAAAAATCTATCGTACCCTGCTCAGTCAAAACCTGAGAAGCCGGCTGGACAATCGAAACGAGAAAGTCGGTTATAAAATACGGGAAGCTGAGAAACAAAAAATACCTTTCATGCTTATTGTCGGCGATTATGAGGTGGAACAAAACGTTGTTTCAGTCAGAAAACGACATGAAGGAGATCTGGGGAAAAAATCACTGGACAATTTCTTGCCCGAAATCAAAGAGCAAATTGAAAGGAGGATAACCCATTAAAAAGGATGACGTCCGATTAAATGAGTCTATCAGGGCAAAGGAAATGCGTGTCATCGACCCTGATGGAAATCAGGTTGGAATCCTCAACCGAAGCAAAGCTTTGGAAATGGCTGAAGAATCCGGCCTTGATCTTGTTGAAATCGCTCCAAACGCAACACCTCCGGTCTGCCGGATTATGGATTACGGCAAGTACAAATACCAGCAGAGTAAAAAAGAAAAGGAAAGCCGTAAGAAACAGCACGTCATTCATGTTAAAGAGATTCGGCTTCGTCCGACTATCGATGAGCACGACATCGGTTTCAAGATGAATCAGGCTCGAAAATTCATTGAGTCCGGAAACCATCTTCGTATTCGAATCCTCTTTCGAGGGCGTCAGTTGGCGCATCCGGAACTGGGAGAAGCCGTTTTAACCAGAGTTAAAACAGAGCTGGAAGAGATTGCCAAACTCGAAAGTCCTCCAATTAAAGAAGGTCGAAATATTGTAGCTACATTCGTTCACAAATAAGGAGTTGCTGCTGATGCCGAAAATACGTACAAATCGTGGAGCATCCAAACGTTTCTCAATCACTGGGACCGGGAAGTTCAAGAGAAAAAAAGCGTTCGCCAGTCATATTTTAACAAAGAAATCATCCAAGAGAAAACGCAAGCTTAGAAAAAGCGCACTCGTTCATTCAACAGAAAAAAGAAGAGTGCGGCGTATGCTGGGATGTTGATCACATACTGGAATCAATGAGGTAAGAGATGCCAAGAGCCAAGAATGCGGTAGCCTCAAGGCTTCGCAGAAAAAAAGTACTGAAAAACGCCAGCGGATATTGGGGAGCCAAGAGCCGTCTTTTTCGAACCGCCAATGAGAGTGTTCAGCGTTCACTGCTTTATGCCTACCGGGACAGGCGGGTAAAAAAACGTGAATTTCGTAAACTTTGGATTACCCGTATTAACGCTGCGGTTCGACCGTATGGATTGAATTACTCCCGGTTTATTCATCTGCTGAATAAGAATCAGGTTCAGCTTGACCGCAAGTGCCTTGCCGATCTGGCTGTCGCTGATCCGAATGTTTTTTCAAAAATCGTCGAATCGATCAACCAGGCATCCTGAAAAACATGGATGTCGAAAAACTACATGATCAAATCGAGGTGATGAAAGAGGAGTTTCATTCCGAACTTCAGAATGTGAATTCGGTAGACGATCTGGAAATACTTCGTATTCGATTTGCCGGACGCAAGGGAGTCGTTTCCGAGGCTTTCAAATCTCTCATCGCTTTGGATCCTTCCGAGAGGCGGGATGCGGGCCGCTTTCTTAATCAATTCAAAGCTGATATTCAGAAAGCCCTGAAT
>DSAB01000088.1 GCA_011388275.1 bacterium | reverse complement strand
TGCGCCTCTTTGGCGTTTCGGCATGCGTAGATTCGCTGATACAGGGTCATGCCGATAAACCAGATGGGAATGATGGTGACAAACCAGTTCACCAGCTGCACCCAGCCGACATTGGCGAGCGTGAAATAGGCGTCCGGCAGTGTGTTCCGAACCGCCTGAACGCCTCCGGCCCGATGCAGAGAGAAAGGAAGGGCGAAAAACGTCAGTCCGGTCATCAGGATGATCCACTGCGCCGTATCCGTATAGATGACGGCCTTGAGACCTCCCAGCACCGTGTACAGGATGATGATGCCCGCGATGATGTAGAGGGATCCCTGCAGCGGGTTGTCCGGGAACAGCCTGAAAAACATGGTGCCGGCCGCCAGCTTGGCTCCGGCCAGAATCTGGGCGCCTGTGAATCCCAGATATCCGATTCCGGAAATCAAAGCCGCTGCCAGGGCCACGCTGGACCCGTAATGATGCCTGAGAAAGTCGGGAAAGGTTAAAAGCCCGAGCTTTTTATCGATGCGTTTCAGGCGGGGAATGATTAAAACGGCCGTGAGCCAGGCGCCGACCAGGCCGGTGAAGATCAGCCAGGACCCGGACAGCCCCATGAGAAATCCCAGCCCTCCCAGGCCGATGGAGAATCCGCCGCCCACGTCGGTGGCGACAACGGAAAGGCCCACGTGAAAAGAGGAGATCTGCCGGTTTCCGACATAGTAATCTTCACGGCTTACGTTTTTGTGGAAAAAATAAAATCCGATGGTCAGCACACCGGCCATGTAACAGCCGAATATCATAAAATCCAGCCAATGCATAGAGATTATTCCCGTCCGTTTCCATTATTTCGTCTTTCGAGGCGTTCATTATCCCTGGGTATCAGAGAGACAGGACCATCGAGATCAGACAGCAGACTGGCGATGCCCACCGCCTGGTATTCACTGGCATCATCGAGTTTCAGCTGCAGTGTGCAGTTTTCACACTGACGGTCGCAAAAGATCGGTTCGTAAGAGTCGGGTTCCTTGTAGGTGCAGATGACCCCTTCATAATTTCTCAGTACGACCTTGTTGGTCGACCAGGAGATGAGATAATTCGGCATGACCGGAATCTTCCCGCCGCCTCCAGGGGCGTCGATCACATAGGTGGGAACCGCGAATCCGCTGGTATGGCCGATCAGGCTTTCGATGATTTCGATTCCCTTGCCGATGGGCGTGCGGAAATGGGAGAGACCTTCCGACAGGTCGCACTGGTACAGATAATACGGCCGAACCCGGTTTTGCACCAGCTTATGAACCAGACGTTTCATGATTCGCGGACAGTCGTTGACACCGGCCAGCAGCACCGACTGATTGCCCAGCGGGAATCCCGCGTCGGCCAGATGCTTCAGGGCTTCCCGCGAGGAGGCGGTGATCTCTCTGGGATGATTGAAATGGGTGTTGATCCACAGAGGCTGATGCTTTTTCAGCATTTGTACCAGCGGTTCCGTAATCCGGTAGGGCAGAACCACCGGGATGCGTGTGCCGATCCGGATCACCTCCACATGCGGAATGGCCCGCAGCTCCGTGAGAATCCAGTCCAGATACTCCTCGGACAGCATCAGGGGATCTCCCCCGGACAGCAGAACGTCGCGGATGACCGGGTTTTCCTGAATATAGTGGAGGCCCGCCTGGATCTCTTTGCGGTCCGGGATGGAATCCACATCGCCCACGCGGCGCTTCCGTGTGCAGTGGCGGCAGTACATGGCGCAGACGTTGCTGATACAGAAAAGGACCCGGTCGGGATAGCGGTGGGTGATGCCCGGCACCGGACTGTCCTTGTCTTCGGAGAGCGGGTCGGCCATGTCCACGGCCGAAAGGGTCAGCTCGTGAACCGACGGGACCGCCTGCTTGAAGACCGGATCGTTGATATAGTCTTCCGTGTCGATGAGCGACAGATAGTAGGGAGTGACGGAAATCGGAAACTTTTTAACGGTTTTTTCCAGTTTGCGCCGTTCTCCGGCAGGCATACGGATGTCCAGAAGTTTTTCCACCATGCCGATATCATGAACGGCGTGTTTGAGCTGCCAGCGCCAGTCCATCCATTTCGATTTAACGGTGGTTTCATCGATACGTTCTGCTATAAACTTCTGTTTGTCATTGTATTTAGACATTGTTCCTCCCAGAGATGTTCCCACGGGTTTCCGGAACGGGTTTCAATGAAGATGGATGAGGGTAATTCTCTGCCGAAAGACGAGGCGAACGACTAGAAAAACGAGAAGTTTCGGATTCGGTTGCTGCAAACCACGGAGTTGTTGTGAACGATCAACGCCATCTTCCTGTGTCTCTCTTATATTTTGTACTGATATAATATTTCAATTTTATTAGTCAATATCAAGTAAAAAACCGGATTTTTTGAATAATTAAGCAGGCCGAATCAGAAGGGATGATGGCCCAGGGTTTTCGTCTATTGTGTACATGCTGTCCGGATGCCGGGTCGAAAAAAACAAATTGTTTCTTTTTTTGGATGATTTTTTTTATTACATTTCTTTTTATGAATAAATACGGGCGGAACACTTTGACCGAACGGTCTTCAAGGAGAGCGATACAATGGGCGGTATGTTCGGTGTGGCCGCGAAATTCGACTGCGTGAGAGATCTTTTCTACGGCACGGATTATCATTCTCATCTGGGAACGCGCAGGGGCGGAATGGCGGTTCTCAGAGGAAAGACTTTTACGCGCATCATACACAATATCGAGAACGCCCAGTTTCGAAGCAAATTCGAGGAACATCTCGGCGGCATGAAAGGCCGGATGGGCATCGGCTGCATCAGCGATACCGAGGATCAGCCCCTGATCATCGGCTCTCATCTGGGACCCTACGCCATTGTCACCGTCGGGCGTATCAACAATATCCGTTCTCTGTTAAGGAAAGCTTTCGCCCGGGGAGCCCATCTGTCGGAGATGAGCGGCGGCATGCCAAACGCCACGGAATTGATGTCCATTCTCATCAATCAGGGTTCCACATTCGAAGAGGGTATTCGCACGGCCCATGAATCCATTGACGGTTCGTGCAGCCTGCTGATTCTGACGCCCACGGGTATTTACGCGGCGCGTGACCGCCTGGGCCGTACGCCGCTTCTGATCGGTGAAAAAGAAGGCGCCCTGTGCGCCGCCATGGAAACCTGCGCCTTTCCCAATCTCGGGTACGCTCTGAAGCATGAACTGGGACCGGGAGAAATTGTGCGCGTGTCCGCCGAGGGGATGGAACGGCTTGCCGCTCCCGGATCGAAACTTCGGATCTGCGCCTTTCTCTGGGTATACTACGGATTCCCGGCATCGACCTATGAGGGGATCAACGTGGAAGTCATGCGAAACCGCTCCGGTGCCATTTTGGCTAAAACCGACCGTGTCGACGTGGACATGGTGGCCGGAGTACCGGATTCGGGAATCCCCTATGCCATCGGCTATGCCAATGAAGCCGGGATCCCCTATCTTCGTCCATTTACCAAATACACACCGACCTGGCCCAGATCGTTCATGCC
>DSAB01000102.1 GCA_011388275.1 bacterium | reverse complement strand
TGAAGATGGGCTGATTGCTGATCTGCTCGCCCACGGCCCTGTGCATCCAGTGCTCCGGTGTGACACGGCCGATCGAGAACATGCGCAGCGTCTCTTTGGCAAAATCTCTGCCCTTGATATAATCTTCCAGCTGATACATGATCAGCCGGCCGTACGGATAGTTCATCAGATATAGCGGCGACTGAATCATGTGCGAATAGATGGCCAGAAGCGGTATATCTTTTTCACCGAACACATCGGCGTAGTATTCGTTCCATACCTCCCTCGCGATGCGTATCACCGCTTCCTTGAGCCGCCGCGCGTCGGCTTTCGAGTGTTCATAAAGCCATTCCCAAACCATCATATCCACCAATGAAACACCCATCATCTCATAGTTGTCCCAGAAAATATTGAGCACTTCCAGATGCTCCATCATCGGATCCCTCTGCTGTATTCCCAGCAGCTGCAAATCGCGTTTCTGAAACATGAACGCGAGCGCCTCGGTGAAGGCCGTGTTGGGGACACCGCTGATGAACGGGTTGTTCACCCTGTGCAGACTGATGGTTTGCTCTACATTGTGCCCGAATTCATGAACAGCGATATTGTACCCTTTATAGTCCATACCGTCTGCGCCGATTCGCGTGCGAAGGTGTGAGGGCATTTCTCGCATGGAGGCGCCATACGCGTGGCCGGAACCTCGGGCGGGGTCGACTTCGATTTTCGAGGCGATCAATTCGGCGGTCTTTCGTTCATAACCCAGATCGCGGAGAATACGCGGCAGATCATCATTCATGGACCGTGCATCCGGGTAGCGGCTTTGAGTGATTCTGCTTAGGTTTTCCTCCGATATGCCCGCTCGGCCCACAAATCCGTTGTACCATAAATCAAACGGACGAAGCGGCCGTCCGAGCCTAAGGCTGATGAGTTCCGCGGTTTCTCTGATCAGAGGTGAGGCCGCGTACTCTTTAAAAAGACGTTTGACCTCCTCTCTCGGTATCTCCATGCCGCTTTCGAACCGGCGTTTGATATAGGTGTTCAGATTGGGATAGTATGGATCGAGACGCTGCATGGAATGGAAGTTGTTAAGCAGATGCTGATACCGGGTCACACCCTCAGGCTGTGCCGGCAATGCCTCGCCCTCTTTGAACAGCTCGTTGGTTTGCGGATTCCATTGAAAGCCGGGACTGTTGATGACCTGAACAGGTATGTCCTGATTGATAATCCGAAGCATCACCCTGTAGAGCATCTCCTGTTTGGGAAGCCCCCGGGGCTGCCCGTAGTTCGATTTGATTTCGTCCCGAATATTCCAGTGAGAAAGCAGTTTCATCCCCTCGGGAAACAGCTGCCGGCCCTGCTCATCCCGAAGCTGTCCCGCGTATATATTATATTCAGAGATGTAAAGCTGCGCCTCGCTGTACACTTTGGAATTCTCCTGAATGATCCGGGCCGGAACTCTCGCCGTGAACAGATCGCCCAGACGGGCATAGCCCCACTGACGATCGGACCACTCCTTGCCCAGTTCATTCTTCTCTTCAAGGGAATAGTTTGGAAAATTCAGCGTGATGATAAAAGCAATCTTGTTGCCGAAGAGATCCTGCTGAACATGGGCAGACGGATTGTAGGCTGCGAAGATCTGATCAACAGGATGGATGGGGCCCCGGTCTTCATGGATCCGGCGCTTCAGTTCGAAACCGATGCGCCCCATGTATCCGAAAAGGTATTCGAAATTGACGGCCAGGCGGTCGAAAACCAGATCCAGTTCTTCCCGGTCGGCAATAAACCTCTGAAGACAGAATGTTTCAAACGCTTCCGGATCTCCATCCGCCCGGCGCCACAAGGCGGCGGTCTGATTGACACCGCGGGTGATTCGGAATTCGTGCTCGGATCCATGCTGTTCAAGCAGCTTTCCGATCACGGAATCGATATCCGTCTGCGCGATCGGACTGGTCTCTCCGTCCTGTCCGGACGGCCCGCACGCGGCGACCAAAACAGCGACAGCCAGTATGAGTATATATTTCATCTCGGCACTCCCCTGTTTGATGGTTGTATTGACCAACGCCGGCTGCATACACGAAATTCTCTCCTGTTTTTTTCACACACCGGCGTTCTCGTTTGCTGTCCGGCCGGCAGATGGTAACTGCCGATCCGGCCTATTAATCGATCTTTTCTCTTTTTTTTCTCCAGCGTACATCATAATAGCCCGGTCTTTCCTCCACTGCCCTGCGGTTGAATGCTTCGGGATACCCGATGCTTCCGGGCCATGAATCAATTCTCATCTCCTTTCTTTGGTACCGGTCGTTGTACTTGACAAACAGATGCTCCGCCAATTCGCGCCACCGCTCGGTTATTTGCTCTGCGTTGTCCACGCAGAAAGAGGTCAGATAATCCTCCATCAACCGGGGATTGGAACTGTGAAGATATCCGGCGGCCCTGTCTATGGCGGGTATCATGGATACGGCCCTGCTTTCAAGCTCCCGCTGCACCTCCAGGATATCCTCGATCATCACATTGTACATTCCATAGGCAAAATTGTTGACCAGAGAGACTACCCAGTACATGGACTTCCATGAAAATTTTACCGGACTGCCACCTTTCAGTGAGGCCGGAACCTGGTTCATGGCCATATAGAAAGGCATCCAGACATTGGAAAAATTGTCATCAACCGAATACCAGGCGATTCCGCCGATGGCATCGGGCAGCCCGCTTCGCGCCTGGGAGATATACGAGAACGCCGTCTGCGGCTGCGATATGGGGCGCTCCCAGGCATAGTCATTCGTATCGCCCTCGAGTTTGAAGAATACCGGACGCCATCGGTAAGGATTGGCATAGGGACCTGCAGCCGTCCCCTCTCCGGTGTAAAAGGGTGTATTGTGAAAATGATCACGATGCAGGGCGATCACATCCTCTATTCCCAATTTTTTATCCGGCCTGATAAAAAGCGGGTAAGGTTCTGCCCCCTCAACACATCTCCAGTAATCCGTGGAGAACTTCTTGGATGGAGCGGCTCTGTTGAAAATGCTCCATACTCTGCTCTCGCATAAAAGGAGAGAACGCGGTGTGACCGGGGCATAGGCGTCCGCGAAACTGAAATCATCGTCAGAGCCGGAAAACCAGCCCATCCGGCGGGCGAAATCAACCACATCGGCCGACCACATCCAGTTCTCGGTGTCCTTCCAGTTTATTTTACGGATGCGTGCCTGGTTCGCGTGCGCCGCGATATACCCATCAGGGACTCGCGCCGCCACCCACAGAGCCCCCTTCCCGTGCTCGCCCTTGCCGATGAAATCCACAATCCAGGCCTCATTTTTATCGGCTATGGAAAATGACTCGCCGGTATCCCGGTATCCATACTCTTTGACCAGTTCATCCATAATTCGTATGGCTTCACGGGCCGAACCCGCACGTTGAAGGGTGATATAGATCAGATTACCGTAATCAAAAAGTCCATTGCCGCCGCCCAGATCCTTCCTGCCGGTAAAAGTTGTTTCACCGATGGACACCTGTTTTTCATTCATATTTCCCACAACCTTGAAAGTGCGCGGCACCTGACTGATGCGGCCGAGATGTTTTTTCTCCCGAAAGCTGTAGAGTT
>DSAB01000068.1 GCA_011388275.1 bacterium | reverse complement strand
TGTTTTCTGCGCTGAATATATTCCTTCAGAGCTTCCGTGACCGCCGCCTTTTTGGTCTTGTGTTTTCCGATCTTTCGGGCATTTTCGATGAGCTGATCATCGATGGCGAGATTGGTTGGCATGAAGCACCACCTCTTTTTAATATATATTACACATTATAATGTGTAATGTCAAGTGTAATTTATCTTAAAGATAGTTCGACGCACCCGGCCGATGCAAAAAAAAAGAAGCCATGAGATCATCATGGCTCTCTGCTCCTTGTCGGGGCGCGGAGATTTGAACTCCGGACCTCTTGACCCCCAGTCAAGCGCGCTAACCGGGCTGCGCTACGCCCCGTTTCTGATCAAACTGAAGCATTAAAGTAAATAAATAGCAGGTCAATGTCAAGGACGTTTTCTTCTCAAACCATCTCTTTGCTCATGCGACCAGGTGTCCTTGTCGAAACACATTCGAAAATCGATAAAACGCTTGTGAATCATCATTCCGTTTCTTATTTTAAATCCACAATACTCTGTGCAGCTTCATCAATCCATCTATCGTTGTATTCAAACAGGATAATCCCATGCCGCTGATCGAAACATATGAAAAACAAGGCAAATGGCTTTTCCGCTGGCGCAGCTATCTCCCTGTCCTGCTTCTGATCCTGATTCTCCCCTCCCTGCCCTGTCATCAATCCTCATTTGGCAGTTCCGCCCTGGATCTTGTATGGGATTTATTCTGTGTGGCTGTGGGCGTGGCGGGATTGATCATCCGGAGTCATGTAATCGGGCACGCCCCACGCCGGACATCGGGACGGAACAAGAAAAAACAGATCGCGGATACCCTGAACACAACGGGCATGTATTCGATCGTACGAAATCCCTTGTATCTGGGAAACTTTCTGATGGGGCTGTCAGTCTCTCTGTTCCTGCGCGTCTGGTTTATCCCGCTGATCTTCTGGCTGGCGTTCACGCTGTATTATGAACGGATCATCTTCGCAGAAGAAGCTTTTCTGCGCCGGAAATTCGGAGATGAATATCTCGATTGGGCTTCCGGCAGAAGTGCTCTCGTGCCGAATATGTCTCTCTGGCAAAAACCGTGTTCCGGTTTCTCCTGGAGAACCGTTATCAAAAGAGAGTACCGCAGCCTGTACGGCCTGATTCTCATTCTGTTCGCGGTGGAAATGCTGACGGACCGGTATTCCGGTAACCGTTGGCATGTAGATGCTGCGTGGAAATGGACGATGATAACCGCGACGGCCGCGTATCTGACCATACGCGTCCTGCACAAGCACACACGACTCTTTCGCGAAAGAAAACCCGCCGGATATTCGAGCACGGCCGACCCGTGATTCCCGGACAGAAGCCTATTCTTCCAGAATGATGAAACCCTCGGCTTCAGGATAGTATTGCCTCCAGCGGCTGACCGCCTTGCTGGACGCGTAAACCCGATCGTGCCTGTCGAACAGACCATCCATATAACGCTTGTCATTGGGCCAGCCGCCGTCGATCCGGTAGATCTTTCCATCGCTTTCAATACCGTAATGGATCATCTCGGGATAACGGCGGATAAACAGGAAATAATCGATATTGTCAATCAGGCTTTCCTCTTCCGCGAACAGCATGGCCCGGCTCACCGAATAGTCAAAATCATTCTTTCCGAGTATCTGCTGATAGCGCTTGTATTCCGCGGGCCTGTACACCCAGCGGGCGCATTGCGCGTAGACACCGGCGGTCCAGAACAGAAATACTGCAAAGAGTCCGGTGTATCCGTATCGCTGAAACCGCTTCCCGGCCGAAGAAAGATCCATACCCCCCATGCCAATCGAAGCGGCGATCACCCCGAAATACGCCGGCAGATCGACTCTTTCAATGGTAAATGAAATCAAGGCGATCGGTATAATCAGGGAAATCAGGAGCATGCTCAAGACCACCTGATTTTCCCGCCATTTTCTTACGACCGGAACAATTCCCCACAGCATCCATCCATAAAAAAACATGTTTGTAAATACCATGCCCGTGACAAGAAGCCGGCGCGCCGGCTTTGACGCCACCCTTTCGACATCCAAAGGAGTCGTTGTAAGATCCCGAAAGGGAAGCGTCCATTCTTCCTGAACGCGTTCCGCGACGCCCGTGGAAACGGATGACACGCTGCTCTCAATACCGTAACTGCCGGTATACGCGTTGTAAAAATGCCTGAATCCGTCCGGAATGAGTGCCAGACCGCCCGCCGTAAAGAGAAGCATGAAGGCATATACGGCCGCGAGAACGGTCGCCCGTTTCTTCCAGTCCCATCTGAACAAGAGCATGACCAGGGGAGCGATCGAAAACACAATGGCGATTGTATGAAACAGAATGGCGAAAGCGAATCCCAACCCTGTGCGTATCAGCCTGGACAGAGACACCCCTTTGAAAGACATCGTATCAAGCGCTTCCGCCATCACCGCCACCCCGGCAATCAGCGGAAGATTGTCTTCCAGCCGCAGATTGAGCAAATGAAATCCCGGAATCACGGCCAACAAACACATGCCGCGAAAAGCCTTCACCGGAGAAAGATGGTTTTTCAATATCCGGTATCCAGCCAAAAGAAAAACAATCGTGCTGAGTGCGGATAAAAACGCCACCGGAGCGATCAGATGCGATGTAAAAACGCGGCTGACCAGGAGAAACAGACCGTATATAATATGCACATGCCATATAACCGGGCGTTCCCATGTGACAGATCCCCTTCCGAAAAGCAGCAGACTCGATACAGTATCCGGATCAATCGTTGTATCGGAGAATGTAAGTGTAACCACAAGAAAAATGAAAAGACCGGTCAATACAAGCCATGTCAAGCGGTTCATACTCCTTTCCTGCATGTTTCCCCCGATATCCGTTGGTTAATCTTTCCTGATATTAGCCTCAAATCTCTTTTCCGTTGAAATACCGGCCTTGTACGGTCCTCGAATGAAACCCCATACATGGGCTATGAACCCAAGAAGGATGACAGGATAAAGGCCAATGGTCTTGAACAAAAGTACCCGATTCGAAAACAGAAAGCATTTAAAAGTCATCCATGTTCGGTACAAAGGAACCAGTGGAAGCAAAAACGGATAGGCAATCAGAAAACTGCCGTATCTTTTGGTCCATCTTCGTGCCTCCACTTCTCCCTCGCCCAGATAGATCTGATTCCGAATATACGCCGTAAATGAGGTTCGGTTCATATGGGTAATTTTCGCATTCGGATTGAAAAATATTTTATACCCATGAGTCCGCGCGTATTCACAGAAAATGGTATCTTCCGCCTTCATAAAGTCAGGGAAATACCCGATACTCTCGAAAACCTCCCGGTCCACGGCGAGGTTGCAGGACGCGACCGCGGTCACTTCTCCGGGCCGGACACCCGGGTTGAGTTCACGGAATTCCGTGATGTATTCCGCGGTTCCGAACACGCTTTGAGGAGTTCCGTTGCATACACTCCCCCCGACGATTTTATATCCCTGCTTCTGTTTTTCAAGAAGCCGGTTCATCCACTGTTTGTCAACAACGCAGTCTACATCCGTAAAGCAAATGATATCGCCCCGAACTCTCTGAGCTCCGATGGATCTCGCCTTTCCAGGATATGTTCTTTGAGGAAGATGGATCACGGTCACCTC
>DSAB01000024.1 GCA_011388275.1 bacterium | reverse complement strand
TGCGGAAGGCCCCTGCGTGTCGATCGTAAAGGTCCACACATTCGACCATTCTCCCGGGTTCCCGAAATCATCACAGCCCCGGACCCGCCAGCAATACAAACCGTCATTCAGGGCATCGGACGGCGTAAAACTTGTGGAATACAAACCGGACTCATCGACCACCGGACCGGAAAAATCGTCCGAATCGTCCACCTGCAGTGTATAGCTCCCGGCGCCGGACACGGAAGACCATTCAAACTCCGGCATGCTGCCACCGATTGTTGACCCATCCTCAGGTAAAACCAGAGCCGGCTGAAAACGGTCCCAGGGGATGCTTATGTCGGTCTGTTCTCCGGCGATCACGTGGATGCTGTCTTGATACCCCCGGCTGATCGATTGACCGTCTTCATTCTGACCCAACAAGAGAACGGAATAATCTTCAGCGGGTTCAAGATCCTCAATCACAATAAAAAACCGTGAACCGGTTTTCAAATGCTCATCTTCATGAACCTCTTGATCTTCCCTCGACACGAAGCAGTGAACCTGACTGACCGCTTCAATCTCTGCGGTCCGTGTCACGGTACCACTGGCCTGAATGTGTAAAGAACCTGTCTTGACTTCAGGCTCGGTCACATCACATCGGCAACGTAACTGCATAACCCCAATCGTCAAAACAGCCGTCAGAGTGAATGACAGCCACTTGTGCAGCCTGGATTCAATTCCCGGCTTCTTCCGATTCGAATTGAAGCTGATTTCCTCCATTTATTGACCTTCCCTGTTCTCATATACGGCACTCATTCCCACCCACCACAAAAAATGTCAATCATCCCGCGGACCGGACCGATCCCTGCCAAACATCATGGATGAGCGTGTTTTGGCGCGCCCATTTGGTCGCGCCGATTTTCAATCCGCGTACAATTGAACCAATGGTTTTGGACAGTCCCACGGGCCGGAAACGAAACGATGATCGTTCCCATGGCAGGGTTGACGGGGGCGGTTGAATCGTCCGCAGGGGCGTTTGGGGTTGATGCCGTGTACAAAAAAAGGTCGGTATGCCCGGTCGCGCTCCGGCGTCCGCTTTTCGCCTGACCCGGCCCGAAAGTCCCGTCGGAAAAACCGTTCGATTCTTAATTCTCCCTGATCAGCCGCAACGAGTATCCGTTCCGCTTGCTGGCCCGGCTTCGGTAAATTTGCGAATATTGGTAACTTAGTGTTCTGACCCACGCGGCATCGGCATTGTACGAAGTAGCCGACCAGAATGTGGCCGTGGCGCCAAAACCGTAAAAGTTGTCCGCGGCGGGTCCGCAATCCCCCGCGGGCAGAGCGCCAAAACCGCATTCATCAGTCGCTCCGGTGTTGGGACTCTTCCAATGAGCGGTTGCCTTCAGCTTGCCCGCTACGCTGTTTACCCGACCGCTCCGGTCCCACGGCCCCCCGTACAGATTTGTCTCTTCCCGGCTCATGCCCAAATGCATCTCCAGCCGCTTCCAGTCCTCATCGGATGGAACACGCCAGCCCCGCGGGGCAATAATCAAGCTGTCCGCCGCCGCATACCAGTTATACAGATAACCATAGGCAGATGCATTGATTTCGCCGCCGAACCTTTCATTAATATACAGCATGCCAGGCGGCTCCGATCCCAGTTTGACCAGCATTTCTATAGCCGCCTGGGCAATAAAATCCTCCGAATTAAAAACGATGATATCACTGCCATCCCGGTATTTCGTTTCTCTCAGATTTTCGGCCATCCACCACTGACTGCCGATTTTGACGGTTTGATAGACCTTGCCGTCATTCCCGGTCATGGTGCCGACTTGCTCTTGTCCGATAGATAATGAACAATATGCCAAACCGATCAGGATAATAAGCCGTCGCATGAAACCCCCATTATGACAGACTCTGATTCCAGTAGATTGTATGTACGCACAAATACAGTCATTCCCATCCATCACTCGTCCCAATTCATTATTCTTCTCCCAGAGCCTCCAAATCGGCTAAATCCTTTTTTCTTCCCAATGTTCGTTTATTTAGAACATACTGTTCTTTCCCGATATAGTATACCGAGATATCACCATATTCTCCAGCGGTCATTATTTGTTTTGCATTGTCTGGATCCGGTTTGATAAAAATGTCGATGTCGCCGGTGTATCTTGGTGCACCGTGAAAAGCTTTAGCAACTCTTTGAAGTCTTGCTGAACCTCCATGAAACTGTCTCTTCAAGAATTCAACCGCCGCGATTCTTTCTTTAGAAGATTTCTTCAGCCAATAGTTCAAATCGTCCAAACCATCTCTTTTATTATCCAAATTTTTAATTTGGACGACTTTTTCAATCATTTGAATTTTCCCGTTGATAAATTCATGAATAGAATGGCGGCTTTTTCTCTTTGACATAGGCTGTCATAATCAATAAAGCGGTCGCCAGGCCGCAAAAAAGCCCGATGAAAACGTTCCGCCGGACTGGGCTTTCATGATCATCTCCGATATTTATCGATTTTACTTGTTCGATAACATGTAACAACCGAAAGTAATCATTCTGATAAAAAAAAACAACACAAATTCATATCCCGTGCGAGGGACAGGCCGGCTGTCTTGCAACTCGTTTTGATCCAATCTCCAATTTCTCGGATTATTCCGAATGTATCGCCGGATACGTTTCAATTAACATTCACCGCGGATGATATGTTCGTAATAATTTCGCTGCCAAACATCATGGATGGATGTATTTTGGCGCGCCCATTTGGTAGCGCCGATTTTCGATCCGCGTACAACCGAACCAATGGTTTTGGACGGTCCCACAGGCCGGAAACGAAACGATGGTCATTCCCATGGCAGGGTTGACGGAGGCGGTTGGTTCGTCCGCAGGGGGGGCATGTATCAGCCACCCGCCCCAATTCATTCAACCGCATTTCACCGTCCACCACATTCCCGAACAGACATTGACGATGCCGTGCGCACAGGGTGATAAAATACATCCCGGCGCGGGAATAATCGTATCCGCGCAGACGGATGGATCGGCGGTGATGGAGAAGATTTTCACTCATGAAAGTCAACCAAATCAAATTTCAGGAATTTCAAGATCTCTGCAAATCTTTCTTGCCAGAAAATCGTTGATTTCCGAATGGCGCGGGACAGTTGAAGATTTTCGGCTGGCACGGTTAATGTAAACCGTGTGCTTTTTTCCTTCTCTTAATAATTTACACCCATGATCTCTTAAATGTTTGAGCAGCCGCCGTCTTTTCATTAGAAGGACACATCAATAGGTTCTCTGATGACGCTTTTCCCCCTGACAGATTCTTCTGCAAGCAATTTATTCGCCTCAAGGACCATCTGGATAGCTTCTTTTAAATTCTTTCTTGCCTCATCCAGTGTCTTCCCCTGAGTGTTTGCACCGGGAAGTTCTTCGACGAACCCGATATATCCTTCCCGGACTTTTTCAAAGATGGCTGTAAATGACATTCGAGCATCCCTTTTTCATTTCGTCCAATGGTAAAAGGTAATGATAATTCAGTTCAAAATCAAGTCCCTTGCACGATACGCCCTGTGTTCTAGGGATCGTGGCCGCCGGCCACTGACGGGGGCTTTGTCGACTCTGCCTCTTTCCATCCATCCATGCAATCATGCAAAATCGTAACACTGAAAAAATATTTGATACATGTCCAAATATTTCGTATTATTAATTATGCCACCTGGCATCAGCAATCAGCCATTTGACATTAGAATGGCAATTCATCATTGGTTTCGTTTTTCTTTTTTGCATC
>DSAB01000112.1 GCA_011388275.1 bacterium | reverse complement strand
GGGCTCCGAGGTCGTGCCCCGAACCAATCATTCGGTCATTCGGCTGAGGCGCGACATACTCACCCGGGGCTCCATCGGCTTCATGTTGCTGAATAAGGACGAGATCAACTCCGGCACATTCAACCGCACGCTGGGCCTGGACGGTTACTTTCCGCTGACCCGGCACTTCTCCCTTTCCGGATACACGGCCGGCACCCTCAGCGACACGGAAACATTCTCCGCATCCATCCTCAGCACGAAGAAGAACCTGGCCGCCAATATCGCCCTGAATTACAACAGCGATTTATGGTCTGCCGGCCTGGACTACACGGACATCGGCGTGCGGTTCAATCCGGAACTGGGATTCGTCCGCCGAGTCGATTACCGGTATACATCGGGCTCCCTGTCCTATTCGCCGCGCCCCGCGAACCAGCGGATCGTCCGTCAGCTCTCCTGCCAGATCAGCGGAGGCTACCGGACCGATCACGGCAACCGGATGCTGGACACGGAACTGGACGCCTCCTTTTCCCTCCATTTTCAAGACAGCGCGCGCCTGAGCTTCACCGCCGGACACGAGCAGGAGTATATCGGCCATGACTGGGTGGTCCGGAGCGGGCACCTGATACCAAAGGGAACGTATCGCGGGTTCGGCGCTTCCGCCTCTTTTCAGACGGACCAGAGCCGAAACATCAGCGGTAGCCTGAACCTCGGCTGGAGCCATTATTACGGGGGCGGAAATTTTCAGTTCGGGGCCTCATCCGGTCTCACCCCGCTGCCCCGGACCCGGATGGAAACGAGCTACCGGTACAATCATGTCGATCTTCCGACCGGTGAATTTTACACCCACGCAATCGGTTTCAGGGGATTTTATTTCTTCAGCACCGAGCTCTATATCAAGGCCTACCTGCAGCTCAATGACGACAAGCTGCTCTACGCCGGCAGGGAAAATATCGTCAGCAACATTTTTCTGCGATGGATCTTCCGTCCGGGCAGCGACCTGTACCTGGTCTACAACGACAGCCGGCTGGCAGGGCCCGGAGAGGACGAGATCACCAACCGAACTTTTCTGATGAAGGCTGCTTTTTTCTGGAGAAGATAGATTATAGTTTTTATTGGAGATATAGACCAAAGTCATAATTCTGGATTATCGAGTTCCGAGTAAATTTTTATCAGAACCAATATCTTTCAAAACTCTCAGATTTCGAAGAGCCAAGCTGCACCGCATAGCCAACGAATCGTGGGAGAAGGGCGTATTTCTGAGTCAAGAGGATTCTGCTTGTCCGATCCTCCATTTCGGTCTGAGAAACACTTCCCGGAACATCCAGTATCTTAAGGATAAAAGGATCAGCCCGCTTATCAGAAACAGCTTGATGAAATCATAGGTAAAGCTTGAAACATGGACCATTTCACCCTGTCTTCAGGATCCAGGAAAAAAGGAAAAGAAGGTGGCCCAGATCGGCGGAGAGATGATCCTGGACCTGATCAGGGAAAAAATCCAGACCTTGACAGAATAAAATATCCATCCTATAAATTAAAGAAACCGTCATCGCCCGACTGTATCGGGAAGTTCAAGAGCAGGGAGTCATTCGGGCTGAATCCGATATCTGTCTTCTGCCGCATTATAATCTGAAGTTCGTGTACAAGCGAACCAAAGCCTGTGAAAAAAAACATGGCTTCAGTATGCCATGAATAATAACCATACATGATTTAGAACCATCGATATCTTATAAGCGAATGATCTGTAAAAAACGAAAACTGGAACGAAGAATCATTCTCCCAGATCTGTCAGGAAACCGATCATAATCGAGAATCCGTGACCCGATATTCAATGGATCTCGAACAATTCCAGTTTTACCTTGAAAAATAGATTTCAATTACCGATATTCCATTTAAGACCAAGTTGAGCCCTTCATTGACTTAGAAACATATCAGCCTGATTGGTGAAATCAACGATGAAAAAAAATAATACCAATGATAACTTGCCAAAATAATATCAAATGGCCGATTTTTGAGTCCAAGTGACATAATTCCATTCATGGACATATCATTCATGAAATGCTTACAAATACATGCCAGAAAACAACCTATTAAATGTACCATCATCGTTTCTTTGTTATGGTTGCTGAATTCCTTATTTTCTGCCGTTATATGTGAACCTGCCGATGATACATACAGCAAATCGGCATATGCCTCTCCACAGACAACACAAACTGATTGGCTTTTGGAGCTGGCCAATACCATCATGATCCGGACTCCCAAATCGAGAGATTATAAATGGAACTGGGGGGCGGGTGTACTCATGTACGGCATGTGGCATGCCTGGAAAGAAACTGGAAATACCGATATTTTTGAATATGTTAAATCCTACATCGATAAATATGTGCCGGTTGACGGAAACATCACCGCGCATATCGATCAGTCCCATCATGTCAACCGGGTTTCTCCCGCGATTATTCTGCCTGAACTTTATGAAGCCACAATGGACGCAAGATACCTGACTGCGGCGAGCCGTGTGGCCAATTATGTACAGTACAACTGCCCGCGCACTTCCGACGGCGCCCTGGTTCATGCATACGATGATCAGCTGTGGATAGACACCGTTTATATGGTTTGTGTATTTCTGGCGAGATACGCCCTTCTCACGGGATCCGGTTATGAAATGGCCATCGACCAGATTCTTGTTCATACCGCGCACCTTTGGAATCCGGCAGAAAAGTTGTTTTATCATGGATGGGACGAAGACGGATCCGCTGAATGGGCAGATCCTGTCACACATCAATCCCCATGTTTTTGGGGTCGCGGCAATGGTTGGGCTTTTCTGGCCATACTGGAAGTTCTTCAATGCCTTCCCTCGGATCATCCCCGTCGGGGGCAACTGCTGGCTCTTTTTCAATCCCACGCCCAGGGTATTATGGAAGCCCAGGAATCGTGGGGTCTCTGGAAAACCGTACTCAAGGACAGCCGAAACGGCAACTATGAAGAAACTTCTGCTTCGGCCATGTTCGTGTACGGCCTGAAAAAAGGACGATCTCTCGGGTATCTGGTCTCAGCCTCTGCCGCAGCTGCGGACAAAGGCCATGATGCTCTGGCATCACGAATCGGAATGCTAAGTGACGGAATGACTTTCGTCTCGGGAACCTCCCATGGCACCAATGTGGGCGACTATGATTATTATATAGGCATTTCCCAGGGATGGGATGTAATGTGGGGTCAGGCGGCGTTCCTGATGATGAAAACTCTTTATCGCCCGGCTTCAAAAATAAAAATACAGGTTTCTCCTTCCTCGAAAGATTATGGCATAATCCGAGTAGGAAGCAACAGTTCCCAAACCTTTGAGGTAAAGAACACGGGAGACCTCACTCTCAATATCTCCGCCATCAGATTGACCGGAACCCATGCCTCCGAATTCTCCATCACCACCGGCGAGGGAAGCTTCGCCCTGGAAAAGGGAGAAACACAAGATGTGATTGTACGATTTGCACCCGTTAGCACGGGCTCGAAAACATCCTCCCTAAATATCGAAATTAACGATCCGAAGAATGAGACAATAGAGGTTCACCTCAGCGGCATCGGAGCCGAGCCCGATATCGATATCAGTCCCGCTTCGCATGACTACGGTGACGTCATGCTGGGCCAGTCATCGAGCCGCGGTTTTACTGTTGAAAACAAGGGCGGAGAGAATCTCCATATTACCGCCACGGAACTGACCGGAACCCATGCCGCGGACTTCGGCATTACGAGCGGAGGAGGCGCGCGCACCCTGCCTCCGGGTG
>DSAB01000147.1 GCA_011388275.1 bacterium | reverse complement strand
AGGGATCCCGGCGGTACGGCTTCCAGGTTCTCCAGACCTAGACCCTGCCGTGCGACTATCGCCGATTGAAAAGACGAATCTCCAGAGCCTATCATTTTGCCGAGACCGATACCCCCTGCCACGGCCATGCCCATAACCAGAAACAAAAAGCCCAGGCGCATGACAGGCCGGAATGCCGGAGACACGCGGATGGAAAAACGCGCCCGCTTCCTTTGCTGCAGGCGCGCGGAGACGCGGTTCCATAAAAAAGGGGGAACCTTCACGGTTTCGCCGGTTTCGGCGCCGCCCCACAGAACTTCGAGCCGGTTCAGGGCTTCACGGCATGAAACACAGTGTTGCAGATGATTTTGAATCGTTTCCGATTCCCGTTCCGTGAGTCCACCGTCCAGATAGTGAAGAAGTTTTTTCCTGATATTTCGATGCCGCATGGCCACAGTTCCCCTATGCTGTTCATTGTTTAGACGCATGGAGCGCGAAAAACTTGCGGTCATTTAAGCTCTTTTTTCAAAGGGGTCAGTTTTACCGCCAGATTTTTCTTGGCCCGATGGATCAGCGATTCCACGGCGGACAAGCTGATCTCCATGATCCGCGCGATCTCTTCGCAGGACTGATCCGCGTACCTGTGCAGGACCAGAGCCGTCTTCTGCCTTTTCGGAAGCATCTCGATTGCCTGCCGCACGATCTGTTCCGTCTCGGAATCCTCCAGCAGCCGGTCAGGGCCCTTTTCGCTTGAGTATAGATTCGAATGCTCGTTCGGAATCAGAAAATCAAAGGTCACAAAGCGGATGAGTTTTTTCCGGCGGTTCTGACTCAGGCAGGTATTGACGGTGATCCGGAAGATCCAGGTGGACAGTTTGGAATCGCCGCGGAATGTGCGCATGGAGCGGTACAGCTTTAAATACACTTCCTGAGCCGAATCCTCCGCTTCCTCATGGTTCCCTGTCATTCGAAAACAAAGATTATAGACATAATCCCTGGTTTGATCGAACAGCTCTTTAAACGCGTTCGAATCGCCTGCCCGAATCTTTTTCATCAGATCTTTATCCATCGCCATCAAGATAGCAAGCGCTCGTGAAAAAACCAACCCTGTTTTTAGAAAAATGGCCGTCTCGTGAACGCAAGCCGAGCAAACGCCCGGTTAATGGACCATAGACGATGGACGGCGGACGATGTTCTGACGATAGACGATAGACCACAGTCGATGGTCGATGGTCCATCGTCGCGGCCGAAGGCCGCCGTGGTCTGCGGTCCGCGGTCTGTGGTCGCAGACCGAAGGTCTGCATCAAGTACCCCGCCGGAGGCACCCGTAAATATTTGTATGGTCAAGCGTTATGAGTTAGACATCGGTGGAAGAAAAGAAAGAGATCTTTAAAAAAAAAAGAAAAGCTGGATTCAAGGCTGCTCTGCTACGCAGAGCGGTCCCGCTGGAGTTTATCCCGCACTTGATGCGGAACGAGAATGACATGCTGAACGACTAAGATTACATTCAGAATCAGGGAAAACCACGTGACTTTGCAACAATGCCTGTTTAAATGCTGCATAAAAAAGGAACATTATTTCCAATAAACTAAAAAAGACTTTCGAATCGCGTGTAAAATGTTTATACTGTAAATTCGATTTTTGAGGTTGAAATGATAAAGCCTGTTTTTATTGCATAGAGGAGTCTTTACCCGATGGACAAGTTTCTCGCCTGGATTGAACGGGTCGGCAATAAATTGCCCCATCCTTTCTGGCTTTTCGTCTACCTGGCCGGAATGATTCTGATCGCTTCCCTGATTTTCGGACTCCTGGGAGCCTCCGTCACCCACCCAGTGACACAGGAAACCATTGTCGCTCAGAATCTGCTTTCTCAGACCGGCATTCAGCGTTTCGTTCTCGAGATGGTGGATACATTCGCGTACTTTCCGGCTCTGGGCCTGGTTCTGGTGATGCTTATGGGCGTATCGCTGGCCGTACACTCCGGACTCATGGAAACCATGCTGGGCCGTATGACGCGCGTCCCGGAATTTCTGATTCTGCCGGTTATCGTCGTGGCCGGCATCATGGGTAACCTCGCTTCAGACGCGGGCATTGTGGTGGTACCGCCCCTCGCGGCCGTTGCCTTTAAAAAGGCCGGCAAAAACCCGCTGGCGGGCGTGGTTCTGGCGTACGCGGCGTGCACAGCAGGATTCACAGCCACGCTGATCCCGCGCGGCACGGATGTGCTGCTGGCCGGCTTTACCAACGCGGCCCTTGACGATCCCAATCTGCATGTGGGCGCCTCGGCCAATCTGTATTTTATGATCGCCTCGGTATTTATGCTGGCCGTGGTCATGTCCTGGGTCGGCAAGCGGTTCACCCTGCCCGCATGCGGAGAGGTCAAGAACCCTGTGATCGACAAAGAGGAAGCGTTCGACAGCAGGGCTCAGAAGAAGGGGCTTGTCTGGTCGGGTATCGCCGCCCTGTTGTACACGATTCTCGCGCTCATGACCGTGCTGCCTGAAAACGGCATTTTGCGGTATGACATCAACCGGATTCAAACCGTGGTTCTGGATGAAAACAGCGCCCACGCCGCGACAGACCGCGTGAAAGGCAGGACCGAATCGTCAACGGAGAACGGACGACGCATATTGGCCGTGGTCTATAAAGATCAAAGAATTGTTCTGGATTCGGCGGACGAATCGCAATGGGTGGACGATGCCGGGGCCCGAATCTATCTGCCCAAAAGCGAAGACCAACCGGATTTATCGCGTGCCGTGAAAGTCGAACTGCTTCCCAGTGTGCTCAGGGGGCCGTTCTTCCGCGGCATGGTGGCCATTCTCTTCTTTTTCTTCGCGATTCCGGGAGCGATCTTCGGAATCTGTGTCGGCAGGATCAGGAATCTGGCGGATATTCCGGCCATGATGGTCAAAAGCGTGAAAGGCATCTCCGGCCTGGTCGTTCTGGTTCTGGTTATTTCTCATTTTATCGCCTTCTTTCAATGGTCGAATCTGGACCGCATCGTGGCGATTTCTGGAGCGAATCTTCTGAATCAGATGAAATTCCAGGGACCCTTGCTCATGGCCTCCACGGTTGTGATCGTGATGATGCTCAATCTTTTTCTGGGATCCAGTTCGGCCAAGTGGGCCATGCTGGCCCCCATTCTCGTGCCGATGTTTCTCTACCTGGAATCACCCATCACGCCCGCGGTCACCCAGCTGGTTTACCGCCTGGGAGACTCGACCACCAACGGCATCTCGCCGCTTTATCCCTATTTCCCCCTGGCCCTGGGCTGGGTTCGGGAATACCGCAAGGACGCGGGAATCGGCACACTGATCCGCTTGCTGCTGCCCTACGCCCTGTTCACCGGCATCGCGTGGATTGTTCTTCTGCTTTTATGGTATTTCATCGGCATTCCGGTAGGACCGGCGGAAGCGATTCGGTGAAAAAAACCTGTCATACCGGCAATCTTTTAAGCCGGAATCCAGTTCTTTTTTATGGCTATTCAGAATTATTCATTGGTCAGGGGAATCATATTGTGGAATGAATCAAACTGTGAGGGCCCCGTCAACCGTACTTTTCCAGCTACACCCCCGTCCTAATCCGAGGACATCTGCCTGATCCCGTATTCGTCCATTTTCTTGTACAGCATGGACCGGGCCACGCGCATTCTGCGGGCGGTTTGCGAGATATTCCACCCATTGCTGATCAGCTGATTCGTGATATAGGATTTCTCGAACGCCTTGACCGCCTGCCGGTAATCCGGATCCTCTTCTTCATCCCGGCTGAGCGACCTCTTCCCGGCCAGCAGATCGTACAGATGCTGACTGGTGACCTTGAGCGGTTCCACCAGGACGAAAACACGCTCCATCAAATGGCGGAGCTCCCTCACGTTGCCCGGCCAGTCATAGGT
>DSAB01000108.1 GCA_011388275.1 bacterium | reverse complement strand
CTGTCCGCCGGACTCACCACCCCGCGTCCTCCCTTGTTTAAAACATGCGTATAGATCATGGTTGTATTCACATTTTTATGCCCGAGTAATTCCTGTACAGTTCTGATGTCATAGCCATCTTCCAGCAGATGAGTCGCAAAACTGTGCCGCAACGTGTGACATCCCGCATGTTTGGTAATGCCGGCTTTGCGAATTGCTGTTTTTACGGCTTTCTGCAAAACGGTATCGTACAGGTGATGCCTTCTTTCTATGCCTGACCTGGGATCCTTTGATATCCTGCGAGCAGGAAATACGTACTGCCACTTCCATGCATATTCCGCATTCGGATATTTCCTGGCCAGGGCAAAGGGCATCTCGACACTTCCGTATCCGTTTTGCAGATCTTTTTCATGCTGCTTTTTCACACTGTTTATGTGAAGGTTAAGCCTCTCTTTAATTGTATGGGGCAGGGGGACCACCCGGTCCTTATTGCCCTTGGAATCACGGATAATCAGTTGATTGTAATCAAAATCCACATCTTTGACCCTCAAACGCAGGCATTCCGATAATCTTAATCCCGCGCCGTACAGAAGGGTGGCCATCATTTGATAGGTACCACTCATCTGCAAGAGCACGCTTTTGACTTCATCTCTGGATAAAACAGTAGGCGTTCTAACCGGCTGTTTTGCCCAAATAAGGTTTTTGAATTCTCCAGGTTCCTGATAAAGAACATGCTTATAAAGAAAAACAATGGCGCATAAGGCCTGGTTCTGTGTCGCTGAGGCGACTTGCCTGTCCACCGCCAGATGGTTGAGAAATAAAGTAATCTCTTTCTCTCCAAGCTTTTCAGGATGTTGCTTATTGTGGAAGAAAATATACTGCCGGATCCATTGAATATAACATTTTTCCGTTTTCAGGCTGTAATGGCGTGTTCTTATCGCGTTTCTGACCTGATCCAGCAATCGGGGCGGTGCATGTCCGGTATTCGAAGCCATTCGGCGCTTGTCTGATTTGTCGGTAAAAAAGTATGCCCGTAATAACCGTCCCGGCTGAGGAAGGCAGGGTGTAAATAAACGGATGAGCCGGTTCAATGTCGGAAATAAATACGGTTCTCGGGAAGATATAAAATGAAATCGAAAAAAGCAATATAATTTGTGAATGATGAAAACAATCTATTCAAAATCAGAGTGAAAACACAACAAGAATCATCCCTGTCGTAACGAGACAGCCGGGCAGCGGCGGGGAGGGCGGGATAGACGGCCGGTCGCATCCTGCCAGGCTTCCAATTTTATAGTAATTTTTGAAATTCTGCTCTTGTGAATTCACAATCATTCAGGATTTGTGAAAATAATCCCCTTCCGATGTTTTCTCCCCTGTGAACAGGAACAATGGTGCATCTTCCGTCTTTATGTCTTAGAAAATGATGACTGCCTTTGATTCGTATTTCTTCAAAACCAGCCTTTTTCAAGGCTTTGATCAAGGTCTTGCCTGTAAAAGCCGGAAGGTTACTCATACGGATACGACCAGACGCTGGACTCCAATGAATTCATTTTGAGAAATCTCATCCTCCGTTTCAAGGCAGAGTTCTATCGCTTCCTTTGTCCTTTCCATCAGTTTGTCAAGAGTCTTCGCCTGCGTGTGGCATCCTTTCAGGGACGGAACAGCAGCGATGAAATATCCGTCTTCATCTTTTTCTATTATCACATTAAATGATCTGTTCATCCATATTCTCCATTTTGAGTGCAATATAGTTGCAAAAAATCGATTTTCAAGACACTCTTTAAGCGTGAAATTCGATTTATCATTATAAATACAAAATAAAATAACCAACAAAAATAAATATGTCAAGAAAAATAAAAAACAGGGCGGTTCAGGGATTGCAAATCATTCGCGAGAGATGAAAAAAAATGTCTGAATCACAGATCTTACTGCGTTTGATGAGTTTAGGTTTGGTACGTATTTGCGTGTCATTGCGAGGAAGTTTTATTCGCTGAAATCTGTTCCTTCGAGTATCGTTTCAAAAGCCCATTTGAGGTTGTCAAATCTAAAATCGTTTCTTATTTGGTCCAGGTTTATGTATACGGTTCTTAGGGTTCCTTTTTCGGGAGGACGAACGGCACTCAACGAGAAAACACTTCCGTCTTCATAAAACCTCATTGCCGTCAACAGAATCGGCTATCGTCTTTTTCCATTCACGGTTTGTAAGACCTTATTGCAGTCTTTAATATGAAAAATATATTTCCGTTCATCCCCAATCACTCCAGGCTAAAACCCTCTCTGGCTGCTGGGAATAGCGCTGGGGAAAAAATAATCGGACATGAAAAAGGCCTCGATAAATCAGTCTCAAGGCCTTGTTTCTTTAGGAGTAGCGGGGACAGGATTGACGTCGAGGCCGCTTACGCGTCCTCTCCGTCCTGCGCAGGGAAAAGGCATTATAAAGTGCGCGCGAAAATGCGCGCACCCGCGGTCGAACCGCCATGCGGGCTTCGCCCGCATAGGTTCGAATCTGACTCGTTTCTAAACGATAAAAGGAACAACCCTTCGGGCTGTCCCTTTTATCGTTAGTAGCGGGGACAGGATTCGAACCTGTGACCTTTGGGTTATGAGCCCAACGAGCTACCAACTGCTCCACCCCGCGATCATGTGTAAACAATATATAAAAAATATTGTTCCTTTTCAAGCTCTTTTATTGGAAAAACGGCATCTTTTTTCGCTGTAAGGGTCGATTCGATCCATTATCGATCCCCCGGATACACCGAAAACGATATGGAGTCGGGAAATTTTCAATACATTGAGTCGGCCAAAAAACATTTTGAAACGGTTCCGGCCGAATCGCCGCATCAAAAGTTTTCCAGTTCTTGGAACAGCACTTTCAGACCCTCAGGCATGGTTTTTCTCACCACCCAGGAGAGGAATTCCAGCGAGTGATCGTGATCCGGAAAAATGAAGAAATGGATATTCTCCCTGTTCTGGCGCTGTGCCGTTTTTTGCATCTCGAGAATGCCTTCCACCGGCGTGTTCGCGTCGTTCTCTCCGTGGAAGAGAAAAACCGGAATGTCCAGCCTCAGAATACGGGTTTTGTTCGGTTCCAGCGCGCGATGTTCCCTGATCCACTGGGTACCGACCCGGAAGAACGACGTCCATATCCACTCATCGTCATTCCGCTCGATCGCCGAAAGAATCGCTTCCAGCCTGGGTTTCATCAGGATTCGGAAATCATCGGTACTCAGCACGGAATCGCGGTTCATGTCCAGCTGCTCAAACGCGTACCCGCCGACTCTCGCCCTGGCCCGCGGATCTCCGCCGTCGTACTCGCTCCGCTCGATGATTCCGTCCCCGTTGCTGTCGAAGAATTTCCGGTAATTGATCATCGATGAAGCGCCGCTGTGCTGCCAGAGTATCAAGGAATAGACGTCTTCCGAAGGCGTGCCTGCCAGAAACAGCGCATCAACGGCAGCGTTCTTGCGTTCCGCGGCCAGACCGGCGATAATCGCGCCTTCGCTGAAGCCCAGAAGAATAATTTTGGCTGATTGCAGCCGCTCGTCCTTTTTCAGAAAATGGATGACGGATTCCAGGTCTCTGACTTTGATCTGAGGCGTGACCGAACAAAACAGATCCCTGTCGACCCTGTCAAACAGGGGTGGGGTGGAATCCGGAACCGTGTGTCTTGTGCTGTAACTGAAGTAAGCGATGTCCCGGCTGTACAGTTCATCGGCAAAATAATCATGATAGTTGAATTCAATGCTTCTGCCGATCCGCCTGCGGTTGAGATACGTGTGGGGACCCGAACCCGGCACATCGATGACCAGGGTTCTGACACGGTCGGAAGGGATATGCAGGCGTCCTTCGATGATGATGCCGTCGAAACCCGGAATGCGGACAAGTTCCTGCGCTTGAAGACTTGCGTTTTTAGAAAGAACCACGGCAAGCGCAAGGATGATCGCTCCTGTGATGTTGAGAGTAAATCGCTTCAGGATCATTGTACAACCTCCTTTCGATCT
>DSAB01000096.1 GCA_011388275.1 bacterium | reverse complement strand
GGAACGGCGCAGTGAGATTTTATCACCCGTCAAACTGCTTGAAACCCATAAACCCGGAAGAATTCAGGATATGACATCGTTTGTTCTTTTCGATGGAGATACTGCTTGACATTCAATCAAATACAGCATATATTTCGTTTGTCGACTGAAATCAGCGGGATCTCTTTACCGGAATAATTGTTCGACTTTTATCACAACACCAACAGACTCGGTCACGGGTCATGCGAGAGATAAAATATCGGAATTCTCCAGGAGAGAGAGGAAAGCCGTACTGCTTGAGGCGGGATGAGAACCGTTTGAGGAGAAAGTACGGCTTTTTCGGTTTTGGGTGAAAAGAAACGTTGTTTTTTAAGAAATTGAAATCATCAATGAAAAATTGGGAGGGAACAATGAAACGAATGGTTATTGTCATGATTCTTCTGTTTGCGGGCGTGTTCAGCCTGCAGGCGAAGCAGAGCGCCAATATGTGGAAGCTGTCTGATTTTTCAATCAGCGTCAGGGATACAAGTGAATCTAATCCTGTAACGGCCTATAATT
Source organism: bacterium (assembly GCA_011388275.1). Lineage (GTDB taxonomy): Bacteria > Zhuqueibacterota > QNDG01 > QNDG01 > DSAB01 > DSAB01. The sequence goes on along the minus strand of DSAB01000096.1, from coordinate 3,739 downwards.
TTCTGGAAGACGAATTTATTGTGGTCTGGCAGGACAGGCGGCTGGGAAATGCTGACATTTTCGGGCGGATTCTGCACGGGGACGGCACGCCGCGCACTCCAGTTTTTCCGATTTTTACAGAGGGCAGCAGTAAATTGCATCCGCATGTGGCTTATAACCGGATTGACAATGAGTATATGGTGGTATGGACGGACTGGAGGCGCGAAGAGGACGGCGCTCCGGATATTTACGGCATCCGGCTGGATGTTGACGGCAGAAAAATCTGGTCTCCCAGGTCTGTTGCGGATACAAGCTTTGTCATCAGTGATGAAGACAGTCCCAAGTTTGGGCCTAAAGTTTCACATAATTATATTGACAATTGCTATCTGGCCGTATGGTTTGATGAAAGAGGCGAAAAAGAGAGCATATGGGGACAGAGACTGGCTTCGAACGCAGATCTTTTGCCTCCGGAAGAAGATCCGGACACAAAAATAAATTTTCCGATCACACCGGGCACGCATTATTCGGATATGAAGCCGGTCATAGCGTATCACGGCGGTCTTGCTGATACGCTTAACGAATGGCTTGTTGCGTTTATGCGCTCCGGCGAAGACTATAAATTCAGAATATGGGCATGCCGTGTAAATGGTGCAAACGGTGTTTTGATGAATACCTGGGGTATGTATGCCGGGTCTAATCCGGCCATATCCAAAAGTTCATCAGCAAATGGTGGGCCTCCCTGGTTTCCAGAATTTCCGGTAAGCTGGGAAGATACATCAAAAGTATGGCCGGAGCAGCCATTCATCGACGGAAGCCCTCATGTGTGGAGCAATGATTACTGGACGGAAACCGGATCGGAAACAAGTATAAGCGGAGATAATAAATATGTTTATCCCGTGCCTGAGTTTATGGTTTCATGGTCTTCAAACAGAGCAGCTCCCAATGACTGGAACATAATGGTACAGCGTATTGCGTATTTTCAGGGTAATGATGCACTTGAAATGGGCCTTATTGAGGGATTTCAAGATCCTTTCGCCTGGGTTTCTGTTCCTCTCAATGTGAACGGGAAACCGGATCCGAACGGATTCTGGATGAACTGGCATAATTATGCGGCGACAAATAATCCGGAATATCAGAGCTGGAATAATCTTGATTATAATCAGAATACGGGTGAATTTCTGGTTGTGTGGAATGACTGGCGGGAAGAGGGTTATGGAACCTGGCCGCCGGGACACGCGGATATTTACGGTCAGCATCTATATATTGATCCCCTTGATTCAAGCCTGGTCTGGACTGATCATTTGGGAAATCGCGGGCATGACCCCGCAGAAAACACGCCGATTGCCGCTACCAGTATGGATGAAGGAAACACCGCTTATCCTGCGCTTGCCTACAGCATTGTAAGCGATCAGTTTCTTGTGACTTATCAGTACGCTGACCCTTCTGAACGCACTATCAGGGGCATTCACGGCACCATGCATGCAGGGGCACCGTATACTTCGGTGCATGAAGAAAGCGTATTGCCAAGAGACGTTCTTATTGCCAGGAATTATCCCAATCCTTTCAATCCCGAAACAGTAATTTCGTTTTCGCTTCCTCAATCAGGGAAAACGAGTGTGGTTATTGTTGATCTTTTGGGAAGGGAAATTTTACGTGTTTTTAACGGTATGCTTGCAAGCGGACTGAATGAAGTTCGGTGGAACGGAAAAGACAGTCGCGGCCGCCCGGTGGGTTCAGGTGTCTATTTTTACAGAATAGAATCTCGGGGCAACGTGCTTACAGGCAAGATGATTCTTATAAGATAAGTGAAGTCGAAAAATTTTCATCCTTCCGGCCAGGGATTCTGAAACTCTGGGAAGATTCAGCACATCGGCAGAGCCTGTTTTTCATCCTCCGACATCAGTGCCGAGTACCCGCTGATGTGGGTGGACATGATGGCTGCCAGTATGAGTTGTTTTTTCATGCTCCGAATATTTCCAATTATTGAATACTCCCAACTGTCTTTCTTTTTTATTCCCGCCTGAAAAGAATCATCCAATAAAAAAAGCTTGACAATACCTAGCGCTATTAGGTATATTAGGGCATGGGGAAAGACTTTTACAAAGAACTGATCGCCGCCTCAACCATTCCGCTGATTCTGACCCTGCTGCGCAGCGGTGACAGCTACGGCTATGCCATCATCAAGCGGGTGCGGGAATTGTCCGGGGACGCCCTGGAATGGACCGAGGGCATGCTGTACCCCGTGCTTCACCGGCTGGAGAAACAAAAATTGATCGAATCCTATTGGAAAAAAGAGGGAGGCAGGCGCCGGCGCTATTACCGTCTCTTGCCGGCCGGTGAGGAGGAACTGGAAAGCCTCAGGGATCAGTGGAATGTGATCAATCAAACCATCAACAGGTCGTGGAGCCGAAAATGAAATTCAACATGGAACAGAAAATCGGGGATTGGAAAAAGCATCTCAGTTCCCGCGGCAGCTTTCTGCCGGAAGATCTGGAAGAACTGGAAACCCATCTCCGCGAGGAGATCAACGAATTGCGGCGCGGCAGTCTGGACGCGGAGGAAGCGTATTTTATCGCCATCAAACGGCTGGGCAAAACCGATGCGCTTTCCCGGGAGTTCTACAAGATCAACGCCCAGTCGCTGTGGAAACACCTGTTTGAACCGTCCTTGGGCCGCGATAAGACGGCCATACGGGATACGGCCCTCATCATCGGACTGGCCCTGCTGGCCGGGCTGCTCGGCAAGATACCCCATTTGTTCGGGTACCCGGTCGACGGTGAGGCCGCCGGGCCGGTTTATCTGCGCAACCTGGGCCTTTTCTTCATTCCCGTGATCGGCGGATGGCTGGCCTGGCAGAGAAAAAATACACAGATCCACCTTTTCATTTTCGCGCTGTTCTGTGCCGCCGGATTTCTGGCCGTTAATTTCTATCCGTTCGCGGGCGAGCGGCACACAGAAATTCTGGCCGGGATCCATCTGCCCATTCTTCTCTGGCTGGCCATGGAGCGGCTTTACGGTCCGGGCCAGGAGATCGTATCGGGACGGATGAATTACATCTCTTTCAGCGGGGAGTTTTTCATCTATTCCGTTCTCTGTTATCTCGGCGGGGGCGTGTTCATCGCGTTCACCGGAGCGCTTTTTAATGCCTTGAATCTCGATGCCGAAAAATTCATTTCCGAATACGTGGCCGTATTCGGAGGGCTGGGGGTTCCTGTGGCGGCGGTTTATCTGGTGGAAAAGAAAAAGGCTCTTATCGAGAACATGGCTCCCGTACTGGCGAAAATATTTACACCGCTGTTTCTGATTCTCATTGCGGGATTTCTCGTCGCTCTTCTGTCGCGGCAAACGAGACTGAGCACGGACCGGGAAATCCTCATCCTCTTCGATCTGCTTCTGATCCTGGTTCTGGGACTGGTTCTCTATTCCCTTTCGGCCCGGCCCGAGGCGGAAAAACCCGGTTTCTCGGATTATGTCATTTTTTCCCTTATCGTCCTTGCCCTGGCGGCGGATCTTTTTGCCATGGGCGCTATTCTCACCCGTCTCAGCCGGTTCGGTGTGACGCCCAACAAGGTGGCCGCTCTGGGTGAAAACGTGCTTTTATTCGTCAATCTGGCGGGTCTGGCCTTCACCTTCGGAGGCGTGCTGTTTGCCGGAAAGGCCATCCGGCGTCTGGAGACGTGGCAGTCCCGGTGCTACGTGGGATTCGGTGTGTGGATGGGCGTGGTGGTCTTTATCTTTCCGCTGGTTTTTCGTTTTGCCT
>DSAB01000045.1 GCA_011388275.1 bacterium | reverse complement strand
GCCTCAATCCGCCAAAGAAAGAATCAAAATCAACTTCATCATCGACGTGCTGATGTTTCTGGTCATCATGGCGGCCGGCGGCATCGGCCTGCTCATGAAGTACGTGCTTGTGCCGGGCAGCGAGCGTTTCGCCAGATATGGAGCGGATGTGGATCTTTTTCTGTGGGGATGGGACCGCCATCAATGGGGGGCTCTGCACCTGGCTCTGGGATACGTGCTGCTGGGCCTGCTGATTTTGCACATCGTTTTTCACTGGGGGCAGATCAAGCGCATGTACCGTAATCTGATACGCGGCCGTTCATTGAGGATTCTGCTGACCGTTCTTTTTTCGGCGGCCGGTCTCATTCTGTTTTTATTTGCGTTTGTGGTAAAAATTGAGAAAATACCCGTCCGGGCCGGAGAGGGAGGCCACCGGCTGATGCATCTTCGGCATGAGACGGAAATTTCCCGAATGAAGCAGGACGCGCCGGATCGGGCTGAACCGGGGTACCACGCCGGGCAGGAGGAAGATGCCGTTCATCACAGTCATGAGGAACGAACACCCCTGATTCTCGGAAGCATGACGCTCAGGGAAGTGGAACAGCGTTACGGAGTGCCGGCGGATTCGATCAAGAAGCAGCTGGGAATTCCCCTGAGCATCTCAAACGCCGAGAATCTCGGCCGTTTGAAGAAGCGGTATGGTTTTCACATGAGCGACGTGGAGCGGTACATCGAACAGTACCGCTGAGCAAATCTTTGAGCGGACCGTACTGAAAGATTCCGATGGAAATCCTCATTCTCTACGACAATCAGGCTAAAAAGGGATTTCAGTCCGGGTGGGGTTTCTCGTGCCTCGTGGACGGCCGTATCCTCTTTGATACCGGCGAATCCTGGGAAGCGCTGCAGGCGAACATGCGGCGTTTCGGTATCGGCCCGGAAACGATCGAATCCGTGGTCATTTCCCATAATCACTGGGATCATACGGGAGGTCTTTGGGGGCTCCTGGAAGTCCGAAGGAATCTGCCGGTATGTGTCTGTTCAGGATTCGGAACCGACTTTTTCGAGAAAACGGAGAGCCTGAGCGGACGCATCGTGGAAGCGGAGTCATTCAACACGATGTATCAAAATGTGAAGGTGACCGGTCAGGTGGATGGATTCTACCGGAACGCGCCCATGCCCGAACAGGCGCTGCTGGTCTGCACACCGGACGGTCTGCATCTTATCGCGGGCTGTTCTCATCCGGGTATTTTGAGGATGGCCGAAAAAGCCCGGCCGATCGATCCGGAACGTCCCCTCGTCTCGGTATGGGGCGGGTTTCACATGAAAGAGATGGATGAAAGGTCGATTCGCGCAACGATTTTCGGACTCAAAGTGTCGGGAATTCGGCGTGTCGGACCCACGCACTGCACGGGTGAAACCGCGAAGAAAATATTCAGAAAAATATTCGGCCCAGACTTTGTCCGGCTTGCCGCAGGCACGAGAATCGAACTGTAAGACATTCCCGAACATTGCTTTCCGCCGCCTTTGATGCGGAAAAGAGAAATCGAAAAGGAGGCACCGACCCGTTTGCATCGCATCGAACCCGCCGCAGCGGAGAAACTGAAAACCTGGTTTGCCGGTTACGTGAGCCGCTATAAAACCGGAGATAAAGTCCGCGACCACAATATCCTCATCAAGGAACAGCATACCTGGAATGTCTGCCGGGAAATTTGCAATCTGTCCGAAGCGCTGGATGTGGATGAGAACGGCCGCATTCTGGCGGAGATCACGGCTCTGTTTCATGATGTGGGCCGTTTCGAGCAATACACCCGGTATGGAACCTTTCTGGACAGAGCATCGGTCAACCATGCCGGACTGGGAATTGAAATTTTAAAAGAAAACCGTGTTCTGGATGATCTCGATGCGCATTCGCGTGAATTCATTTACCGGGTCATCGAATATCACAACACGGCTTTTCTGCCGTCTGATGAAGACGATTTATGCCTGTTTTTCAGCCGGATGCTGAGGGACGCGGACAAGCTGGATATCTGGCGGGTTGTGACAGAATATTATCATCGCGAAGAAGGCGAAAAAAACAACGCAGTCGAGCTGGGTCTGCCGGATTCTCCCGGAGTCACCCCGGAGGCGATCGGAAATCTGATGGAAAGAAGCATCGTGATGGCTGAGCATATTCGAAATCTCAATGATTTCAAGCTTCTGCAGATGGGGTGGGTATTTGATGTGAATTTCGCGCACACCCGGCGTGAAATCAAACGCCGCCTGTATATGGAGCGGATTCTGGACGTATTGCCGGATTCGGAGGCAATCCGGCGTATAGCCGGAGTGATTCGGGAGGAGTTGAACAGAAGGGACTAGCATGGACGAAACAGTGAACCTGAAGATCGTGATTTCCAGCGGTAAAGGCGGAACCGGGAAGACGTTTATTGCCACGAATATCGCCCGTGTTCTGGACGAGTCCGGGTATCCGGTCCGCTATCTGGATTGTGACGTGGAAGAGCCGAACGGGCATCTGTTTCTGAAGCCGGATATCGTCAAGGAAGAGACGGTCTCCCTTTTGTCGCCGACCGGTGTGGATGAAAACCGGTGCATCGCCTGCGGACGATGCGTGGAAGTCTGCCATTACAACGCCATCGCGATGATCAAAGAGAAGGTCCTGTTTTTTAAAAATCTGTGCCATGTGTGCGGAGCCTGCACGCTGGTCTGCCCGGTTGATGCGGTCATCGAGGAGGACAGGCGGATCGGTGTGGTAAAGCACGGGAAAAGTGGGACCATTGATTTTCATTACGCGCTTCTGGAGACGGCCGAAGGCGGCATGTCGCCGCGGCTGATCCGTAAAGTGAAACAATGCACGGGCAAGGGAATCCACATTCTCGATTCCCCTCCGGGAACGGCCTGTCCGGTGGTGGAAACCGTCAAGGATGCGGATCTGTGCGTTCTGGTGACCGATCCGACACCGTTCGGCATTCATGATCTGAAGCTGGCCGTGAACATGTGCCGGCAGATCGGACGGGAGCCTGTGGTTCTGGTGAACCGGGCCGAATATCACAATGAAGATCTGCGGGATTACTGCCGCGGGGAATCGCTGGAGATTGTCGCCGAGATTCCGGATGACCGGAAGATAGCCGAATGCTATTCCGTGGGCGATCTGGCCGTGGACCGGTTTCCGGAGTATCGCGCGTTATTCACAGACATAGCCGGTAAAATCGTCTCCATGGCCCGGAAGGGCGGACAGCCGGCCAGGAAGTCCGTCACTGTTGAACACAGTGCGGACCCGGTCCTCATCGGGGAAAATTCCAATCAGCCGCTCGAATCCCGGCGGGCAGAAAAGACTCATGAATACGTGATTATCAGCGGCAAGGGCGGAACCGGAAAAACATCGCTCGCCGCGGCGTTCTGCGCGCTGGAAAAACGAATCGCCATCGCGGACTGCGACGTGGACGCCGCGGATCTGCATCTTCTGCTTCAGCCCGAAATCAAAAAACGCGGCGTGTTCAGCGGCAGCGACACGGCCGTCATCGATCCGGACCGCTGCACCGGATGCGGGGAATGCGAGAGGCAGTGCCGGTTCGACGCGATTTTGCAAACCGAATACTCAGGCCGGAAAGTGTTTAAAGTAGACGAAATTGCGTGCGAAGGATGCGGAGTCTGCGGTCTGGCCTGTCCTGAAGGGGCGGTGATCTGTTCGCCGGCGTGGAACGGCGAGTGGTTTGTGTCGGACACGCGCTTCGGACCCATGAGCCACGCCCGGCTTGGTCCCGCTGAAGAGAATTCGGGGAAACTGGTGACGCTGGTGCGTCAAAAAAAGGATGAGGCCGCATTCGAGGCCGGCCTGAACGAAGCGGTCGTCGACGGATCGCCGGGGACGGGATGTCCGGTCATAGCCTCACTGAGCGGAGCGGAGTACGCGGTGGTGGTCACGGAACCCACGGTGTCGGGAGTACACGATTTGAGGCGGATTCTGGACGTGGTCCGTTTCTTCCGGGTGCCGGCGGGTATTGTGGTGAACAAGTGGGATCTGAACAAAGAGAAAACCGAAGAGATACACGCCATCGCGGGGGAGTATGAAGCGGAGTTTCTTGGACGGATACCCTATGACAAGGTCATTACCCTGGCTCAGGTGAAGGGTGTGTCCGTGGTGGAATATTCGGACGGGCCGGTGACGCAGGCGGTCAGGGAGGTGTGGGGGAAAATCGTCAGGCGGAAGTCGTAAGGCGAAAAGACGCCAAGCGGAAAGACGCAAAGCGCTGAGCGCGAAACGGAAAAAGCATTTCGGATTGCGAATCGCGGATTGCGGAAGAAAAAAGGCAGAGAGCATAG
>DSAB01000025.1 GCA_011388275.1 bacterium | reverse complement strand
GCGTACAGCAAAGCGCTCAGGTGGTCGGCATCGCATGTCAAAATATTAATTTTGATCTGTTTTGCTGTTTTTGCCGCGGGATTATTATCCGTGCTCGGCACAGGCTCGGAATTTATGCCTGAAATGGATGAATCTTCACTTCTTGTTGATATACTGCTGCCTCCTGAAACTTCTCTTGAAGAATCTTCCAGAATCGCCTCCAACGTTGCCGCCCGGCTTTCTGAAATGCCGGAGATTGAAAGGGTTGTGCGCGCGACAGGAATGGCTGAAGGCTCTGATCATACCGCACCGGTTAATCTGACGCATACAAACTGCGTGCTTGTTCAGAAAGAATACCGCAAAGCCTCAATTGACGAGATCAAGGAAAAAATCCGTGATGCTGTGTCCGGCATACCCGGAGTAATCATTCAGATCAATGCCCCTCTGCAGCACAGAATCAATCATATTGCGACAGGAATTGAAACAGATATAGCAGTGAAGGTTTTCGGAGAGGAAATACATCAGATTATTTCGCTTTCCGATCAAATCATGCATCTCATGGAGGATATTCCCGGAGTGCGAGATCTGTATATTGAGCAGATTACCGGAGTTCCCCAGATACAGATAAAATTTGACAGATACAGACTTTCAAGATACGATTTGAATATTGATGAGGTTTCAACCCTTGCGGAAATTGCCCTGAAAGGCGTGGCCGCCACACAGCTGATGCAGGCTCAGAGAAGATATGACATATTCGTCCGTTATGATGAAGAATACCGGGATACGGAAGAAAAAATAAGGAATCTGCTTGTAAGCACCCCCTCGGGCTACATCATACCGTTAAGCGAAATAGCGGATATAAGAGAGAGCTCAAAACCGGCAGTAATAAGAAGGGAAAACGCGCTCAGAAGAGGAGTTGTCCAATGCAATGTTTCCGGCAGGGATATCGGCAAAGTGGTGCGTGAAATAAAAAACAGGCTTGACGGCCTGGAAATGCCTGAAGGATATTTCTACACTTTCGGCGGCACATATGAAAGCCAGATCCGCGCCCTGCGCCAGCTTGCATGGGTGGTTCTGTTTACGCTGTTTATTGTTTTCACTCTTCTTGTCATTGATTTTCAATCAGTGCGCCAGGCGCTTTTGATATTAATCAACATTCCTCTCGCACTTTCCGGCGGCATGATCATACTTTTCATCACAGGGCTTACATTGTCTGTCCCGTCCATAGTCGGATTTATCGCTCTTACAGGAATAGCCGTGCAGGACGGCATTGTTCTTGTCAATCATATCAACAGACACCGGAAACAAACAGATGATCCGCTTGCGGCTGTTGTTTTAGCGGGCAGGAATAAAATAAGGCCGGTTTTAATGACAACATTTACAACCATGCTGGGGCTGGCTCCGCTTGCTCTGAGGAATGTCACAGGTTCTGAAATTCAAAAACCCCTCGCGATTGTGATCATATTCGGACTGTTTATTTCCACGCTGCTTACGCTGATTGTGCTGCCGTTTCTGTATACGGCTTTTGAAAGAAAGGCAATGAAGCAGAATGAAGAATAGAATGATTAAAGCCCCGGGAATAGCCGGGGCTTTTACACAAACAGGGTCACAAACGGGGTCGGACCAAGCTAAGATTAGAATTAACATAGAAATAAAACATAATATTCGTTTTTATTCAGGCATAATGAGAAACAAGATTGCCCATGATCCACTGAGGGTGCCTTTCTTTGAGCCCGGCCTGAACCGATCAGGCTCGTCTTCATCCGGATATCCGTGTTCTAAAATAGGGTGTGTGTTTTTTCAGGGTGATTTATTATTGTCTCAAGGCTGACTAAAAAGCAAATTCCAAACTTAATGAGCTGTTAAATATCGAGATAGCCTGGTCCGACCCCGTTAAGACCCCGTTAAGAACCCCGTTAAACCCGTAAGCTTAAAAGCACTTGACAAGCGGAGGTTCAGTTCGTACCTTGCGGGTATGCGTGGACGCCGGCGGTAAAACAGGACTGCCAGCATGATTATACTCATGAAATGGAAGGAAAACAGGTTATGAAAAAAATGACAATCTATGTGGTATTGGGCGTCCTGTCGGGTTTTATCGCGGGATGCGGCGACAAGGGTACAAATTCCAGCGCGCCTGATGATGAACCGGCGCGAAAAACCCGCGAAGTTTCCTTTCTGACTTATAATGTCTGGATGGTGCCGGGCATCGAAGGCGGGGGCTCCGGGAAGACTGCAGAGGAAGAGATGGAGCGCCTTGAGCTGGTTGTCGATCTTCTGAAGAGACACGATGCGGATGTGTTCGGAATTCAGGAGGCGGGAAATGACGGTGTTGCCTGGTGGCCGGAGATGCTGGTGGATTCTTCCATGACGGTCGTCGAATACGTGGAACAGGAGCTGGGCGTGCAGCATGCCATTGGTGAATTCATGCTTCATATTTTTTCAAAGTTCGATATACTGGATGGTGAGATAATCTACTTTCCTCCCGAGGTGGGTGGAAAGATATTACGGGTTACACTCCGTGATGATTATGGCGAGCCCTGGATTGTGTACAATACCCATCTTAAAACTGGGGAAGATAGAACAGGCCAATATAATTGGATCAGGGAAAACCTGCCTGCCAGCAGCGACACGCTGACCGTATTTATGGGAGACACGAACACCGCGCATGATTATGTAGGAGAAAATATGCTGCCGGGATGGGTCTGTGTGGCGTACAACCGGTATGTTGATGATAGAAGGGTTGCTGAACAGTATGGCCTTACCATTGATCAGATCTGGCTTTCCGGAGACATGAACAAAGTGAGCCATTATTATTGGCTTGACCGGTACAACGCCTGGGGCTCAGACATGGTTGCCGCGTCCGATCATCATCCGGTCATGGGGCGAATCGTTCTATGGGATGATTAACAGGACAGACATCGAATTAAGATTCCTGTCCAAAAGGGCGGTTGCTTTAGTAAGGGCTGGATGGAACCCAAAGGCCCGTTCTTCCTCGCGAAACCTGGTCGCAGCGGAGGCCCTGAATCGCACGGCTTCTATTCCGCGTGGGAAGCCCGTTCGGCGAACAGGGCCGTGATTCTCGGGAAAAAATGGTCCAGCCTGGGGTATTGGATCCGGCCGGCTTCGTACTCTTTCAGAAGCTCGAGCAAAGGCGGCACGAATACAAATCCGTTCTTCAGGTCCATGTCCAGAAGCCTTTGGGCTTCTTCGGCGCTGATCTCCCGATCGCACAGGCGGATATTGATCGCACGGACGATGTGTTCGTCCACGCAGTTTGTCCATACGGGATACCCGCTTCGCGCCATATACGCCTTCATCGGTTCGAACAGCGCGGAGGATTCTTCCAGCGCTTCCCGGTGTTCCTCGACCAGGGGGCTGGTGTAGGAGTGGGCGAACTCGTGCCAGATCAGGTTCCGGATTCCGTCGGCGCTGCCGAAGACAGGCTGCCCCTGTTCCACGCTTTTGGGCCCGGAAATATTGTAGATATCGCTGAGGCCGTCCTCATGCCTGATGCGGGAGCCGATGTTGAAAGGACCCAGAAGAGGATTCAAAATCACGTTATAGCTGTGCTGTGGATAACCCATGTAACGTTCGAGATGACCGACATAATCGCGGCCGCCGAGTTTTTCTCTGTATCCGGAAACCATGGAAGTATAAGCGGCCTGATGGATGGACCTGAATTCCGCGAATCGGGCGGTTACGGCAAAATCGCCGAGAAGAGCCATGAACTCCCGAAAGGATTCTTCTCCGCCGCCGCGCCTGGCTGTTCTTTCGGGCAGAGCATGAATCAGTATCAAATCAGGAGGATCGGAGACGTGGAGCATGGCGGCCATGGGCACGCTGAGCGTGAATCCGCTCTTGCTGAGTTCCTCGAACCGCTTTACGGCCGGATGATTCCGGTGAGGCGAAAACCAGGCTTCCGCGGCCCGGGCGTAATCGAAATCGAGGCCGGTTTTCAGCTGCCATCCTTCGATTGTAAAGCCGCTGATATAATGAACAATTGAGATGAGCTCGTGCCTTGGGTCGACTTCCACCCGCAGGTGCGGCTGCGGCATTTCCCTGCCTTCGGCCGTGAACAGAACAGACAGACTGAAAAGAATGACTTGCAGCCGGGCTGCCCGGCCGCCCGGCATGGACGGACTTTGGAATGAAACCTGTTTCATGGGTGGGTTCTCCTCCAAATTGGGTCTTTTGCCTGATTAGACGCGTTGAAAACCGGAATGGTTTGTATGTTTCCTGAAACAGTATAATAAAAATGCGGGGTCGGACCAAGCTGAAATGAAATTGACTGTCAAAATATGACTTGTCAATGTTTTGCAT
>DSAB01000054.1 GCA_011388275.1 bacterium | reverse complement strand
TTTATTAACCCGACTTATTCATAAATAGAAAAGATAGGATTGAAAGTCGGGATAACCCGAATAATTGACGGAACTGTTGAGAGTCAAATAAAATCATATAAAACAATGATTTTATTTGACTCAAAATTCTATTTGTGAATTATTCAGGTTAAGTTATAAATTTTTGTAAAATCTGTTTATAGCCTGGGCCGACCCCGTTTTTTCGGTTTAGTATAATAAATTTTGAAAATAATTCCTACAGATAAATTGATGTCTTTTCAATCAGATTATGAAAACATCGGAGATGTCGTGGGTGTGGATATCCCGCATCGAAAAGACAGAAAAAGAATTTGAACCCATCGAAAACGGATTCCTGTTCCTCGAGCGCCTGACCCGGCCCGGACCGGTCAGATTTATCTGCATTTTTTTCACTCACTCCACATACTAATATCTGCGAAATAACGTCTTTTTCCAAAAATAGTGCTTGACAAAAGAAAGATTAAATATTATATTATCGTAGAAATATACGAAACCGATTGATTGTTGGCCGGATCATGGTTTCGTTCCTGAAACAGAAAAAACAGAATAAGGAGGTGATGACGCTTTTCATTTGATATTTCCCGCGTTCGGCTTCATTTTTTCAACCCGGTATGTGACTTCCGGCTGTCTGCCTGAAATTTTGGTTAAATCATGGTTTTTTTATGAGTCTGAATGTTCCGTATCTTTCGATCTGAATCGCATTCCACCGATTCCCATCGAAAGATGCCGGAATGCACTCTGCGGTACTGGAAAGTGGAAGGGAAGGAGTTGGTGATATGCAGAGTTACTGTCAAACACGGCGAACCGGTCTTTGTTTGTGTCTGGTTTTCATGTGGGTCATGACCGGTTCCGTAAAAGCCGGTCCAGGCGATGTGGTGATCAATGAGATCGCGTGGATGGGAACGCTTGCTTCGGGCAATCATGAATGGATCGAGCTGTATAACAATACGAGTCAATCCATCAATCTGAAGGACTGGGTTTTGGAGGCGTCAGACGGAAGTCCTTCGATCGTTTTGGAAGGGGAAATCGGTCCTCTCGCATTTTATCTTCTGGAACGAACCAGTGACAACACGATCGCGGATATGGCCGCGGATTTTATCTACACGGGCGTCCTCTCCAACGCCGGTGAATACCTGCTTCTGAAGGACGCGGATGGGAATGTGGTGGATGAGGTGAACTGTTCTCAGGGGTGGCATGGAGGTGATAATGACTCCAAAGCCAGTATGGAGAGGCTGCATCCCCGGATCGATGGGTCGGCCGCCGGCAGCTGGGGTACCAACGACGGGATAACCCGAAACGGTACCGACGCCGGCGGTTCGCCCATCAACGGGACGCCCGGTCGAATGAACAGCAACTACGATATCAGCCTTTCCGTGCGCCTGACCGATTTCCGGGTAATACCTGTTGTTTCAGGACTGTCCGTACAATGGAAGACAGAGAGCGAGCACGGCACGGCCGGTTATTATATACTGCGGGCGAACACAAAGGAAGGGCCCTATCAGCGTGTTCATCAGACTTTGATTCCTGCAAAGGGCCGGGCCGCGTCCTATGAGCTCATCGATGAAAACGTAGTTCATGAGACGGTGTACTGGTATCTGCTTCAGGAATTGGATCAGGAAGGAAATACCCATGATTTCGGACCCGTTCACGGAATCATGCGTCTGAAAACATCGGCCGAAACGTTTTTTTGCGGGAACTTTCCCAATCCATTCAACCCCTCAACAACCATTCGTTATCGCGTACCGGAGCTTTTTTCGCCCTCCCGTATGGCTGTCAGGATATATGATATTTTGGGCCGGGAATTGGTGACCCTGGTGAACCGTGTCCATGAGCCTGGAGAGTATCAGGTTATATGGGACGGACGCAACGCCGGCGGCTTGCCCATGGCCAGTGGTCGGTATATTAGTATTCTTTACCACGAAGACAGACCGCTCGCTCAAATAGCCATGATCAAATGCAAATAGATAAACATCAAATACGTCATCAAGGTAAAAAAGATTAAAAGAATGACACTTCCCCAATCTTCCTTCTATTCCCGCAGCAGGCCCATTCAGTCCGATGCGGCCGCCCGCCTGTTTTCCCCACCGACGTTTTTTTGGCTGCTGCCCTCCCTGCGCCCTCGGGGAGGGCAGCCATGCCCTCCGGTCCTTCGGAGGTTCAGCGTGATCGGGTCACGCCGGTCCGTTCGCACAGACCGGCCACCGGACAGCGGCTGCACCAAGGGCTGACGGGTTTGCACAGAGCCTGGCCGAACGCGACCAGAATGTCGTTGACGGGAATCCACCATTCCAGGGGCAGTTTCGCCCTGAGAGCGGTCTCCGTCTCATCGGGATTCCGGGTGCGGACGTAACCGAGCCGGTTGCTGATGCGGTGCACGTGGGTGTCCACGCAGATGCCCGGCTTGCCGAAACCGAGAGTCAGAACCAGGTTGGCGGTTTTCCGGCCCACGCCCGGCAGCTTGAGCAGTGTGTCCAGATCGCCGGGCACCTGACCACCGTATTCATCAAGTAAAATACGACAGATGAGCAGGATGTTGTCTGCCTTGCGTTTGTAGAATCCCACGGGATAAATAAGTTTTTCGATCCGTGCTGCGGTCAGCTTCAGCATGTCCCGCGGAATGACGGCCTGACTGAAAAGACGCCGGGAAGCTTCGGTGGTGACTTCATCTTTGGTACGGAGACTCAGCAGGGTGGAGATCAGAACCTGAAAGGGATCCCGCGACCGTTCCGCCACCAGGGTGACGATGGGCACCTGCCAGTTTTTCGATTCCTTTTGAAGAAGGGTCAGCGCCTCGGCCAGAACGGGCGTATCCATACGCGGCTCCTCGCTTGAGAGGGTTTCCAATGCGAGCGATTACGAATCAGATCGCGGTGAACGGCTCCAGGTTTCGGGATTGACCAGCTGCGGAGGACGCCGCCCCTCCAGGCCTGCCGCCAGATTTTCCGCGGCCATCATGGCCATGCGGGTCCGGGTCTCTTCCGTGGCGCTGCCGATATGGGGCAGCAGCACCGCCCGGTCTGAGGTGAGAAGATCCTCATGCACCCGGGGTTCGTTTTCATACACATCCAGGCCGGCCCCTCTCAGTCCGCCGGCGCGCAGATGTTCAGCCAGTGCCGCCTCGTCGATCACCGAACCCCGGCTGGTGTTGATGAGAAAGGCGGTTTTCTTCATCCGCTCAAGCGCCCGCGCGTCGATGAGATGATGCGTGCTCTCATTGAGGGGCACGTGAATGCTCAGGACATCGGACTGCTCGAGGAGCTCTTCAAAAGAAACACGCCGGGCACGCAGGTTTTGCTCCAATTCGTGATTGGACTGTCTGTCGTGATAAATCATGTTCATGCCGAAAGCGGCGGCCCGGTACGCCACGGCCGAGCCGATGCGCCCGGCGCCGAGAAGGCCCAGGGTCTTGTCCCGTATGTCCGTTCCCAGGAGCAGCATGGGTCCCCAGCCCCTGAACCGACCCTCGCGCAGAAAACGTTCGCTTTCCGTCAGCCGTCTGGTGACAGCCAGTATGAGCGCCAGGGTCAGGTCCGCCGTGGTCTCGGTGAGCACGCCGGGCGTGTTGGTGACCATGATGCCCAGGCGCGTGGCCGCGGCCAGGTCGACGTTGTTGACGCCCACCGCGCAGTTGGCGAAGATTCGTGCGCGGTTTGCGGCCTTCAGGACGGCCTCGTCGATCGTGTCGGTCAGCAGGCAGAGCACGCCGTCCCGGTTTTTAACGGCTTCAAGAAGCTCATCCCGCGTCAAAGGACGGTCATGGGGATTGATGTCCACCTGGCCGTATCGGGCGCGGAGATAGTGAAGCGCGGGTTCGGGAAGAGCCCGCGTAACAAAAACACGGATTTCCGGTTTTTTATTTGCCATGATTATCTCTCGCGTTTTCTTCCACCGCTGTATGATTTATGAGGCCTGTTTATACATGCATTTACGGATGCCTCCGGCGGGGTACTTGATGCAGACCTTCGGTCTGCGACCAAAGACCGCGGACCGCAGACCGCGGCGGCCTTCGGCCGCGACGATGGACCATCGACCATCGACTGTGGTCTATCGTCTATCGTCAGAACATCGTCCGCCGTCCATCGTCTATGGTCCATTAACCGGGCGTTCGCTCGGCTTGCGTTCACGAGACGGCCATTTTTCTGAGGCCGTAAAAAAATAGGCTGTTTTTTCCTGCGGTCTGCCATCCGCGGTCTGCTTTTATCTTTTTTTCGCCCTGCGCTCAGCGCTTCACGTCTTTTCGCCTGCTATAACAAAAAGCAAGCATTTTATTACTCAACAGCAAATACTTTATATGAACTGTTCTTTT
>DSAB01000109.1 GCA_011388275.1 bacterium | reverse complement strand
CGTAAACCGATCCCGTAACGGTTCCCTCTAACCGTTTCGATTATTCGGCATCAGGAACCCGGCCCCGGACATCCGGATGCCGTACATTTTGTGTTTCCTCGGGGAAGGAAAGCCGTACTCCAACGGCGCGGAAGGCGCACGGGGGGAGGAGCGGCTTTTTTTTATGGATTGCGCCGCTGATTATGGGATGGAGTCGATTTTAAAAGGAGGACCCAATGAATGAGAAATCCGGGGACAAAAGCAAAAGGCAAGAGATCTGCAAATGGATATTCATCTCCGTTAGCTTGGTCCTGGCGGTCGGCGCCATCGCCGTCCTGCTGTATATGGGAGACATCCAGTCACAGCGGAATTTGATCACGATCAATCTGTCCTATGTGTTTCTGGGGATTGCAGGCGTGCTGTTTCATCTGATGAGCAAGTACCGGGAATTGCGGGATCTCGATTTGTTCGAGCTGAATCGGCATATTCTGGATTATGGATTTCGTATTGTTCAGGTGTTTATCTATATCATCGTACTGGATAATCTGCTCAACAACGGTGAAGGCGGATTAAAGACCGATATGGTGCTGATCTCTCTGTTTACCGGCATGTTCATCACCAAAGTGGAAAAATCGTTCGAGAGTCTGGGCGACCGGTTCGGCGACATGCTCAAAGGGATGCTGGGTGTGAGCGTGGAGAGACTTTCGCCCGGAGAAAGAATCGAACTCAGAAAACAATTCCGAAGCGAACTGGATGAGATCAGGAAAAAACTTGCGATGGAAACCGGCCGCTCCGTCTCCGGATTCGATAGGACCGAGATCCAAAAGAAGTTCGATCTGGCGCTGTCTCTGCTGAAAAAGGACAAGCTCGAGGCCATTCAGGCGCTGCTGATTGAGATGCGGGTCCTGCTCGGGTGAAGAGGCGGACTGAAACAAAAACAACAAGGAGCCCTTTATGCCCCTCGATGCCGACAAGATCGAAGAGCTCAGCGAGACACTCGAATCGGCCCTGGCACCGGCCCTGGCCGCTGCGGGACTCTCCCATCCGGCTTCCGCGGCAGTGCTGTTCGGTCTGAGAACCATCTTCCGATTCGTGCGACTCGGATCCGAAATCAGGGAATCGCTGGAGGAAGCCCGCCAAAACCTGGATGCGACCGTGAAGGCGAGCGGGCTTTTCAGGGCGCCGCTCTGGGTGTCCGTCGATTATACCAAATTGTTGAATTTCTTTACCGGAGGCGAAGGCCGGATCCACTTTCCCGATGCGTGTGAACAGCTGGATGAGGAGATCGCGATTCTTCAGGAGCCGGATCATCCCCGCTGGCAGGAGGCTTTCGAAGTTTTGAACCTTGCCTACTGGAAGCTTCCCGAAATTGAAAAACACGGAAAACTGAAAGACCCGCTGCTGGATGATTTGTTCGGCAAATGGATGGATCCGGGTTGTCCCGATTACAGGGCGATGTTCAGGGAGATGCGGCTGCTGTGCGGTGGCGAATGTTTTTCACTGCATCGGTTGAAAAGGCAACTTTCCGAATATGTGCGTATGCGTCTGGAGATGCTGGGCGCGGATCTGCAAACGATCACAGAGGCAAGACTGAAACAGGTCAACGACCGGCTGGATGAATGGATCTGGGAAGCCGTTATGGGTCCAGGAGGCGCGGCCAAAGAGGCCGCCGAATTCATTATCAAAAGACATCTCGAATACATGGACCGGGAGATTCATGAAGTCCAAAATCGAAAAGCCGGATTGAGTGTCAAGTCCGTGGATCCGCCGACCGGAAGCGAACCGGATTCGGTTTTCAGACTCGAGAAGCGGCTGCGGGAGCTGATGTCCATGAAGCAGAGAATTCGATCGGCCGCACCCAACACGGGCAACAAACGGAACCGGCCTGTAAAACCCGATTCAAAATCAAGGAAAAACCGATGAAGACAACGATTCGTGTCCTGTCCGCCGTCTGTATGATGCTGACAGTTGCCGGATGCGGCTTTGCCGTCAGGCAGCGGCCACAATCCCTTCGGTCGAATTATCAGAACGCGCTGAGGGAGTATTATCGCGCGGTGGATACCGGTGCGTACGAGCCGGTTCTCGCTATTCTCGATGAAGCGCTGAATGGCCATCCTGGAGATTCGGCGTCGCGCATACTGCGGGCCCATATACAACTGGCGCGGTTTCAAAAGACCGGATCCGATTCCATTCGGCGCTGCCTGATCGATGATTGCCGTTTTCTGGCTGCGGCATTGGAATCCTCGGCCGGCGAGCCGGACTGGATCGAACCCGCTCTTCATGTCGCCCTGGGCAATCTGCTGCTTCTGGAGGGTGAGAAGGCGGTGCGGCCGGAGCCGGTTGCGGCCTATGTGTGTTTTCGGGCGGCAGGTCTCTATTTCGGGCTGGCCTTTTCCGTGACACGGGGAATGAAGGGTGCGGGTGTCCGGCGGGAGGAGCGGTACGCGGTCAGCGGTTTGATTCAATCGGGACGGGGCATTCTCGAAGCGCTCAGTTTCATGGATCCGAAGCGGGAATCACCGGCCGTGCGCGGCGTCTATGAAGAAACTCTGCTGGAACTGGAGAACTGGATCCGGGGAGGAAATCTGAAACCGCAAACCATGCCCGTCTCGCTGGATGATTCGGAACACGCAGGCACGGGCGAAGTGCATGAACTGCTGGCGGGGTATTATCTTCAGATGCTGAATGAATTCGAGTCGGGCGCGGAGTCGAAATCGGGTGCGCGCAAAGCCGATTCAACCCCGGAGACATTGAAGAAGAAACGACGGGAAGCTCTTGAAAGGGGAGCCGTTCACGCGCTCATGGCCGGTCTGTGCGCCCCCGATATTCCGGAATACCGGGCCGATTGGCTTCGCCGCGTCACGGGTTTGAAAGCTCTGTTTATGGAAAAAGCCGTGCCGGATTATTGAAAAAGCGGCCGCATGCGTCCATAGGCTTCTTCCCAGACATCCCGATGCCCCGGCTGAAATATTTCCGGCTCAAAGGAAGCTGCCGCCAGTGACCGCGCTTCCCTGAGGGAAGACAGATGCCCCAGTGCCATGGCCTGAATCAGGATATTGCCCAGCGCGGTCGATTCGGCCGGACCGGCCAGAACCGGCAGCCCGGAGGCGTCGGCCGTAAACTGATTCAACATTCTGTTCCTGGATCCGCCGCCGACAATATGGAGGCGACCGGGTTTGGGCAGACCCAGGGTTCCCATCAGATCCAGAATATAACGGTATTTCAGTGCCAGGCTCTCCAGAATGCAGCGCACAAAAGCGCCCTGATCCGCGGGCTCGGGCTGGCCGGTTCTGCGGCAAAAAGCGGCCAGGGCTTCGGTCATGCTGCCGGGATTGAGAAACGAAGAATGGTCCGGGTCCACCAGGCTGACAAAGGGAGTGGACCGGGATGCTAGATCCAGAAGCGTTTCATAATCGTGCTTCAGTTTGGCACGGCGCCATTCACGGATACAGCTTTGAAGCAGCCACAGGCCCATGGAGTTTCGAAGAAAACGGATGGTGCCGTCCACGCCGGCCTCATTGGTGAAATTCGCGTTCATGGCCCCTTCGTGCAGAACGGGGGACCGGGTTTCGACGCCCAGGAGCGACCAGGTTCCCGAGCTGAGGAAGGCCCAGCCGTCCGATTCAGCGGGAACGGCGGCCACGGCGCAGGCCGTGTCGTGACACGCCGGGATCACGACGCGGGTTTCACGCAGTCCGGTTTGTTCCCTGCATTCATGGGTCAAGGGTCCCAGAACCGATCCGGGAGTGACCCGGTGCGGCATGATCTCCATGGGAAGGTTCAGGATTCGAAAAAGATTCGTCTCCCACGACTGCGTTTCAGCGTTCAGAAGCTGTGAGGTGGAGGCGATGGTGATTTCCGAAACGGCCTCCCCGGTGAGCCAGTAGTGAAACAGATCGGCCATAAAAAGCAAACGGTCGGCCCGTGCCGGGACCGGGTGACGAGTATCGCAAAGGCTTGCCAGCTGGAACAGGGTGTTGATCGGAAGAGACTGAATGCCGGTCCACCGGTACAGGGTTGAAGCGCCGACCCTTTCGAGAACAGATTCCATCACTGCCGGAGATTCAAATTCACGATAGGCATGGGGCGCCTGAATCAGATATCCGGATTGGAACAGACCGAAATCCACTCCCCAGGCGTCCACACCCACGGAAACGGCCTGTTTTTGTTTCGAGGCGGCAAAGAGGCCTTTCAGGATGTTTTCCCAGAGATAATAAACCGGCCAGTACAGATGTCCCCTGACGGGCACGGGATTGTTGGGAAAGCGGTTCAGTTCTTTCAGGAAAATGCGGTTCTTGCGGATTCGGCCCTGAATCACCCGGCCGCTGGAGGCGCCCAGATCCACAGCCAAATAACAGGGAGTATCGCTCATCCGCCACTCCTCTCAGCGGTACAGGGGGCCCAATGATTGGCACGCGCGAAAATCGGCTCCCTCCGGATCATCCGTGCCGAAAGCGTGCCACAGAGAAGGACGGAAAATACGACCGGCATCCACATTGTGCATGTTCACGGG
>DSAB01000011.1 GCA_011388275.1 bacterium | reverse complement strand
GCGCCTTAAAATACAACTCACCACTAAACACAACATTCAGGGTGCATGAGATCATTCTGCCGGAGAGCGGAGCCGTGACTCAAGAAGAAGGTTGAACGTTTGGAACGCGGTTCAGCGATGCGACCTGTTTTACACTTGGTATATATCAACTATAAGCGCTTCTCATTCCACAAAGACTTCCATTTGTATCCTGTGCCTCTCCATGAAAGCAACCACCTCCTTCAGATCATACCGCACCGACTTCCCAACCTTGATATAGGGAATTCCCTTGCTGAGAAACCGATTGTTCCTGAGTGTCGACAAAGAAAAACCGGTCATGTCAGCGACTTCTTTTTCATTCAGGTACCTGGGATATCGTATATTTTCCATGGGACTATCCCTTCCTGGAATGGGGTGATCCATTTTCAAATATTTCCGTTCCATTGTGGCCTCCCTCTGTGTTTTACTGAATTCTAAGCAGCGTCTTGATATCGCTCTCTTCAAAGCCATTCTCGGCAATGGTCTTGAGTATGGGACGCAGTCTTCCCGTCAGTTCCGAAGACCCGGGAAGTTTTCCCGTTTTCATATAAGGGTCACGGCATTTTTGAATGAACATTTCAACGTCACGTTTGCCATGCCTGGTTTTCAAAATATCAGACAGTGCGTCGTGAACCGTCACATTTTTTTCAGACTGATCACCCCATTCCGCCATAACAGCCAGCAGTACAATCCCCAGCTCGATGACGACAACAAACACGATGGCCACCAGCTTTTTGGCTTTCTCTGTATTCATATGCCAGGTGTTTTGAATGGCCGTGTCGATGGCCCTGAGTTTTGTTTTTTCATCAGAGACAGGCAAGCTCTCCATACCCAGCCGTGCCCGGTTCTTTTCAATCCATGCTTCCGGGTCTTCCGGCATTTCCGACAGAAACGAATCCAGCTCATCAATCAATCCATCCCTGTTAACCATATACTGATCGCGTCGGGTTTGCCAGTATCCGGACCCGGGATTTTTCGCCAGGCTGTTCTCGATCCATCGAAGATTCTGCTCAGCATCGGTGATTTTTTCATTCATGATTTGAGTAAAAGCGACTTTGACGGTATTAATCTGTGTCTGGTATTTCTGCTGAAGAGCTCTCTCCTCTTTAGCATGGATTTCCAGGATCTCCGAATACCAGCTTGTGATGGCCACGGATCCGCAAAACAGGGCAATGCCGATATAGATCACAATCCCGGCAACTTTTCTGGCGCCTTTCCATCTCAATAAGGCGAAAAGAGAAGCCAGACGCATGGTCTCAAAAACACCTGACGCGATTATGGCGGTTTCTGTTCCATACAATCCCAGCCAGAAGGCATACTGGGCCTTAATCGACAGAAGGGTCAGACAAAGAGTCAGAAAAATCAGCCCGCCCTTTTTCAGACGGCTCCTGGGCAGCCGGTTTATCCTGAACCATCTGTTTTCAAACAGTTTCATTTTCCTTGACCTCATGATGGATTTCGGTATTCATTCTCATCCTCTGGTATTTCTGATAGTATTCGCATTGATCCCGGCCTATACATTTCAAAACACCTTTGATTTCCACAGACCGGCATCCGTAACTGTATGGATGCGACAAACCGGAATCCACGATATTCACCAATTCATGATTAGAAAGCGGCGGCCGGTTTCGAAGATTCCAAACCGCCATCACCCCCATGATTTGTTCCCGTGTGTTCTGAAGACGACGCATCTCGGTCACGACCATGAGGCCGGTCTCGTTTCGCTTCCCTTCGGTGGCTCCTGTTGTTAATGTTTTCCGGATGCAGGGTTTGAGTTCTTTTGGAAATGGATTGGTATTCGATTTCACAAAACAGTTGTTCTCTTGATTCAGATTCAGCCAATCGACCAAAAATCCGATCTGTTTAGCGGAAGATTTGTGAATGGATTTCAGGAAATCCCACTGTTCCTCGATTCCGTATGGCTGATCGAGCCGGTCTGCCGCTAGAAAGGCACATCGCCCCTTTTGAACATTCGGTTCGGAGAGCGGCAGCCGAATGGGATTGCCGAGATCATTGGAGAAGGCCTGTTTCGGGAAGATTTCCGGTACGGGATTGATATCCGACTCTTCATAGACTTTGTATAACAAGGCCCGTGCCGGGGCCGCCTGGATAGGACCATCCAGGAAGAAATAAATATGCCATCCCTTGGAAGTCGACGTGGCTGGATAGGGATACAATCCGTATTCCTTCGAGGTCGCGGCCAGTTTCTGCACATCTGTTATTGTATGTTCTCTGTCCAGATCAAATGCAGCCGTTTGACAGGATCCATCCGGCAGCAACAGATAAAACGCATGGATTCTCTGGCCCGTGATATGCTCCCGGATGATCCTGTCCGTCACAGACGCCCGGACCTTATTCGGACAGCCCAGGCAGTGTCTTGCCCGTTTTCCGATCCGGCAACCCTTCCCGGCATTAAATCGGTTCTCACACTCCGTGAAATAACACACTTTGCCCTGCTTTTCAAAGCGCGTGGCATAGACAGATGGATTGAATTGAAACGCCTTTTGAAATATTTGAATTTTCTCACGCGGTTTCATTGGTCTCTTCCCTGCTCGTGGCTGCGGATTTCTTTAAAACGAACCGATCATCCCTCCAGTAAATATGAATGTTATCACCCTGAGTAATTTTCTCATTTAACAAATAACCACTCAGCGGATTCATCAGGCAGCGCTCAATGGTCCTTTCCAGAGGCCTGGCATTGTATTCCGGGTCGAAACCGATATCCACCAGATGGTCGATGATAGCCTGATCATAGGTGATTGTCACGGAATGATGCGTTTGGACATCCTGCAGCCTTTTTTGAAGAAGCAGTCCGGTTATTTTGGCGGCATCCTCTCTATTGAACGGTTCGAAAATTACAATCTCATCAAACCGGTTAACAATCTCGGGTTTATAAGCCGCTTTCAATGAATTAATATATATGTCCTGTCGTTCCTCTGGGACTGAACATTGACTCGCCTTTGAAACACCCAAGTTCGAAGTGAATATCAGGACAAATTCATAAAATGTAATTTCCTGTCCGGATGAGGATTCAGTGGATTTTCCTTTATCCATGATTTCCATAAGACTATCCAATATTTCAGGATGGGCTTTCTCAAATTCATCGAACCGTAAAACACCGCACTTCCGTTCAGTGATCAACTCATTTAAACGGCCTCCTTCGTCACGGTAACCGATATAGCCAGGAGGAGCCCCGAAAAGACGTGACACATCACCCTGATGTTTGAAAAGGGTCAGATCGATTGGAATCAATGCCAAATCATTTCCCAGAAGTTCCTCTGCCAGCACCTCTGCCAGATAGGTCTTTCCTGTGCCTGTGGGGCCCATAAAACAGAATGATCCAATGGGCTTTTTCCTGGCACAGGGCAGCATTTTCGATTTATTAATGGCATCTACTAATTTCCGGACCGCATGATCCTGACCGATGACCTTCTTTTTGATCCTGGAGTACAGTGTTTTCAATTCCTCATTTGAGATATCATAAAAGCTTCTTAAACCTCCTAGCCCCTGGGTTAATCGCGACATCAGATATTCAGAAGAAAAGACCTTGTCGTGAATCGCGGCATCAAGGGCGTATCTCCTGAGCTCCTCCAAATCGGGTTTAAACCGGTTGCAGACATTCAGCAAGTCATCTCTGCCGCTCATTCTACTGTTCATGCTTCACCTCCCCCAGGTATGCCACAAGGTAACGTAGATACCGTTCGTAGGTTTCCCGGTCCGGTTTGGGAACGGCGATTTTCTCGATGGGCAGCGTTTTGACTGCACCCGCGAGCTGGCTCCAGTTTCTGCAGATCATGATCAGAAGGTTTCGGGAACGGCGTATGTCCGGATCCTGAATCCATTTCTGGATATGAATCATCACCATGCGTTCATTCTCACTCAGTCCCTCTGCTGGAAGGAGCTTCTCGATATAATCGAAAAGGACCAGATTCTTGGATTCACGGGAAGCCAGGATGCTTCGAATACGGGGCAAATTCTCCATGAAATCATCTGGATTCGCCGTATCTGAATTCGGATTCCGGTTGCCGGATTTTCCCGACTCACTGGATTTTGCCTCTCCAGGAGTATTTCTTTTTTTTGAATACACCAGCTGAAGCGGCGTGATCATATCCACCGCATAGATATGGTCGAAAAATCCCGAGGCCATATCCATCAGGTATTCAATGATGGATTGTTCCCCTTTTTCGAATCCGGAAAATTGCCAGTCATTGACATTCCCATGAAGCAGCATTAAATGATTAGGAATGACTGGAAACTCATTCTCGAAAGGCCGCATGAAGTCCGTCCTCATAGTCGCCCCCTATCCGCATAGTGTAAAATGACATTCCCCGGCCTCAATCCCCCTGCCCTTCATTTCTTCCATGAATTGATGTATCACTTCCTGACTCCCGGTCAGGATGAAAGAACCGTCTGACTGCAGACGCAGGGTGAGAATGCGGTCATCAACGTGCCGCGGCATTTTTTCTCTTGGCCTTCTTTTGTGACGATTTCTGTCTTGCATGGGAGCCTCTCTTTCCGGGTTTGACGGG
>DSAB01000144.1 GCA_011388275.1 bacterium | reverse complement strand
CACCCGGAGGCAGGGTGCGCGCGCCTCCTCCGCTCGTAATGCCGAAGTCCGCGGCATGGGTTCCGGTCAGTTCCGTGGCGGTAATATGGAGATTCTCTCCGCCCTTGTTTTCAACAGTAAAACTGCGGCTCGATGACTGGCCCAGCATGACGTCACCGTAGTCATGCGAAGCGGGACTGATATCGATATCGGGCTCGGCGGGAGCAGGGCCGCCTTTGGGATTGGCGGTAAAAGTTTTCTCGTCAAGGATGTCGGTATAGGTGCCGTTGATGTCTTTTTTATATCGAAGAATGTGGCGCAGTCTGAGCTGATTGCCGCTTACCGTGACTTCGGTGTATCCGTGTTCGGTGTTGCACCAGGTGTCGAGCATGTATTTGTTGCCGTCCTGATTCTCGTTAAAATCCCACATCAGAGCGGCCCCGCCGTTCCCCGTAACCACCTGTGTGGTTCCCCTTTCGGCATCCAGAGGCGGGTTTTGAGCTCCGTCCAGTTTGAGTTTTTTTGTGCGCACGTAATAGTGTGCGTGCCCGTTGAATATGATATCGCATCCATAGTCATACAGGGGAATTCCCCATTCATTATGAATCCCTTCCTCATACTTGTGCGGGTGGGGAGTTTTTGTTGAAAAGTTGAATATGGGACGGTGCCAAAATACGAATATCCAGGTTTTATGGTTCGATCGAAGGGCCTCTGTCAACATGTATTTCTGCGTTCCTGTCAGAGAACTGGATTCCGAATCGAGGATGATGAACCGGGCATTTTCGTAGTCGAACCAGAAATACTTGCCGTTATTGCCCCATTGTTGATATTGGCCCCACAGGTAGGTTTGCCAGTTATTCAGGCCGTCGGCTGTGCCCAGTTCGTCATGATTGCCTGGGCAGGCCATGTATTTGGGCGGGTTGAGGCC
Source organism: bacterium (assembly GCA_011388275.1). Classification (GTDB taxonomy): domain Bacteria; phylum Zhuqueibacterota; class QNDG01; order QNDG01; family DSAB01; genus DSAB01. Next base: position 3,679 of record DSAB01000144.1, on the reverse strand, counting down.
CTGCCCAAGGCCTTCCCAGTCCTCGCCCCAACCCGGCAGAACGTCTTCACAGGTGGCTTTCCAGTTTTCCCATCGAGTCTGTTCATAGCCGTGCACCACCACGTCTCCGCAGTTGATCATAAATCGTGGTTCAGGTGATTTGTTCACCATTTTATTCAAAACCGTCCGGTGAACATCCTCAATACTCTGGGAGTCGCCGTACACCAGAAAGGTCCAGGAGGCGGCCAGGGAGACCGCCGGCAGAACGGTGACGGCCGCGGCAAACAGGGCGAGGAAGAGTAAAAAAAGACGAGTTCGCCGGTGAGGGTGTCCCACGTATGGACGCAGTCTGTGCCCATGCATAATCAAAAAGTCTTTTTCTCGTGAGTCCATAGGATTAAAGTAATGGCTTCATTATTGATTGTCAAGTATTATTCAAGCGGTCTGAGTGATTCCATTACATGAATGGGCGGCGGGTGAAGGCTATCTTTTCGAAACCATATAGATCTGCCAGAGATCGTGATGGGAAGTGTGAAAAACGGGTGCCAGGGCGAGCAGGCCGGTTTTTCCGATGCTCTTTTCCAGATATTTCAGTTCCTTCAGTTTTTCCCGTGTTTCTCCGCAGGCAGGAATATCGAAACCGGCTTCTCTCATCAGAAGGATGCCTTTGGCCTGTATGGACAGCTCGAGATGAACGCGCAGATAACAGAGCATGTCCGCCAGGGCCAGGGGGGAGAACCGCGCGCTCAAAGACCAAATGTATTTCCCGATCCGGGTATTGGAAATGCCGCCGCTGTGGATGGATTCAAGCAGCCAGACATCCGTGTCCATGCCGACTTCGAGCCAGAGTTTCGTCAGTTTCTCACTCTGTTTGAACACCAAAGAGATCATCAGCGGAAGCAGGATCAGCTGCAGAATCGTCATTAACAGGGGATGGAGGAAAAAATGATTGAAAAAAGAGTGCATCGCAATGCCCGTCAGCAGCGCGGGCGCGATCACAATGAAACCGAACCGGTTTTTTCGGTCGAACAGGGTTTTGCACACAATGGCAACGGAGGCAGTGGTACCTCCGTGCATGACGGCCGTGCCCAGTCCCCGGATCATCCAGAGAAGAATATGGCTGCTGAAATGGGACTGCAGAACCGCCGCGTTTTCGACGCACGCGAAACCGGACCCGGCGGCGAAACCCAGAATGGCGCCGTCGACCATAAAACCGACCCGATGGGTCCTTATGCAATGAAGAATGTACAGAGCCTTGAGGGTTTCTTCAACGGCCGGAGCGATGTAGCGCGGAACCGCGAGAGAGCCGACAGGGAATTGATTCAGCATCCACCGGTTGATCCACCACGCGGCTCCGGCCGCCACGGCGCCCGCGGCAAGCGCCGCAAGCACGGAGTGAAGCCGGACCAGTTTGTAACTGTCCAGCAAGACCAGCGCGGTCAGAAAGATCAGTACCGGCGCGATGCCGATAATCAGCGGAATCATGGGCGTCACATGATTTTCATGGAGATCATGAACTCGTCTCCGGATAAACCGTTTTCGGAAAAAGCCCGTGCAGCACCCAGGGAAAGTGTCGAGTTGTATATGGACAGAGTCACCAGGCGAATGTCCAGCTGCGCCCCGATGCTCGTGACGTTTTGGCGGTGATCGGACGAGTCGTAATTGGTCACGAGTCCGGAAGCGAACAGCGCGAGCCGGGCCCATCGAAAATAGAACGCGGGAACGCCGAAACGGCGGAATCGAAGCGGGGGCAGTGTCCATTCGACCAGGATTTTACCGAATGTCGTGCCTCCGGCCTCGTTGAGTTCCAGGCCGGGGAAGCTGTAATAACTGCGGTAACGCTGCGCGCTGCGGTAGTCGACCCGGTTGTTGCCGAATCCGCCGAAATAGAAGTTTGCGAAAGGTTCTTCACGGTCTCCCCAGGACAGACCGGAGGAGAGGCGGAACCAGATGGATGAATGATGAAGGGGAAGCAGGAACCCGGCGTCCAGGGATCCGTAAACGCGCGGATAGAGCACGCGGTTGACCCAATTGGCCGTTCCGAACAGAGACCAGGCGGTGCCTTTCTCGGATTCGACCGCGCCCAGAGAGCGAAATTCCCGGGAATACCTGAGCCCGGCACCGGCCGTGAAGAGCCGGTCGTAGGATGCGTTGACGTTTTGATAGTCGGGAAGCTTTTCGAGCCCCCCGTATCCGGCCGCATTCAGGATATACTCCAGTCTCCTGGGTTTGTCATACACCAGGAAATTGGAATACTCCAGTCCCAGAGAATAGCCTTTGCGGCTGGTCTTGGTAGGACCGAAAAGATCATAAAAATCGGTTCCGTTGTACCAGCCGTTGATTTTCAGATTCCAGTGCTGATATTCGAAATTCATGTGAAACCGCTCATCCTTGTCCAGGGAGGAGTGGGGCGTGTAAGTCAGGTTCATGTTAAAGGCGTCTATGCCTCCCAGGGGATCCATGAGATTCATGCGGATTCCGTACGACGGGAAATCCTTGTATCCCTCAACAACGGGGTACAAAGAGGCCAGCCGCAGATTACTCAGACTGTGATAGGGACCGGCTTTCACCTTCAGAGTGTCCAGATCGATGCGTTTCGGAGAAGGAGGCTGAAGCTTCCATTCCTTCAGGCGGGGATGTTTCTCAACGAGTTCATAACCCAGCAAATTAACGGACCGGACTTGGCAGGTTTCCACGGGAATCATGACGGGCAGGAATCCCTTGCCGGAATAGCGAAACACGATGAGAGAGTCGGCTGACACGAACACGGGCCGGAAAAAGCCGTTTTCCGAGTTGGTGATGATTTCCGTGCGGCCGGATTCGATGTCATGAGAGAATACATTGGATACATTGCTGTAATAGGATGTGCCGATCAGTTTTTTCCCGTCGGGTGTGAAAACGAAATTCTGGGGAGAATTGTTCTCGAACTCCTCGAGAATATCGTAGGTGAAATCTCTTCGCAGGAGTTTTTCCGTTTCGAACAGGACGAGGCGCTGTGTGCCGTCGATTTCCACCAGGGAACCGGAGAGCCGTTTGCCGTCGGCGGAGATATCGATGTCAAAAAGATCCCTGCCGTATGGAAGGCTCATCACTTCCTGATATCCCGAATAAGGATGGGGAATGCGTACAAGAGAAGAAAATCCGTCCTGATGTCTCATGCCCCACAGGGACCGGTCCCGCCGGTTGAACACCAGATCTCCGGTGCGCAGCCTTTTGATCAACACCCGTGTTTTTCCGGTCTCCACATCCACTTCATTGAGATTCCGCCACTGGGTGCTGTTGTGTGTGGTGTAGAAGAGTTTCCCGTTCTCCGGATCATAAGCCAGGGAACAGACATAATACAGGGCCGGTGTGGGCATGTCGCACAGCTTTCGTATCTTTCCGCTCTTCATATCGATGGAAGCGATCTGGGCCGTCTGGCCCGGATAATTGATGCCCACGTAGAGTTTTCCTCTTTCCGGATCATGATAGGCGCGGGAAACCGATCCCAGCACTTTGTCGCAAAGAGGGCGTGCCGGCGTGACCGGATGCCGGCGGATCCGGCGAAGATTGTCTGTCTGCCAGACGCGCTCCCATTCGATCCACCGGTCCCATTCCTCTTTCAGCGAGGTGCCGTACAATTTTTTAAACTGCCGCGAGAAATAACGTTTGCTTCCCCGGCACCGGTTGAACCACAGAAGCATTTTGTCGAGCCCGTAAT
>DSAB01000111.1 GCA_011388275.1 bacterium | reverse complement strand
TGGGCAGGTCAATGGAAAAACCCGAAACCCGGCCGGAAGAATTCAGACGAAAGCTTACAAATCCTTCGGGCAGGAACTCGTCCATAAACCGGATTCGAAATGTATCGTAATGCCAGTGACGCATCTCGCTGACGAACACCTTTCGGGCCGGAATGAGTGTCAGAAAGAGAGTATCATCCGCCAGTTCCACAACCGCCTGTCCGTACATTCGATCTTCATACAGACCGGTATAATCCTTCGGTTTTCGCGTGGGACGGGTTTTCCTGACTCGCTGAGCGGATCTCTGCGCCCGCTTCTGTTTCTCAATCGTTTCATTGTTTTTATAAAAGGAAGCGAAATCCCTGACCCAATCGGTTTCGCCGTCGTTCAGATAAAGATCGAGAATCTTGTATTTCAGACCGTCCGCCACGTAATTCATGTCATTGGTCAGAATCACCAGCCCCAGCCCCTGATCCGGAACGAGCGTGACCTTCGAGATGTAGCCGGGCATGCCCCCTCCATGATCCACGATTTTCGATCCGGAGTAATCGTACAAAATCCAGCCAAGTCCGTAACTTCGAAAATTCACCGTCCGGGATTCCCAGAATGAAGTGACATTCATCAGGGTACGAGGTGTCCACATCTCTTTGATCGCCTCCGGATGCAGAACCTGTCTGCCCTCCCAGACTCCTTCGTTGAGGAGCATGCGGATCCAGCGCGTCATCTCCTCCACACTGGAAAAAACGGAACCCGCCGGATTGGGTCTTTCCATGCTGATCTTCAGACGCTTTTGCCGGTAATGCGGATAGGCCACATTTTGCCCGTCCATAATGTCAAGGCCGCAGACACGGGACTCTTCCATACCAAGAGGCGTGAAAATACGGTCATAGATCAACCGGGACCAGCTTTGGCCGGCGACGACACCCATGATTTCCCCGGCGAGTAAATACATGTTGTTCTGATAGCCGTAATCCACGCGAAACCGGTTTTTCAAAGGGATGAAACGCATTCGGTAAACGATTTCCCTGGCGGAGTAGTTTGTCTCATACCAGAGCAAATCCCCGGAAAACGTAGACAGGCCGGACCGGTGGCACAGTATGTCCTCGATTTCCAGAGCCTGGGTGACGCAGGGATCGGCGAGCTGGAAACCCGTCACATAATCGGTGACCTTGTCCGACCAGTTCATCCTGCCTTCCCGGACCAGGGACGCGGCAACAGCCGCGGTCATGGCCTTGGTGCATGAAGCGATATTAAAGAGAGCGTCCGGAGTCAGGGCCTTTTTACCCGACCGGTCGGCATATCCATAGGCCCGGGTGAACACCACTTCCTGATCCTTGACCACGGACAATGCCAGCCCGGTCAGCCCCGAATCTTTGACCCACAGACGAATGTAATCGTCCATTTCATTCCAGTCGACAGGCTGCGAAGCCGGCATCGTGAAAGGAAGGATCAGAATCAGCCAAAACAGCATCAAACCTCTCTTCATCGAATCGCTCCTTATGATTGTTCAAACTAAATCGCGGTGCGGCTCAGTCTGTTCCGAAAAACCCCTCCACTGGAACCGGCTCAGGCATACCCGGCCCCGATGGTCGAAAACGACGCCTTCCGCCTCGAGCCTCTTTCGCTGAACCATTTCGTCGCCGGCAAACGAGCGCCGGCTGATCGCTCCATGCGCGTTGACAACGCGATGCCAGGGAATTCCGCATCCTGAATCCGTTCTGTAAAGGGCGTACCCCACTTGTCGTGCATGACCCGGTATGCCGGCCAGGGCGATTTGTCCGTAGGTGGCCACCCGTCCGAATGGAATCCGTTCGATGATTGAATAGATATTCCGATACATCGGATTCATGGACAACAACCCGTCTGTTTACCGCTCCATCCCATCGAGCACGGCCGCCCATCCCCCGCCTTTCGCCAGCCGAATGGAAATTTGGTCTTCCGCCGAGAGGATTTTCCGGCTCTTCAGGAAATCTTCCGCATGACGGCCGGCGTTGGGTCCGTCCTGAAACACGAGGGCGCTGTAATGGCTTGCCCCGGTCAGAAAGGACAAATCCAGATCGAATTCCCGTGGCTCCGCGGTCATGGCGCCGATGAACCAGGTCTCTTTACTGCGGCGGGCCAGAACCGCATATTCGCCCACGCGGGCCTCGAGAACCACGGTGCTGTCCCACACGACAGGCACCCGGGATAAAAATTCCATGCACTCCGGCTCTCTCTCGTAATTGGATGGAGAGTCGGCCAGCATCTGCAGGGGACTCTCGTAAATGACATACATGGCCAGCTGATGACAGCGGGTTCCCAGACTCATGGGCCGGCTCCATCGCGCCTTGAAATTCGGCTCGTGGGCGTTGATCATGGCGCCTGGAGTATAATCCATAGGCCCGGCCAGCATGCGGATGAACGGCAGCGTGATATTGTGTCTGGGTGTGGGAAAAACACTCCACTTGGATTGCTCGAGTCCGCGCACCCCTTCACGGGTCAACACATTGGGGAAAACCCGTCTCAGCCCGGCAGGCTTGTACGATCCGTGAAAATTCACCAGCAAGCGGCGTTTTGCGGCGGCTTCGGCAATTCGATAATAGAAATTGACCATCCACTGATCGTCCCGCTGCATGAAATCCACTTTAATGCCGCGGATTCCCCATTCAGCGAACCGGTCCAGAGCGGGTTCCAGCTGATCGTCCAGAGTTTTCCAAACCACCCAAAGGATGATGCTGACTCCCCGTCTTCGGCCGTACTCAACGAGTGCGGGAATGTCCACTTCGGGTTTGACCTTGAACAGATCGCCCAGTTCATACCACCCTTCATCCAGAATGATGTATTCGATTCCGTAACGTGACGCGAAATCAATGTAGTACTCGTAGGTTTTCGTGTTGATTCCGGCCCTGAAATCGACTCCATACAGATTAAGGTCATTCCACCAGTCCCAGGCGACTTTTCCGGGCCGTATCCAGGAAACATCATCCAGGCGGCATGATCCGGCCAGAAGATAAACCAGCTCATTGGTGAGAAGATCCGCGTCCTGTCTGGAAAAGGCCAGAACACGCCAGGGATAGGCCCGGGTTCCCTCTGTGGCCGCGATATAATCGGCCCGTTTTTCGACCTTTACGGTCCGGTCACGGATCCGCACCTCTTTCAGGGCCACCGCGGGAAAGATGCCGCGCAATCGCGGCTGACCCGTTCCGCGCATGTAAAGCCCGGGATAATCCCGCAGATCCGACTCCGTAACAGCCAGTTTGACGCCATGATTCCAGGCGAGGAGAATCGGCAATGACGCCATCTGTCCGGCCTGAATGGAATCCGCCCGAAGCACCCTGTATTCGCGTTCCGAATGGGTGAGAAACGATTCCTCCTCGGGAAAGTAAACGTCGGGATTTCCGGAAAACCTCAGATCCACGGTTTCGTCCTCGATAAAAAAGGTCCCCTGAAACCGTGTCACAAAACGATAGGCGATTCCGTTGTCATAAGCCCGGAAGACCACATCATACCCGCCCTCCATCTCCAGAAGCATTTCCGCGTACTGCTCGGGAATCCTTGAAAATTTCAAGGGGACTGCAGGCAGAACCGTCTCATCGACCATTCGGCGGCGGACCCGTTTCAGAACCGGTTTTAAACCCGGCTCTGCGCCCTGCCGAAAGTGCATCCGTAATGGCGACGGATTTAAAAGCGGCCGACCGTCCGCAGCCAGCGAAAACGCGAGTGTGTCTTCCAGACTCACACACACACGAAGTCTGCTGTCGGGTGAAAAAAGCCGAAGATCCTCAGCCAGCAGCGCAGGCTTGCAAACCCATGCAAGCAGCATACAGAAAACGGAAAGGAAACGGCCACATCGCATGATTCGTCCTCTCTTTATTGGATTCTCCATTCCAAAATGCCGCCGGCCCAGCCTTCCTGCGACTGAATTTCCATGCGAAGCCCACGGGTTCGGACAGGCCTGAACCGCACACGGTTGAAACGATCCGTCTTGACGGTGTATTCACTGGAATGCACAACAGGTTTCCACTTGTCCTGAGACAGATACAGAAGTCTCCAGGCCTGCGGGACCCGGCATTCACCTGTTCCCGTGTCGTCGAACCAGTAGACTTCGGTCCCGGACACCACAACGGATCTATTAAAATGGCATTCAAGATGCTGGACAAGTCCTTTGCGGGGCCACCAATGGTATCTGGGAATTTCATGATCATTGGAAGAGGCGGGTTCGATCTGATCATTCACCGCTTCCACACCGCGTCCGTGGGAAGCATAGACACGCGCGCCGGCCGCCGGTGACGGAGGAAGAAGCGGCATGGCCGCCTCCTGCGTGGCGGCCAGCCACACACTCATTTCGGTGCGGCCCCTGTGGGCCCATGCATAGTATGGAATAAGCGTCAATGTTTGTAAATAATACTCCAGCGATCCCTCATTCGATACCGCATGAACGGCCTGAACCGGACTCCGGATGGTATGCACTCCGTTCAGCAGTCCGGGTTCAGATTGAACTTCAAATACCGCGTCATCCGGCAGTATCAGATGGCGCACCTGTTTATCAGGCTGGTCAATTCCTTCCGCACAGTATACCAGAGGCCCCCTTTCCACGGCAACCTTTCCCCTGTTTGCCGCCACCCGATCATCGGCTGATACCCGCCGTACCTTCATGGGAAGCCTCAGGGTGATACGATCTTTGAATTTCCACTGCCTCCGTAAAACCGCGTAGCCGTTT
>DSAB01000149.1 GCA_011388275.1 bacterium | reverse complement strand
CAGGGCCAAGGCCTGTCCGGTGGTTTCGAATGTGGAGGTGTACAGGACGCCGGGTAAAAGCAATGTTCAATTTTAAATTTTGATTGTTGAATTGAAAAAATCGTGAGAGGAAAAGACGGCAGAGGAAAAGATGCCAGGAAAAGCATTTTGGATTTCGGATTTATAAAAAATAGACCATAGACGATGGACGGCAGACGATGTTCTGACGATAGACCATAGACCGCAGACAATGGACAACTATGGTCGATGGTCTGCGGTGCGCGGTCGCCGGCCCGCCTTTCAAGGCGAACAGAAACTATCCGGTTTATTTACTTGCAAATCACGGCTCATTTCTTTATCATGATAGAGTCCCGGCTTTCTCCGTTTACAGAAAAAGAACCAGGAACGAACCCGGCACACACATGAAACACGTTCCTTCCATCATATTATGGATATTGGGTCTTCTCCTGCTGGCCGGGTGCACCCCAAACGGGGATGAATGGCCGGTAACCCGGAAACCCGTTAATCCAGACGGTTTAGACGGGGCTCGACTGACCCGCCATTTTGTGCCGGTTGAATCTTTTCTGTTTCCGAAAACGCAAATTTATGCTCCGGATCTGGATGGTGATGCCATTTCAGAAACCGTTGTATCCCTGCAAATAATTGATGACAAGACCACCGGCTGCCTTGTTCATAACAGCCTTGAAACCGTTCTGTTCGCTCAGGCTTTTTACAATCCCGTATTGATTCAAAATGTGTTTCTGGATATTGACAATGACGGGAAGAAAGAGATTTTCATCAACGAAATCAAACAGGACACATCCGTTCTTCATGCGTATTCCCTGGATGAACAGCGGCTTTTCAGTGTTATGGTGGTTAATCCAGGCAGGACCAAAAGATTCTGGGAATGCCATTTGATTCCTGTCGGTCTCATCGACTGCAATCAGGACGGGCATGAGGATCTCCTGATTGTAATTCAAACCAATCTGGCCTACCAGCCGAGAGGATTTCTGGCTTATGATGTGAAAAACCGGCGGGAAATATGGCGGTATGAAACCGGATTCGTTCCTAATACCGTGCATCTGATCGACGTCACCGGCGACGGAGCGCGTGAAATTGTTTTTGGATCCTCCGCGCCCAACAATTGCGAAGCCTGGGGTGATCATTCTCTGGTGAACGGCACGGATGACAGCCGCGCCTATTACGGGGTACTGGATTGTCTGGGAAACATGCTCATTCGCGAACATTTCAATCAGCCCTACAAGTCGGTGAGCATTCATGCGGGTGATACAGACGGAGACGGAAGGCCGGATTTTCTGCTCAGTTATGACAGGACATCACAGCCGATACTGGCCTTTTGGGATCCGTTGACCCGCGTTCAAAAACCGTTCGACCTCCCGGAGGCCTCTCCTGTCCGGTTCGTCCGTTTTGCCGATATGGACGGTGACGGCATCGCCAATCTTTTTGTCGTACAGGCAAACGGAACCCTGGGATGGATGGACAGGAATTTTCAATGGAAATACACCCGGCGGATACCGGATCTCATACCGACAAATCTTTTTATCCATGATCTGGATCTGGACAGCAAGCCGGATGTTGTGATTCAGGGTTTCTACGGGGAAAACAAGGCGGTTTTTGTGTTCGACACCGGCCTGAATCTCAAGGCGTTTTTCCGGGGTGAGTCGGTCGTGGAAGGTGTTTATCAAACCGGGATGGGCAAAAGGAACCAGCTGATTCTGGACGACATGAACCAATACAGGGCGCTTTATGAACTCCGGCGAAGGATGCCGGCCTGGATACACCTGTCATGGCCGTCGGTGATCATCGGAGCTCTGTTCGGAAGCCTCCTGTTCCTGGCTGCGGCAGCCGTGTTTACCTTTCATTGCCGTTTTCAATCCGTGGAACACACGCTGTCATCCGTGTTCCATCAGGAGATCGGCTATCTGGCCCTGAACAGTGCCGGGAAGGTCTTTTCAGCCAATCCGGCAATGGAAACATGGCTCGGGCAACCGCTGCTGCTCATGAAAAACCGGTGTTTTTCCGATATTCTGCCTGGATCCCCCCTGGAAGAACTGGCCGCGGATATCGAAAAATCTCTTGCCAACCATCAATGGACGCTGGAGCGAGAGCTCTCCTGCATCAAGGACGGGAATGTCCGCCAGGCTTTAATCACCATCACCCGGCTGCCTCTGGGGTCCCGCGTGCCGATGGGGCGCCTGGTTTGTGTCAGGGATATCACGGCTTTTGTGCAATCCGAGAGGGCGGTTGCCTGGGCCGGCATGGCCCAGAAGCTGGCCCATGAAATTAAAACTCCCCTGTCCACCCTGAACCTGGCCTCCCATCAGCTGGATTCGGTCATGCAGAAAGGGAAGACGGCCGGTGTGAAATCGAAACGGTATCTTGCTTATATACTGGAACAGACCGAACGTCTCCATAAACTTACGGATGACTTCCTCAAGTTTGCGAAGATCGAGAAACTGCGGCTCAGCCTGAATGACATCAATGAGCTGGTCCGCGAGTCCCTTAAAACGTTTGACATGAAGATCGGCGGATCGGTCGAAATTCAGACCGAGCTTCAAGAGGACATGCCGCACATTGAAGTGGACGGGGGCCAGATTAAAATCGTGCTGGACAATCTGGTCAGCAACAGTCTGAATGCCATGGAGGGAAAGGGTGTGCTCCGGGTGACCACCCGGCTTATTCAGGAGGTTCACGCGGTTTCGGCTCGAGTGTGCGAATCCATCGTCATCGAGGTGACGGATACCGGCAAGGGTCTGCCCAAAGATCAGATGGCCAGGCTTTTCGAGCCGTTTTTCACGCAGTCACAGGGCGGCACAGGCATGGGTCTGGTCATTGCCAAGAAAATCGTTGAAGATCATCACGGTGAGATACGTGTGCTGAGCGAGGAGTCCATCGGGACATCGGTGAGGGTGACACTCCCTCTGAATCATAAAAGCAGCCGTGAGGAAGGAAAGGCGGAATGAACGGGATTCCCAGGATTCTGATTGTGGATGACGACGAAGCTCTCTGCGAAATGCTGACCGACGTGCTTCTGGAAAAGCCGTACCATATCGACTCCGTATACAGCGGCGAATCGGCCCTGAATCGATTGAAAGAGGATGATTATCATCTGTTGATTCTGGACCTGCTGCTGCCGGGCATGAACGGGCTGGAGGTGCTTCGGAAAGCGGCGGTGGTGAGCCCGCAGACGATGGTGATATTGATCTCCGGTCACGGCAGCATCGAGAACGCGGTGGAAGCGACGAGGTTGGGGGCCTATGACTGGCTCGAGAAGCCGCTGAAAAAAGACCGCGTGCTGCTGACCGTGCAGAACGCGCTCGATAAAATCAAGCTGATGCAGGAGAAAGCATTTTTGCTGTCCGAGATCAAAGACCGGTACCGCATGGTGGGAAGCAGCGAGGTCATGAAGCGCGTGTACCGGCTGATCGACAGGATGGCGGGCGCGCAGACCATGGTTTTGATTACCGGAGAGAGCGGTACGGGAAAAGAGCTGGTGGCCCGGGCCATTCACATGAATCATCCGCGGGCGGGCCAGCCTTTTGTGGAAGTCAACTGCGCGGCCGTGCCGGACACGCTTATCGAGAGCGAGCTGTTCGGCCATGTGAAGGGGGCCTTTACCGGGGCGATGAACAATCGTAAGGGCAAGTTTCAGTCGGCTGACGGCGGAACACTGTTTCTGGACGAGATCGGAGATCTCTCTCTGATGGCGCAGGCAAAGATTTTGCGGGTCCTGGAGAATCAGGAGGTGACGCCTTTAGGTTCCGAGCGCACGGAGAATGTGGATGTCCGGGTGATTTCAGCCACCAACAAGGATTTGGGCGAACTGGTGGGGCAGAACCGGTTCAGGGAGGATCTTTATCACCGGATCAACGTGGTCACCATTGACGTGCCGCCTCTGCGGGAGCGCAGAGACGATATCATCCCCCTGTTGAATCATTATTTGAGTCTTTTCGCGGAAACCAATCACATGGAGGTCAAATGTCTGACGCCTGCCGCGGAAGCGGTTCTGATGCGTTACGATTGGCCCGGAAACGTCCGGGAACTCAGAAATTTTACGGAGAAATTGATGGTGCTTTCGGATACGAATCAGATCACCCACCCGCAGGTGAGCCGCATGCTGCATGTACCCGAAGCGAATTCGGTTCATGAAGAACCGCATCTGCTGCGGGAAGCCAAGAACGATTTTGAAAAACACTACATCTTGTCCGCACTCAATGACCACCTATGGAATGTATCCAAAACGGCCCGGTCACTGGGCATCGTCCGCTCGCTGCTCTACAGGAAAATGGAGCAGTTCGGGCTGAATGACATGGCTCAAAAGTAGTACAAAAGCCAGCCTGCCGCTGTCCACTTTTCAGGTCACCTGGAATGGCGAATACCGGTTCTTCCCGCGCTAACCCGTTGAATTTCAATGGGACGGGGGAGAAGAATAGTGGTTGTGTTAAATATCAAAATGATTTTCTGTCTTTACCTTCGGTTTGTCCGGCATTCTCTCACATTGACACAAGGTTTTATTGTAATCAATTGGAGATCTGCATCGCACACACAAGAATGATTTGACTTTAAATAATGTATTTGATCAGTAGTGTCCGGTTATAAGTCAAATAAAAACAGTTGTTGTTCATTATCTATAGTGTCGGCATTGTAATAACCATTCGTAACTAATTGAAAAATAGGAACTGTTTCAAAGATAGAGACACT
>DSAB01000079.1 GCA_011388275.1 bacterium | reverse complement strand
GTATTTCGATATCTTATATCCGATAATTCGTTCGGTCGTATCCAGGAGCCGGGCCGCCTGCGCCCGGTTTCCGCGGGTTGTTTTGAGCGCGTCCTGTATCATCTCCTTTTCGTACATTTCGACTGCTTTGGACAGTGAGAGCCTCGGAACGGTGTTGCTGCTTTCGGCCGTCTGCAGTGTGGGAGGGAGATGATGGCTGTGGATCACGTCTTCACACAGAAGAACGGCGTGTTCGATACAGTTCTCCAGTTCTCTCACATTGCCCGGCCAGTGATAGCGCATGAGCATATCGATGGCGGGTGTGGAGATGCGCCGGACCGGTTTACGATGCCTTCGGCCGTATTTGATCATGAAGTGATCGGCCAGAAGCAATATGTCCGTTTTTCGTTCGCGAAGAGGAGGAATAAAAATGGTGAACACGTTGAGCCGATAGTAGAGATCTTCCCTGAACAGTCGCCGGCTGATCAGGTCCTCAAGGTCCGCGTGTGTCGCAGCAATGATGCGAATGTCCACATGAATTGTTTCGTTGCCGCCGACTCTTTGGAACTCGCGCTGCTGAAGCAGCCGAAGGAGCTTGACCTGGGTGGATGGAGCCAGGTCGCCGATCTCATCCAGAAAGACCGTACCACTGTCCGCTGTTTCGAATCGCCCTTTTTTTTGTCCCACCGCACCGGTGAAAGCGCCTTTTTCATGACCGAAGAATTCAGATTCAATGAGAGTCTCGGGTACGGCCGCGCAATTCATTCGAATAAAAGGTTTATCCTTTCGGGTCGAATTGTAGTGAAGGGCCTCGGCCATGAGCTCTTTTCCCGTACCCGATTCTCCGCGGAGAAGAACCGTGGTGTCGGTTTCGGCTACTCGGGAAATCTGTTCGTAAACATCGCGCATCTGATGGCTGTTTCCGATGATATTGTGAAATCCATATTCTTCTTCGAGTTTCTTTTTCAGAAAGACATTCTCGTCTTGCAGGCGCTTTCTTTCATCGGCGATGATCCGGTGTACACGAACGGGCTGAAGCAGCGCGGAAGCAGTCAGTTGAAGAAATTTGAGTGCGGACTCGAAGTGTCTTTGAGGGTGGTACGCGAAAAGGACATTCAGAACGCCCAGTGTTCTGTAATCGAGCACCACGGGAACGCCGATAAAACTGTCCTCGCCCCTGGAGGGTATGGGAGTTGCTGTAAAGGCCGGATCACGGCTGACCTGCGGAACGATGATCGGTTTTGCGGTTTCGGCGATAGCCGTAAAGACCGGATTGATATGCGTCAGAAAAGGTTTTCTCTTTTCGCTTCCGGAAAAAGCCGCAAGCCTGAGAGACCCTTCCTCGTCAATGATGAAAATGCTGCCCGCCTTGATACGATAGGATTCCCTGAGGATCAGCAGCACCGCGTGCAGTGAATCCTTCAAATCCATGGAGCGGCTGAGAGCCTTGTGAATTTCCATGAGAATGGACAGCTTGCGAGCCGCCGCCTGTTCGGTCATTGCGGATGGCATGGAACAGTCTCCGTGACGACAAAAATGTAATAATATAAAATATAAGATACATAAATGTATGGTTATTGTCAAGTGATCAGGCCGTTTTATTCAGTGAAAAACAGCTGAAGGGCGAGTTAGGGGAGGGCTGTCATTCCCGAAATCTTTTATCGGGAATCCAGGACGGGGATAAAGATCGTATCAAAAAGAAGTGATCTTTTTCACTCAAAGATCAGGAGAGACTCACTAAACGTTTGACTTAACGTCTCTTTTGGAAAATACCACAGACGATAAGAGGGAATGTGCTTTACTCGAATGCAATGAAAGGCTACAAAAATGTAAGAATAACAATTAATAGCGACAAAAATGTATTGTAATTACCGGTTTCATTTTCACTGCCGTTGATGTGTAACCTGAAGATTGAACCAGTATAACTCAATAAATAACAACCCAGAAAGGATGTTTGTTTGATATCAGCCTGTCTTTTTAGAAGAATTGGAATGCATTTTGCCTGTTGAACCCCTGATACTTATTCCCACCAAATCTGCAGGAGGTGTTTATGACTGACAGGTCGGAGGAAGTGCTCCGCACGATCGAAAAGAATCACATCGAATATCTTTATCTGCTGTTCACCGACATTACCGGGCAAACGAAAAAAGTGACTTTGCCGGCCAGGCTCGCCGAGAGCGCTCTGGCTCATGGTGTCTGGTTTGATGGATCCTCTATCGAGGGATTCGCCCGAATCTGCGAATCGGATATGCTGCTGCGTCCCGATCCGGAAACTTTCGCGATTCTGCCATGGACGCGGGAAAAGGGGACGGGCGCTCAGATTATCTGCGATATATACCTTCCTGATGAAAAGCCCTTTGAGGGAGACCCGAGGGGCGTTCTGAAAAGGGTCATAAAAAAGGCCGAATCGATGGGATACCGATATTATGTGGGCCCTGAAATCGAATTCTTTCTCATCGACCGGGATACGCTTCCGGATTGTCGCCCTCATGACCGAAAGGGATATTTTGATTTGGGCGTGCAGAGCCGCGCCGTGGAAATCTGTCAGGCAACGATGAAGCATATGGATGAAATGGGATATTCCTGTGAAACCTACCACCATGAAGTCAGCCACGGACAACATGAGATCGATCTGAGCTATGGAGAGGTTCTTCGGGTTTCAGACGCCGTTACCGCGTTCAAACATGCCCTGAGAACGCACGCTTCCTTTCGCCGCTTTAAAGTCACCTTTATGCCCAAACCCTTTATGGGGGTCAATGGAAGCGGAATGCATGTGCATCAGAGTTTGTGGAATAAAGGCGGAAATCTGTTTTTCGGCAAAGAGGACAAATACGGTATCTCTTCACTGGCGTATCAATTTCTTGCCGGACAGATTCGGCACGCCCGCGCTCTTTCGGCTATCGCGGCGCCTACTGTGAATTCATACAAACGTCTTGTTCCGGGCTATGAAGCGCCGGTTTATATCTGCTGGGGGCGGGTGAACCGGTCCGCGCTGATACGCATTCCCATGGTGACCCGTTCCAAGGCCGGAGAAGGAGCCAGAATCGAACTGCGCTGCCCAGATCCATCGTGCAATCCCTACCTGGCATTCGCCTGCATGCTGGCCGCCGGGCTCGACGGCGTGCAGAACAAACTGAAGGTTCCCGATCCCGTCGAAGAGAATGTGTACGACTGTTCGGATGAACGGATCCGTGCCATGAATATATCCATGCTTCCCTCCACGCTGGGTGAATCGATCGAAGCGCTCGAACAGAACAGCGTATTGTCTGAAACGCTGGGAGAACGGCTGATGAATCATTTCAGTCTGGCCAAACGGAGAGAATGGCGGTATTTCCTGAATCAGGTCACTCCGTGGGAAGTCGAGCGGTATTTATAAATATTTCGCTTGCCAGTCCGATCCGCTATGGTTATTTTAGGGTGACGGAAAGACAGGCGATATTATGCAATCATTAATAGACGGAATAACAGAAACCCGAATCCCTGTGAAACCGCGAGAACGGGTTCTGAATACGCTGACAAGGAAAGGCACGGATCGGCCGCCGCTCTTTATGAACGTGACTCCGCAGATCGGAAGACGTCTCGTAAAGGCGGTTGGATCGGATTCGGAAGAACCGGTGGATTCTTTTTTCTCCAATCGAATCTCATTTCCCGGTGTTCTGACCCGTTTGGGGAACGATTGTGTAGCCGTAGCGGCTACATCCATTATCGGTCGGCCGGCCCGGGTTCTGGAGGACGGAAGCCGGATCGATGAATGGGGTATACGAAGCCGATCGGCAGGCTGGTATCAGGAGATGGTGGGGCATCCTCTGGCCGGCGTGGAAACGGTGAAAGAGATTGAATCCATAGAATTTCCTGATCCGGTGAATCCGGCCCGTTTCCGCTGGGCGGAAGCAATGATCCGGTGTTACGGTTCCACCCACGGCATTATCGGCGAACAGGAGTGCACGTTTTTTGAGCTGTCCTGGTATCTGGTGGGTCTGGAAAAATTTCTTATGGACCTGGCCGTGGGAGAGGCCTATGTGGATGTTCTGATGGACCGGCTGGCGGATTACAGCATTCGGCAGGGCTGCCGGCTCATCGAAATGGGCGTGGATGTGATCTGGGCCGGGGATGACATGGGCAATCAGCAGGGCATGATGATCTCTCCTGATTTATGGAGACGGCGTATCAAGCCCCGCCTGAAAAAAGTGTTCGATGCCTACCGGAGCGTGAACCCCCGTATTTTTATCGCCTATCACAGCTGCGGATCCATTCGTCCCATTATGCCGGATCTGATCGAGATCGGCCTCGATATTCTCAATCCCGTGCAGCCAACGGCAGCCGGCATGGACGCGCATGAATTGAAAAGCGAGTTCGGACGGGATCTGATTTTTTTCGGAGGTATCGATGTTCAACACGTGCTTCCCAGAGGCACTCCGGCTGATGTGAGGAAGCATGTCCGCGATCGAATATCCGTTTTCGGCAAGGGGGGAGGATATATCGCGGCGCCGGCTCACAACATACAGCCCGACACCCCTCTTGAAAATATATTTGCCATGGTGGAGGCTGTTCAGGGAATTTGAAAAAAACCTGCATTGATGAGGACTGACTGTAAAAAAAGAAAGAGAACCGGGACTACATGATCCCGGTTCTCCATCAATATTCTAACCCGACTTATTTATAAATAGAAAAGATAGGATTGAAAGTCGGGATAACCCGAATAATTCACGGAACTGTTGAGAGTCAAATAAAATCATATAAAACAATGATTTTATTTGACTCATAATTCTATTTGTGAATTAT
>DSAB01000152.1 GCA_011388275.1 bacterium | reverse complement strand
TTGTCATTCCCGCGAAAGCGGGAATCCAGTTAAGCAATCGAATCGGTTAAATCATTCCATTCCGGATTCATTTTTTCAATCAATTCCAACTTCCATTTTCTGTTCCATTTCTTCAACTGTTTTTCACGTTGAATCGCACTTTCAATATCAC
This sequence comes from bacterium, assembly GCA_011388275.1. GTDB lineage: Bacteria > Zhuqueibacterota > QNDG01 > QNDG01 > DSAB01 > DSAB01. The sequence continues at coordinate 4,626 of DSAB01000152.1, read as the reverse complement.
CGGTTGTTTCATAATAGACAAGGTGATGTACTTTATATTTATCGGTGAATCCCTTAATGATGTTATTCTTATGTTGATAGACTCTTTTAATTAAATCGTTTGTAACACCAATATAGAGCGTCCCGTTTCTTTGACTTGCCAGTATATAGACAAAGTATTGTTTCATGTTAAATTATCAAAAGACTGGATCCCCGCTTTCGCGGGGATGACAGCCTGAGAATTTCTGGATTCAAGACTGAATGATATTTCTCTACGGCCGCTCCACCAGGGCCTGAATGGCTTTCCGCGTACGATCCATCAGCTCCTGCACGGACAGGGAACGAACGGTGTCCAGTGAAATAATGTTCCCGAACTTGACTTTAAGACGCGTGGGTCGAATCATCCACGATCCCTTGGGTTTCAAGGAATACAGACCGGACAGGCCGATGGGCGCGATGGCCACGTCGGCCTGTTTGGCCAGGTGAAAAGGCAGTTTCTTGAAAGGCCGCAGTTTGCCGTCCAGCGTGCGGTGTCCTTCCGGCATGATGATGATGGAACGGCCCTTTTGAAGCAGCTTTTCGACCTTGCGAAGGCTGCGTATGCTGGAATGAATATTCTTTCGGTCGATGGGAATATTGCCGAGGCGCCGTATGGTCCATCCATAGATGGGCCAGCTGAACTGCTCTTTGGCTTCGACACCCTGAACCACCTGCGGAATGGTGGCCCCAAGAAGGGGCACATCGAAAAGGCTGACATGGTTGGCCATGAACAGATGCGTGGTGCGGGTGTCGATCTTTTCCGCTCCTTCCACGTCCACGCGGGAAAAGAGAAGCCGGAACAGGAAACGAAGCCATCGTTTGAGCCAGGGATCCAGTTTCTCCCTGGGGATAATATAGGTCAGCAGAGAACCGACCACAGCGACCGTTCCGAAATACAGCCCGCCGATCAGCCAGAGATAGATGGAAAGCAGGGCCCTCATTGCCAGAACACCTCGATGTCTTTTTCCAGACAGTCGACTTCGATGGGTGTGATGCCCAGAAGCTCACCGTCCGGTGTGAGCACCTTGGGGATATCAGTCTTGACTTTGATGGACCGGGCCTGAAACTGCTCGATCTCTTCCGCGTGGATGTGTTCTCCGGTGAAGATTTTCGGAAAGGTCTTCAGCAGTTTCCGCCGGGTTATTTGATTGCAGAGAGTGACGTCCAGATATCCGTCGTCGATTTTCGCATTGGGGGCCATGAGAAAGTCCGCGGTATACCGGCTGTTGGAGATCTCGACGAACAGGTTGTCCCGTTCCATGGTTTTGCCGTCGATCTCGATGGTCAGGTGATGGGTTTTGAGAAACACGGTTCGGTACAGCACGCCCAGCGTGTAGGCGATATTGCCGAGCACTTTCAGCTTCATGGCGGTCTGCGTGACATCCGCCACAAAACCCAGGCCCAGGATGTTCAGATAGTGATATTCCTGACCGTGCGTGGTAAACCGTCCCACATCCACGCGCCGGGTTTTGCCGCCGGCCAGAATGTCGACGGCGGCCTCCAGTCTGGTATTGTCGAGGTCCAGGTCGCGGGCAAACGCGTTGCCCGTGCCCACGGGCAGAATGCCGAGGGGAATTCTCTTTTTGGACGGATTCTGATAATACCCGTTGATCACCTCGAACAGGATGCCGTCGCCGCCCGCGGCCGCCAGGCCGTCGAGTGATTTGAAGTCCAGATTCTTTACGATTTCCACGGCGTGTTCGGGATAGTCGGTGAGGTGCAGATCGAAGTTTATAGATCGGGACGTGAGCAGGGCCTCGACCCTGGGTAGAATTTTCAGCGCGCGTTTGTGGCCGGCGTGCGGGTTGTACACGAGTGCGATTTTCATGGGATTCCCGCTGTTGGAAATGGGTTCACGATAAATGTTTCAATGTACGATATTTTCGTCTTTCAGTCAAGCTTTTATAAGCGGCCCTGCGGGCCGCGACCACGGACCACAGACCGCGGACCGCAGTCGGCCTTCGGCCGCGACAATAGACCGCAGACCACCGACCATGGTCGACTATCGTCTGTCGTCTATGGTCTATGGTCAGAACATCGTCCGCCGTCCATCGTCTATCGTCCATAAAAGAATAATGCCCTCCCCCCATACCATGAATGAATCATCAGGCCGGCCTATCGCAGGAAAAAGGAAAAAAACAAACCCATTCTTTTCCGCCCTGCGCTCCGCGCTTAGCGTCTTTTCCCATGCCTTTTCTAAATCCCGTCCAGCGGATGGGGAAACAGCAGATCGTGGGCCGATTCCAGCGCGAACGAATCGGTCATGCCGGCCACGAAATCGATGACGCATCGCTGTGAATCGGGCTCGCTTTCGAGCAGCCGGCGTCTGGGCTTCAGATACTGGCTGAAATAATGATCCACTTTGAAAGGTGATTGCCGGCAGGCATGGAAATCCAGACCCCATTTTTGATAACTTTCGATGAGATGACTGAACAGATTCCGCAGCAGGCGGGAGATGGTGTGATCGCTGACGAGAATGCGGGGATGGTTGTATATATTCTGATAGTTGAACTCCTTGAGCCGGCACATCAGATCGTAGCGGGCGTCAGAAAGCTGAATGGCGTCGCTTTTCCGGGAGGCCCGGACAACATCCATGACCAGGGTGTCGATGATTTCACCGTTGGTGGATCCGAGATTCCGTTTGATCTCACGGGGTACGTCTCTGCCCGTGATGAGTCCGGCCGTGATGGCGTCTTCGATGTCCCGGCCGAGATAGGCGATTCGGTCGGCCATGCGCACCACGCACCCCTCGTAGGTGAGCGGGGCGGACTGCCGGGTGGACACGGCTTCCAGATCTTTTTCTTTCGCCGAGGGAGAGATGGACTGCTGAAAGGACTCGCCGCAATGGGACACGATGCCGTCCCGCACGGCATAGGTGAGATTCAGCCCCCGGCCGTCGCGAGCGATCTTGTCCACCACCCGCAGGCTGTGCACTTCGTGGATGAATCCTCCCGAATCGGCGGCCAGTTCGTTCAGAATCTTCTCTCCGATGTGACCGAACGGCGCGTGGCCCAGATCGTGGCCGAGCGCGATGGCCTGGGCGAGCTCCACATCCAGTTCCAGACCCTTGCAGAGTGTAGTGGCGATGGTGGAAACATGGAGAACATGTTCGATACGCGTGCAGATATGGTCATTCTGGGGCGAAAAGAAGACCTGGGTCTTGTGTTTCAGCCGGCGGAAGGGCGTGGCGTGGATGATGGCCGTCTGGTCGCGGAAATAATCACCCCTCAGATCGGGTTTGCGCGGTTTCAGGCGGGAGTGGTACACGGAGTCGGGAAGCGGATTTTTCATGGAGGAATCCTTTCAGGGCCTATCGTCCGTTTCATGCCAATGACGCACACAGGCCCGGGCCAGGGCGTCCATGGGGTCGAGAACGGGAACGGATGTGTCCCGGGAGCGCAGCATGAGCGGCACTTCCGTGCACCCGGCGATGATGAGATCCGCTCCTTTTTCCGTCAGGGTCTGCGCCGCCCTGAGAATGAGCGGCCGGGCCGATTCGATGTCTCCGCCCTTGACGCATGCGATGGCCAGATTGATCAGCTCTTTCTGGGTTTGAGTATCGGGAAGAATGATCTCTGCGGGTTTGAACAGATTGTCAAAGAGGCCGGTTTTCAGTGTGCCTTCCGTGCCGAGAAGTCCGGGTCTGGCGCCGGGCCACAGGCGTTCGGCCAGGGCTCTGGTCTCCCTGAGCATGTGGATAACCGGTTTCCCGAGGCCGGACTGGATTTTGTCGAAAAAGGCGTGGGCGGTCACGCAGGGCATGGCCAGGAAGTCGGCTCCCGCGGCGATGAGGATGCGGCCTGTCTGGATAATGCCGGGAGCCGGAGAGGGGCCTTCGCCCAGAACCGCGGCTGTGCGGTCGGGAATGATTGCCGGGTTGGAGTCCATCACAATACGGGGGTGGTCCTGGTCTTTTCCGGCTGTGACGGATTCCACGACTTTTCGCAGGAACAGGGCCGAGGCCAGGGGCCCCATGCCGCCGATAATGCCGAGAGTTTTGGTCATGGGAGAATGCTCCATAGAGATTCCTGGAAATGCTTTGAAAAAAGACGATAGACGATAGACGATTGACGATGGTGCAGCGCTTCGCGCTGCGACGATAGACCATAGACGATTGACCATGGACTGAAATGTTGGGTTTTTATCTTTTATCTATGGTCCATGGTCTGCGGTCAGTCGTCGCGGCCGAAGGCCGCCCATGGTCCATCGTTTATCATTTAGCTTCAAGGTACTTTTTTAGAGCCTGAAGTTTCCTAAATAGATCAACACTCTGTTCAGAAGCTTGCATCATCAACGACCTTCTTGATGCAAGATACTTTCTGCGTATAATGAGGTGCTGACAGGCGACAGTCTCCATAAGGGAGCCAATAGCGATCCGAATAAATCGGATCTGCTCAGCGTCTGTGTGGGACATAGATCCCTCAGCGATATTCAGCACAATCGATGTGCCCGCTCTTATTAGTTGATTTTGAAGATTGTAACGCTCCTGTTTAGGAAGACTGTCAGATATTTCATATAATTGATCAACATACTCAAGTGCAAGCTGATATACAACGAGTTTTTCGAATTTAAAACCCATCCCAACCTCCTCCCAATAGAGACGATAGAC
>DSAB01000006.1 GCA_011388275.1 bacterium | reverse complement strand
GGAATCTCATCGAGCGCGGATCGCACCAATCGCTTCCCGCGAAGTTTTCGGTGGAACGTTACGGCGAAACGATGGGCTTCGTCCCGAACCTGCTGCAGCAGTTTGAGCCCGGGCGACGACCGGGGCAGAGTCTGCGCGTCGTCGGCCCACGGAATAAAAATCTCCTCCAGTCGTTTTGCCAGGCCGGCGACCGGCTGATCGCTCAGACCCATCCGGGTCAAAACAGAGACCGCGGCCGACAGCTGCCCCTTGCCTCCATCAACCAGGATCAAATCCGGCAGGGGCCGGTCTTCACGCTGAAGCCGGGCAATCCTCCGTTCCACTGCTTCGGCCATCATTTTAAAGTCATCTATACCCTGAACGGTCTTAATCTTAAAATACCGATAATCCGATTTTTTGGGGCGGCCATTCTCAAACACGACCAGCGATGCCACGGAATCCGATCCGGCTGTATTGGATACGTCGAATGCTTCGATTCGACAGGGAGGTTTTTTAAGACCCAAATCATTCTGCAGCGCCAACACCGAAGCATGGATACGCTGTTTTCGCTTTTCTTTCTGCTCCAGCAGCTCTTCCAGAAGGAGCCGGGCATTACGCAGACACATCTCCACAAGCTTTTTTTTCTGTCCTTTGCAGGGAATCGTTATTCGAACAGCGCTCTCTTTTTTCGAATTCAGCCATCGGTTCAATTGAATGATTTCTTCCGGCTCCCATGGAAGAAGGATCTCATCGGGAATCACATCCGCCTTCAGATACACCTGTTTGATAAATGCCGCCAACACTTCCTTCTCGGAAGCATTACCATCGTTGATGAGATAAAAATGCCGGCGATTCGTCATTTTCCCTTCCCGTACATCAAAGACCATGGCACATCCCTGCCTGCCCGAAAGCGCCAGCGAAAGAATATCCCTGTTCACTCGACGGGTATCTACGATTTTTTGCCGGGACAGGAAACGTGACAGTGCCCTGAGCTCATCTCTGACAACAGCGGCTTCTTCAAATTGCCGCTTCCGGGACAGATCTTTCATTCGGGCTTCCAGTTCGGCTGCCAGATCCTGATTTTTCCCCTTGATAAAAGCGACTACCTGATCGACCATTCTGCCATATTCCGAGGGTGAGATACGTCCTTCACAAGGCCCCCGGCAGCGTCCGATATGGTAATTCAGGCAGACTTTGAATTTTTTGCGTTCAATGGCTTCCGGAGTTATGGAAAGTCCGCAAGTCCTGAGGGGAAAGATAGAACGTACAGCCGACATCAACTGACGAAGTATCTTGACATCCGTATAGGGACCGAAATAGGCGGATCCATCCTGAACCGCTTTACGGGTTATAAAAACCCGGGGATAAAGCTCCCGGGTCACCCGGATAAAAGGATAACTCTTGTCATCCTTGAGGTTTACGTTGTATTTGGGATGATGCTCTTTAACGAAATTGGCTTCCAGAATCAGGGCCTCGACCTCGGAATCCACGACAATCGTCTCGAAATCGGCCACCTGGGACATGAGCCGCCTGTGCCGAATATCTTCATTCTTTCCCGGCCGGAAATGAGAACGCAACCGGTTTCGAAGCGATTTCGCCTTTCCCACATAGAGAATTCTTCCCTGCCTGTCCTTCAAAACATACACACCGGGAAGAGCGGGGGCAAACTTTAGTTTTTCATCAATTCCCTGGACACTTTCATTCATGGGCACAGACGGATAGAGAATCACCCCGGTTTATGAGAAAAAGGTTTATGGTCAGGCCAGTTCGAGCAGCTTCGGCAAAATCTCTCCGGATTTGCCGGTAACGATCCCATCCAGCACAGAGGATATCACCGTTGACTCGGTGTTGATTTCGAACACCGAAGCTCCGCTATTTTTAGCAAGTACGGGCAAGGACGCCGCCGGATGAACCAAAGCCGAAGTTCCTACGCTGAGAAAGAGATCGCAACTCCGGGACGCCTGAAAAGACTCCGTCAGTTCTCTTTCCGGAAGCATCTCGCCGAACCAGACCACATCAGGCCTCAGCAGGCCTCCGCATGAGCACCGGGGAAGCTGACCCGGCAGGAATGCCTGGATTTCATCGGTTTTTCTTTCACATTGAACACATTTATTCCGCATGATATTGCCATGCAGTTCCAGAACTTTCCGGCTTCCGGCCCTGTGATGCAATCCATCCACATTTTGAGTAATAAGGATAAAATCGTGAATTTTTTCTTCCATTGACGCCAGGGCCCGGTGTCCTTCATTCGGAACCACTTTCGACATCAGATCCCGGCGGAACTGATACCATTCCCATACCCTGTCCGGATTGCTCATAAACGCGTCAAAACTGGCCAGCTCCTCGGGTTTCATTTTTTTCCATAGTCCATCCTGGCCGCGAAAGGTCGGCACACCGCTTTCAGCGGATATTCCCGCGCCGGTCAGCACCGTAACCTTTCGAGCGCTTCTCAACCTTTCCGCAACACGTTGCAGCATGTCGATTCACTCCAATAAAAAAAGGCCCCGGGCGGTCACGCCTTTCGAGACCTTTTTTGCAAACAGATGGTCTCAGCGTTTCTCTTCGATACGGGCCGCCTTTCCGCGAAGATTTCGTATGTAATATAGTTTGGCCCGGCGCACTTTACCTCTTCGGACACAGTTGATCTTGGCGATCCGGGGAGAATGCAGGGGAAAAACCCGCTCCACACCCACCCCGCTGGACATTTTACGGACCGTAAAAGTTTCATTAATTCCGCTGCCGCGTCTCTGAATAACCAAACCCTTAAAAATCTGAACACGCTCTTTATCCCCTTCAACAACGGAATAATGAACCTCAACATCATCGCCCGCCGAAAAATCCGGAATCTCCGCCTTCATCTGATCGGCAATGGCCACCTTTAAAGGATCCATAAATCAAAACCTCCTGATATCTGTTTAGTAATTATGATTTCTTGTGATTTTCCTGATCCGCTGAAAGTAAATCCGGTCGTCTTTCGCGGGTTCTCTTAATTCTTTGTTCCAGCCTCCATTGTTTCACTTTGGCATGATTGCCTGAAAGCAAGACTTCCGGCACCTTCATACCGCGGTATTCGGCGGGCCGGGTAAATTGAGGTCCCTCGAGCGTGTCCTGCTGAAAGGAATCCCCTTCGGCCGAATCAAAATCTCCCAACACTCCGGGTTTGAGACGAACCGCCGCGTCGATCATGACGGCCGCGGCCAGTTCTCCGGAGGTAAGAATATAATCGCCTATGGAAATCTCCCGGGTCACCAGACCGTCGAGTACCCGCTCATCGACTCCCTTATAGTGACCGCATAAAAATATCAGGCGCGGTTCTGATGACAGACTCTTCGCCGAATCCTGATTGAACACCTCACCCTGAGGTGAGGGAAAAATCACCGGACCCGTTTCAGGAGCGGCTTTGCGAATCGAATCCATCGCTCTGAAAAACGGCTCCGGTTTCATCACCATTCCCGCACCGCCCCCGTAGGGGTAGTCATCCACGGTTTTATGTTTGTCGCGCGTAAAATCGCGCAGGTTCCACACATGAACAGTTACAATTCCTTTTTCCTGCGCCCGTTTCATCATGCTTTCAAGAAGAAAGCCCTGCAGCATATCAGGAAAAGTCGTCACCACATCGATTCGCATGTCAATCCAGTAAACCTTCTATAGGATCGATGAGTATTTCCCTGTTTTGAACATCGACCCTTTTGATATATTCAGACACGGCCGGAATCAAATATTCACTTTGTTCCGCTTCGACAACCCATAGATCCTGCGCCGTATTCTGCAAGACATCCCTGACAATGCCGATATCCTTTCCGGCAGCGGTTCGGACTCTCATACCGATCAAATCCGAAACATAATAAACACCTTCTTCAAGCGGCTTTCGGTTCTTCGAAGGGATTTTCAACAAAGCGTTCCGAAAACGGTCGGCCGTGTCACGGTCATCGATTCCGCTCAGCATAATCAAAACAAACTTGTTTTGCAGCCGGAGGCTTAAAACACGATGCCAATTCCCGTAATCATCTTTCTCTATAAAAAGCCTTCGCGCGGAACACAGGTTCTCTATTCTGTCGGTCAACGGGTAAACCTTTACTTCTCCGCGAATTCCATGCGATTTGATGATTTTACCGACTGTAATGATGACCGTTGCTCCGCATTTGAAAATCAGGCTTCCCGGAACAGCTGATCTATTCAAGAATTTCCAGGACAGCCCGCTTACCCCGTTTCGCCGAAGCCGCGGCCAGAAGTGTTCGAATGGACTTTGCGGTCTGACCCTTTCGGCCGATTACCTTGCCAAGATCGCCGTCACCGACACGAAGCTCATAGACCGTGGTCTTCTCTCCTTCAACCTCGTGAACCTTCACGGCCTCCGGATTATCAACCAGGTGTCTGGCGATAAATTCGATGAAATCCTTCATCATTCTCCCTCCTCATTGTCTGTCGTGATTCCGCCCCGTTCTTTTTCAACTCAGTGATCGTCCGGCATATATCGACATTCAAATGATTGTTCGGGCGATGATATGGTATAAAGCCAGAATATTTCTTCATACCTATACCATCTTTTCATCTCGCCTTAAAGTATAAATGACATTCTGTCAGCTCACAGTATCAGCGGTTCGGTTCCACTGAACCGGATCAATCCCCGCGTTAAAACCGATCAGTCCTTTTGGGCTTCATCGTCTCCTTGAGCTTCTTCTGTTTCCCGGATTTTTTCTTCTTCTGCTTTTTCTTCGGCGGATTCAGCCGCTTCCGGTTGGATATCACCGGATGTTTCTTCAGAGCCTTCTACAGGTTCAACCGCTGATTTTTCAGTCTCTTCTTCAATCTTCTCCGCTTTCTGCTCTTCCTTTTTCTCTTCGGATTTACCGCCGGCTTTGACTT
>DSAB01000093.1 GCA_011388275.1 bacterium | reverse complement strand
GACAGTCCGGACTTCTCGAAGTTCAACAGACATGGAGATTCTCCTCGACTCGATCGTGATGTTTTGCCTCTGAAATCTTCGGTCGCACGATTGACATAAACGGGTTTACAGGTTGTAGGTTCTGCGAATCAGACTTTCCGCCCACCGATCCGGAAGCCACCTTCTGGCAAAGACCAAAAGAGGGGCGGCTCCTCCCACAGAGTAGGCGGGAGCGGGGCGTTTTTTCAACAGGATGGTTCCTATTTTTCTAGCCACGAGATCGGGATTTTGCGCCGAAGTCATCCGTTCTGTCCTCACGGTCTGCATGCGTTGAAGAGGGGCGTGATAATCAGGAACCTGTCCAATGATGATTTCAGGCTGAATGGTTGTGCGAATATCATTGGGATTGACCATAACGACCCGAACGCCAAGGTCCCATACTTCGCTGCGCAGCGACTGCGAATAGACGGCCAGGGCCGATTTGGCAGAGCTGTAAGCCGATTGGAAGGGCACCGGAAAGATGCCGGCCAGAGATCCGATGTTGATGATCCAACCCATCCGTTTCTCTCTCATTCCCGGCAGAAAACCCTGTATGAGCCGTATGGGTCCGTGGATGTGGATCTGAAATATATCGCGGATCCGGTCAGGAAGATCCACCTCCGCCGGCGCGATGCGGCTCTCTCCGGCATTGTTGATCAATATATCTGCAGAGCCGGTCTGATCAATACATCTTTCAATGGAATCGATACGGTTGAGGTCGAGGGTGATATACTGAACACCCGGGATCGGATTGGCGATGCGTTCGGGATGCCGGCTTGTGCCCGTGACCTCATATCCTTTGTTCGCGAGAAAGCGGGCGACGGCCTCGCCGATTCCCCGGGATGCGCCGGTTATGAGAACTTTGGGTCCCATATGTATCCTCACGCGGGCTTCATGTCCAGCTTGAGCTTGAGGTCATCACGGACCTTCCTGAAAGCATCGATAGTCAGCTGAATTTCTTCATCCGTATGCGATGCCGTGGGGATCATTCGAAACAGAATAATGCCTTTTGGAACCACCGGATACATCACTCCGGTTATGAAGATGCCCAGGTCACGGAGACTCTTGATGATGTTCATGCTCACCTGCAGATCACCCGCAGGCACATAGACCGGTGTAATGGGTGACGGGACATCGCCCACGGTATAACCCAGACTCCGCAGTCCTTTTTTCAGCTTTACGGCATTCTCCCGCATCTTTTTGCGTCTGCCCTCTTGATCATCCCGGATCAATTCAAGCGTCCTCATCAGGACCTCCACATAAATCATGGGAAGGCTTTTGGCAAAGACCTGGGTGCGGGCGTTGTAGCGGATCCAGTCCACGACCTTTTTGCTGGATCCGGTGACACCGCCGATGGCCGCGAAGGCCTTGGCGAAGGTGCCGAAATGCACGTCGATCTTGTCCTGAACCCCATAGTGAAAGGCCGTTCCCTGGCCATTCTCACCCATCACACCGAACCCGTGCGCGTCATCGATGAAAAGACGGGCGTCGTATTTTTCCTTCAGTTCACAAATGCCGGGCAGGTCGGCCAGATCACCCATCATGCCGAACACGCCTTCGGTCACGATGAGAACACCGCCTTTCCGGTCACGATTGATTCTTTTCAGGTGCATTTCCAGACTGTCCATGTCGTTGTGCTTGAAAACCCGGAATTTTCCGGACGCGCCCAGTGTGCCATCGACCATGGAGGCGTGAGACAGTTTGTCCAGCAGAATAATATCCTGGGTGTCCACCAGGGACTGGATGGTTCCGATAACACCCAGATAGCCGTAATTAAATAATACGGCCGATTCTTTCTCCATGTAGTCTGCCAGCTGACGTTCCAGCTCCTTGTGGCGTTCGGTATTGCCGGTCATCATGCGTGATCCCATAGGCGAGCTGGTGCCGTATTTTTTGGCGGCTTCCACGGCCAGGGCCCTCAATTCTTCGTTCTCTGCCAGCCCCATGTAATTGTTGATAGACCATTGGATGACGGGTTTTCCATGGAATTTCATTCGGGTGCCTGGAATGGGATCAAGCAGCGGCCGCGTGAAATATTCATCATCCTGCACCCTGAATGGGCCGAAATATCCTGAATCGGTTTTGCATTTTTCAAAAAGATCCATAAAGTTCCTCCAGACCGAATGCCGCTTTTCCGTATAAAAGGCCCGTGATCTGCCGGCTCGTCATCGGGCCGCTTCTATCAAACAGCGTATTTCTGAAAATGATTTTAGGAATGTAAAGAACATCATTCAATAATGCAACAAGATTATGGGAGAACGCAAAGTGCCTGATTACTCTGCGGCAAGTTTCTCCTTGCGTTTTTCGATCGACTTTCGTATTGTCCAATGCAAGGTGAAGGAAGTTCCGGGCACGCTGTACCCGGCCGGGGATGCTGAATAGACGGGAAAGCATGGGAGTGTCGATACCGGTTCTTGTTCGATACTATTTCAACCAAACATGGAATAACCGGAATGAATGATGATTCTGTTCGATCGTGTATCGCTGACCTTTGAAAACAAGATCATTCTTACTGAATTTTCTCTACAGGTGCGTCCCGGTGACCGGGTACTGGTCTCCGGCAAATCGGGTATCGGCAAATCCACACTGCTGAGAATGCTTCTGGGGTTCGTTCAGCCCCAACAAGGCGCCGTACACTATAAGGGTCAGGTCATGTCGCCCGAAGTGGCGGTGCGCGTTCGGGGGGAGGCGGCCTATGTCAGTCAAAGCCTCGACATCGGACAGGGAAAAGTAGGCACCTTTCTGGATGAAATATTCTCCTACAAAGTCCATCACGGACGGCAGACTCCGAGGCGTATCCGGGATTCCATCCGGCGGTTTCTCGAACTGTCCGACGGCATTGAAGAAGAAAAGCTCGATTCGCTTTCCGGAGGCGAAAAACAGCGGGTGGCGCTTTGGACGGCCCTTATGACGCAAAGAAAGCTTTTACTCCTGGACGAGGTTACCAGCCAGTTGGATCACGATATGAAAAAAAAGGTGGCGGACTATCTTCTTTCTCTGAAGGATTGCACGATGATCTGCATTTCCCATGATGCGTGCTGGAAACAGGATCGGTCCATAAGACGCGTAACCCTGGGAGGCTGATATGGGACCTCAGGATATCTCCATTCCCGCGCTGATTTTCACATTTTTACTCCTGGGCATTCCGCTGTATATTATGTTCCATTTCAAACTGGGTTTGATCCGGAATGCCCTGATATCCGTGGGCCGGATGGCGATGCAGCTCTTCCTCATGGGGATCTATCTGAAATACCTGCTCCAGTGGAATATCTCCTGGCTCAATGCCCTTTGGGTCGGGGTCATGGTGATTGTGGCCTCTTTTACCGTGATCCGGAACGCGGAACTGAACCGGCGGCTTTTCTTCTGGCCGGTCATGGGCTCTCTGATATTCTCTGTTATCTCCATTTTGCTGTATTTTAACAGAGTGATACTCGGACTTGAAAATATTTTGGATGCCAGATATTTTATCGTCATCGGCGGTATGTTTCTGGGGAATTCGTTGCGGGGCAATATAATCGGAGTCTCCAGTTTTTTCAGAGATCTGCAGCGCAACCAGGAACGATACCTGTATCGGCTGGCCATGGGAGCGACCGTTCTGGAAGGGGTTACGCCTTATGTGAGAAACGCCCTGACCGCGGCCCTCAAACCTTCCCTGGCAGCTATTGCCACCATGGGAATCGTTTTCCTTCCGGGCATGATGACCGGACAGATTCTGGGAGGCGCCACACCCCTGACAGCCATCAAATACCAGATCGCCATCATGGTTGCCATTTTTGTCATTCTGAGTATTGCCGTGACATTGACCATTTTGCTGACTCTCAGGGTGAGTTTTGATGAATACGGAGTGATGCGAACAAATCTGTTCAGACAGAAAAGGGTTTATAAAAATAAGTCCAGGAAGTTCAGAGTATTCTAGAATCAAAACAGGCTGCAAGGCAAATTCCTGAGACTGTCATGATCCGTTTCAGCAATGGGGTCGGACCAGCTTAAATATCGTTTAATCAATAATTTGTAATGTGATTTTCTCTTTAAAAACTGATATCGTGAGGCCAATATGATTCAAACCTGGATTCAGGCTCTGCGCATCATTCCCCGTGTGGATCGCGAAGAGTGGAAAAAACTGGACGTCGTTTCCAAATGGCTCATCGCGACCCGGTCGGCGGTGTTTCTCATGACCGCCCTGTCCGCCGGTCTCGGCGGCGTGCTTGCCTGGAGAGACCGATTGTTCAACTGGTTTCCGTTTCTGCTCAGTTTGACCGGACTCGTATTCGCGCATGCCGCCAATAACCTGCTTAACGATTACGTGGATTATAAAAAGGGAATCGATGTATCGAATTATTACCGGACACAGTACGGACCCCAGACCGTTCAGGCCGGATATTTCACCCGCCGGGAGTTTGCCGCGTATCTGGGTGTTTCCGGTCTGATCGCTTTTGCATGCGGATTGATTCTTGTTCTAACAACACCAAACTGGACACTCCTGTTTTTTGCGGCCGGGGCGTTTTTTCTTCTGTTTTATACATGGCCGCTGAAATATATCGGTTTGGGGGAGCCCACAGTGCTTTTGGTCTGGGGGCCCCTGATGGTTGGCGGCACCTACTATGTGGTAACGGGCGGCGTGTTGAGCCTTGAGGTCATGCTGATCAGTCTCATCTACGCTCTCGGTCCGACCACGGTTCTTTTCGGCAAGCACATCGACAAGCGCTCACAGGACCTTGAGAAAGGCGTGCTTACGCTGCCCGTTATTCTGGGAGAAAAAGCCGCGCGATATACCACCGTTGTATTGTGGATCTTTCAGTATATTCTGTCGGCCGCCGCCATATGGCTTCGATTCCTGCATCCGGTTCTGGCGGTTGTCCTGCTCGCCGTTCCCGGATTCATCCGTGTCTGCCGGGT
>DSAB01000115.1 GCA_011388275.1 bacterium | reverse complement strand
GTCGGGCCGCAGATTCCTCCGGGCACGTATACGACATCCATCGTGTACACGGTGGTTCAGTTATAAGGCTATTGAGAGGATCCATCATGTTTCGTCATTTGACTGTTTTTCTTTGCGTGCTGTTCTTGATCTGGAATTCCGCGGGCGCGGAAGTCGTGATCAAGAGCGAGCTGACCCAGGAACATACAGGGGGACCGGGCCACAATCTGCGCGGCAGCATCGTGGTGAGGAATCAGGGGAAAGAATCGGAAGAAGTAAATATCTATCAGACGGACTACCTGTTCTACGCGGACGGCACCAATCTGTACGGAGATCCGGGACAGACACCGCGATCCAACGCCGCGTGGGTCACGTTTTCGCCGAAAAGAATAGCCATTCCGGCCGGAGAGGAAATATCGGTGAATTACGCGGTTCAGATTCCGAATGATTCAGAATTGAAAGGCACGTATTGGAGCCTCATCATGGTGGAGGCCATACCCCGGCATCTGACCCGGGACGAAATTCCGGTCAACGCCATGGGGATCAATGTGGTGTGGCGGTATGGAATTCAGATCGTGACCCATATGGCCGATCCCGGCGTCACGGATCTGCATTTTTCAAGCACGCGGCTTGTCAGAGACGAAGGCAAGCGGTTTTTGCAGGTGGATCTGGAAAATACGGGAGAACGGTGGATGAAACCGGCGGTCTGGGCGGAGCTGTTCGATGAAGCCGGGAAATCCATGGGCAAGTTCGAGGGTACACGGATGCGCATCTATCCCGGCACCTCGGTCCGTCACCGTATCGATCTCAGCGGGGTGCCTGCCGGCACCTACCGAAGTCTGCTGATCGCCGACGGGGGCAGGGATGATCTGTTTGGGGCCAACTATACATTGAAAATCGAAGAATGATGAAAATCGGGTGTTCCCACATATTGATGGCCATGGCGCTGCTGACCGCGTCCGCCGTGGCTCAGAACCGGGTGGAGGTCAGACCCGCGGGAGAGGATTATCTCGAAGCGGATCCCAGATCCACGGTCACGACTCTTGTCCGCGTCCGCAATCTGTGGGACCGGGACCTGGAACTTGTGACCGAAGTGATCATGCCTGAAGGCTGGAAACTCATCACTCAGGAAGCTCCCTACACGTTGAACAGCCAGGAAAGCGACCTTCGCCTTTTAAGCCTCTATATTCCCCAAAACGTGCCGGCGGGCGATTATCAGGTCGTCTACCGTGTCCGCGGCAGAGAATATCCCTCGATTTCCGACCAGACCCCTATCCGCGTCCATGTGCTTCGGCACTCTCAGCTGGTATTGGGGCTTATATCATCACCGAAATATGCCATTGCGGGAGAACCCTGCGAGCTGATATATTATGTCTCCAATCAGAGCAACGAACCGGAGACCGTCGATTTCAAGGCAGAGAGTTCACTGCCTTTGAATTGTACGGTGGATCCGTCCAGGCTTCGTATGGAGCCCGGAGAGACCCAACAGGTGACGGTGCATGTGAACAGCGATCAGAATCTGGCCAAAACAACCGGTCATCGAATCCATTTTCATGCGGTTTCCGAGAGCGAGGAATCCGAGTCGCATGTCACGGTTCTGAAAATTCTGCCGGTCAACCAGAGGGAGGAGGATCGTTACCGCCGGTTTCCCGTCAAGATGAGCCTCGCCTGGGGCATGCAGAGTCAGGACCAGGCCCGATCCGGTTTTCAGGGAAATCTGGCCGGACAGGGCGCTCTCGATGACGCCGGACGGAATCACCTGCAATTCGGGCTGCGGGGACCCGACGCGTTTGAAAAGTCCATGTACTTCGAACACGACGCCTATTTTGTATCGTACAATTCGAAATGGGGCGGGCTCCATATCGGTGACCGGAATTTCACGCTGTCGCCTCTGCTGGAACAGTACCGGTTCGGAAGGGGTGTCGAAGGCAGCATCCATACCGGCCGTTTTCAGCTGGGAGGATATGCCCATCGAACCCGGTGGATGGCGCCTCGGGAGACTCAGCTGGCCGCGTTTACGAGTTTTCGATACATGAAGGACAATACGATCACGGTTCGGTATCTGGAGAAAGAGGGACGCGAACGGGAAGGCCGAATGCTGGATGTGGAGACTGTTCTGTCTCCCTGGAGTCACACGGTCGTTGAGGCCGAATACAGCCGGCCGATGAAGAACATGGGCGAAGACGAGGCCTGCCGCTTTACACTGTCGACCAGACATTCGTTATTCTCCTATCACATGCAGTTCATTCGCGCGGGCAGGGACTTTCCCGGATACTATCACGATACGCGCTACATCACAAATAATCTGTCCCTGTATTTCTCCAAGAGAATGCAGCTGAATGCCGCGTACAGGCAGGAAAAACAGAATTTTGATGTGGATACAACCCGGTATTCGGCTCCCTACACGGAATACGCCCAGGCCGGAATACGTTATTCATTGACCGCGCGAACCTCTTTGACGGCGAACTGGATCTACCAGTCGAGGGAAGACCGGCTGCCGGAACCGAATTTTCATTATCGGGAGAACAGCGTCAGACTGGGTCTGGGACGGGCCATGAATCTTTTTTCCGTGAACCTGCTGGGCGAATACGGCCGGACTCAAAATCGGATCACCGACCGGTCCGCTTCCATGGCGAAAATCACCGGATCCCTGCAGTATCGTCCGGCGCCCGGTCAATCCTATCGCGCCTACACGTATTACACGGCCAACAACCGGTATTCCAGGAAAAGGGAAAACAGTCTGATCTTCGGATTCAACATGAATGTCCAGCTGGCCTCCGCACTCCGTTTCTATTTCAACTTTCAAAACAATTATTCCCGTGAAGAGTACTATCGAAACCGCAATCTTCTGGAAACGCGGCTGAATTATACGCTTCCGTTCGGGCATGAAGTCTCTCTGCGCGCCCGGCATACTCTGATTCGTCACACACTGGACCGGTCCGAAACCTCGGTGCTGGCCGAATACACCGTTCCTCTGGGTATTCGAACGGGCACGAAAAAGAGCATGGGATTTGTGTGCGGATATGTCATCGACGCGGAGAGCGGAAAACCCATGGACAGGATCGTTGTTCATATGAACGGCAGCTCCGCGGCCACAAACGCCCAGGGATACTTTGTTTTTCCGGCTCTGGAGCCCCGTTCCTATTATCTCCGTATCGATCCGACCCGGGTGGGTTTCAACCGGGTCACGGTTCAGAAAACGCCGATGGAGATCCATGTGCAGGGCGGCAGCCGTCAGACGGTCGAACTGGCAGTCACTCGAAGCGCGTCTTTGTCGGGCCGGGTGGCCATATTCCCCGCGGAAACCAAATCCGTCATTCCGAAGATGGATGCCGGTCATATCACCACGGGATCTGTGGATACTGTTCAGGGTATTCCCAACGTCATCGTTGAATTGCGCAGAGAGGATGAATTCATCCGCTGGGTTACGGACAGGGAGGGGAAATTCAACTTTGACGAGCTTCGGCCCGGAACCTGGCATCTGCGGATTTTCGGCGCTCTGCCTGAAAACTATCGTCTGGAAAACGATATCATCGAAGTGGAATTGAAGCCGGGCGAGCGCAAAACCGTATCTGTCAGGGTTGTTGAACAGATCCGGCGCATTCGAATGTTCCGCGAAGGCGGAATGCTCACCGAGGTCAGCGCTCGATAGGAACGTTTTTGTCGCGAACGAATCATGACTTTTCCGGAATCACTATCCAGTGGGGTTGACGTGAAGGAAAAATTCAGTATCAGGCCGAAATTCACCGGATCGCACACACTGATTCTAATCGGCATCGGGTTCAGCCTGGTGTACTGGGTTCTGGAATCGGTTCGCGATACGTTTGTTTTTCACCGCGGGACTCTGGTTCAGCGAATCTTTCTTCCGGATTCCATGGGTTTTTACATGCGGCTTCTGGTGGTTTGCATTATTATTCTTTTCAGCGTCCAGGCCCAGTCCGCCAGAAACCGCACGGAGAGCAAACAGGACGAAAAACCTTCCTCCTGGAAGATGTACAGCATCATTCTGTCGGGTTTCGCTTTCGGAGCCTTTTACTGGCTGCTGGAGGCTTTTCGCGATGCCTTTATTTTCAACCGCGGCGGTTTGTGGGAACGGATTGTGTCGCCGGATCCTATATTTATCTGGATGCGGCTTCTGGCTGTCTGCATTATTGTTCTTTTCAGTATCTATGCCCAGTCTCTGGTCAACGCCAGAAAAATGGCCGAATGGGCTCTTCAGAAAAAGACCGGCGATCTGGAAAAAAGCGTCCGCGAACGTACCGCGGACCTGACGCGATCCAATCTTCTCCTTCGTCAGGAGATCATGGAACGTCAGCAGCGTGAGAGAGAACTGCGCATCATGGAGAGCGCCATCGATTCATCGATCAACGCCATTTGTATGGTGGATCTTGATGGAAGAGGGACCTATATCAACCCCGCTTTTGCCGGCTTGTGGAAAACAACTGTGGACGAAGCCGTGGGACAAAAGTCCGTGGATTTCTGGGCCGACAAGCAGCAGACCGCCGGGATTCTGAAACAGCTTGGCGAAAAGAAGAGCTGGATCGGCGAGCTGGACGCTCTGGCCCGGGACGGCACGGTGTTTCCCGTTCAGGTCTCCATGAATGTGGTTCAGGATCACGAGGGAAAACCGATGTGCATGATGGGCTCTTTCCTCGATATTTCCCAGAGAAGGGCCGCCGAAGCCGAGAAGGAATCCATGCAGGCCCAGCTCATTCAGGCCCAGAAAATGGAGGCCGTGGGCGTTTTGACCGGTGGAATCGCTCATGATTTCAATAATTTTCTTACGGCCATTCAGGTCAGCTGCGATCTGGCCATGATGCAGGTGGATGAGGGACAACCCCTTTACAGCGATTTGAATGAAATTCATGGCCTGACATCAAAGGCCGCGGATCTGATCCGTCAGCTTCTTCTTTTCAGCCGCAAGCATCATATGGAGTTT
>DSAB01000087.1 GCA_011388275.1 bacterium | reverse complement strand
TAAGACAGGTCCTCCTCAAGTATTATTTGTTTGATTGGGATTAAACAAATATAAGGAGACCTGTCTCTTTTTTCTATGATTTTTTATTAACCATCAAAAATCCTATTTTGGACAAGTATGAATCGAATGAAATTATTGTCATTGATTTGAT
The DNA here is from genome assembly GCA_011388275.1 of bacterium. Classification (GTDB taxonomy): domain Bacteria; phylum Zhuqueibacterota; class QNDG01; order QNDG01; family DSAB01; genus DSAB01. Next base: position 5,012 of record DSAB01000087.1, on the reverse strand, counting down.
TTTTATTCTGTAAATCAGTATCTTTATCCTGTTTCATTCACAAATGATGAATGCTCAATGAATGGACGGGGAGGACCTTGAATGGTCGAAAAAAACCGAAAGCACCTGACCCGCCGCGGTTTTTTGAAAGCATCCGGCGCGGCCGGTGCCGCGCTGGGAAGCGCCGGACTGTTTTTTCACGGCATACAAAGCGGCAGGAACCCCGCCTCTTACACCGGCTGGAAAACCCGGGAGGGAGGAGACCAGACTTTCAATCGAAAACGGTTCGCCGTGGATTCTCCAACCTATGAAAAAGCGGGAGAGGGCCAACGGGTGGACGCGCGTTCGGGCGTGGTCTTTTCGCGTCTTCCGGGGCTCATGCGATACTGGCGCGAAAACCGCGGTATGGAGGGATTGCCTGAATACCTGCAATTATACTATAAAGAACATCCTGAAGATTTCGATCTGGATCTGTATAATTACAGAGAACTTTTTCCGAAAATGCGCAGCGACGCGGTCCGGTATGGCGATGCGTTTCTTTTGGCCGAAGCCTGGTCTCATGCCATGAGCGCCGTTCAGGTAGAGCCCATTTCGGAACCGCCGGAGATTGCGGACTTTCCCGGCAGGCGCCGGGGATTCATGGGGGGCGATCCGCAAAAACCCCTGAAAATGAAAACTCCTCAAAAGACTTCCCGGCTGATTAAGAAGATCGCTCATGAGCTGGGTTCAACCCTGGTGGGCGTTACCCGGCTGAATCCCGACTGGGTATACAGCCATCCCATGCGGGGACGGGGGCTGGATCCCGATGAATATCTGGAGGTTCCCAAGCACTGGGAATACGCCATCGTGGTGGGAACGCCCATGTCCTGGGATCCCATGTACGCCAACCCCAATTACGGCACTTCCGAAGACGCGTATTCCATATCCCGAATCGTCGCATTCCGGCTTTGCGCCTTTATCAAACGGCTGGGATACGCGGCCCGGCCGCATTATCCGGGAACTTCGTATGATCTGATGGTGCCGCCCATCATGGTGGACGCCGGAATCGGTGAACAGGCGCGAAACTCGGTTGTCATTACTCCGGAGCTGGGAATGAATTTTCGGGCGGCTGTTGTCACAACCAATCTGCCCATGATGCCGGACAAGCCCATTGATTTCGGAGTTCAGTCTTTCTGTGAAACCTGCAAGGTCTGTGCCGAACAGTGTCCCAGCGGCGCAATCACCATGGGCGGCAAGGAGGTCATTCGGGGATACCGGCGCTGGCATCTGCACGCTGCCAAATGTTATAATTTCTGGAACTCCAACCTTGGCAACATGGGGTGCCGCCTCTGCGTGGCCGTGTGCCCCTATACACGCAAGTCCAACTGGGTGCACAGGGCGGCCCTGCACGTAACAGCCAACGACCCGACGGGTCTGTCCCATCACGCGTTGACCCGAATGCAGAAGGTGTTCTATCCGGGCCCCGATCCCCAGGATTATTTCATGCCTTCTCTGGGAGGAAAGAATGCTTCTTATCGTCCGCCGCCCTGGTGGCTTCGGACCGAAGATTTCATTGAACTGTAAAGGGGGAAGGCATGTTCTTTACCAGCGGGCTGTTCTGGTTTATCGAAGGAATTCTGGCGTGTGTTGTGATTGTCGGCTTGAAAGTCTGGGCCGAAGACCGGTCTGTTTCCATGCCGTGGTGGAAAATCGGGTTGATTGTACTTTGGTGGGCGTGGGCCGGTTTTACAGCGGCATTTATCGGAACCAGCATCGGTGAGGGCGAGCCTCATGCGGCCCTCATGGGAGGCATTGTTTTTACCGTGCCCGCTATTGTCGCCGCGGTTCTTCTTTGGCGTTTTCTGGGGCCGGGAAAAAGCGGGAAACGACCGGAACCGCGTTCATGAAAAAAAGAGGATTGGTTTTTCTCGTTCTTCTCGTCATCATGGCTGCCTGGATTGCCGGTGCGTTTCGAACCCGAACAGCGAGGGATCCCTTTATCCGGCAGGCCATGCCCGATGCGGAGATTTTTCTGTCCATTGGAAACCGGATCTTCGAGGCCAGAACCGGATCGCGGAGAACGGGTCTGGTTCGGATTCAATCGGCAGACGGATACGGTGGACCCCTGACTCTCGCGGTTTCCATCGATTCCCTGGGCACGATCAGGGGAGCGGCCGTGATCGACCATAAAGAAAGCAGCGCCTATTTCAGGAAAGTCATGAGCCGAAATCTTCCGGGGCAGTTGAAGGGGCGGTCCGTAACCGATTCTCTAAGGCTGGGGGTGGATATACAGGGTGTGACCGGCGCCACCCGAACCAGCCGCGCGATTGTAACGGCCGTACGGATCGGATCACGGGCCGCCGCGCGAAAATATCCGGGGCTGGATGTGCCCGCAGAACGCAGGGCTTCGATTCGGTTCGGATGGCCGGAAACCGTTCTGATATCCCTCTTCATTCTGGGTTTCACAGCGGGTTCGATCAAAGGAAGAACCGGAAGGGCCCTTCGGGGAATCTCGCTGCTCGCCGGCCTGATATTTATCGGTTTCATATATACGATCCCGCTGACACTGTCCCATTTCACCGGCCTGATGATGGGATACCTGCCGCGCTGGCAGGATCATCTGTATGTGTATATACTGATTGTCGGCATGCTGATGCCTCTTCTGATCACGGGACGGAATGTATACTGCGCGTCCGTATGTCCTTTTGGAGCGGTTCAGGAAGGACTGGCATTCATGGGGGGAGCGTCCGGAAAAATCCGGCCGAAAACACGAAACAGGCTGCGCGGCCTGCACGATCTTTTGGTGCTGACGGCAATTGCCGCCGCTCTGGTGCTCCGTCATCCGGGTGCGACAAGCTATGAAGTTTACGGGTCTCTGTTTGATTTTACCGGTTCGGTGGTACAATTCGCCGTACTGGGGGCGGTCCTGATTCTTTCACTGTTCTTTTTTCGGCCCTGGTGCCGGTTCCTGTGCCCCGTTCGGGCGCTGGAACGGTATATGCGCCGGTTGAGGAGCAAAGAGAGACAGAAAGGGGTGGAATGACGAGATCCTGGAAACTGTTTTCTGCACATTCGGGCGTTCATTCAAATTGGACAGGCAAATTATCATACAAGGAGCAACGGCCATGAAAAACCGATTCCGCTTTCTGTTCCTGACAACGCTTCTGCTCACTCTTCCCCTCGCCGCTCAAAAGATGGATGTCCCGATAGACGGGCAGCGCATTCTGGGCACGGTCTCTACCATGGCCTCCCATGAATTCATGGGCCGCAAACCCAACACGCCGGAGTTTTTCCGTCTGCAGGATTGGGTCGTGGAACAGTATCGAAAGTGGGCAGTCGAGCCTGCCGGTGAGAATGGAACCTGTTACCAGGACGTTCCCATCGGGAGAGAGTACGCGGTGACCTACGGAACGCCCGGTCTCGTCATCGACGGCAGGGAGTTTTATTCCCGCTTCGGTCATTTCAGCGTGGACACACGGTCTTCCGCGGTCAGTCAGGTCAAGGGAGACATCGTGTTCGCGGGATACGGCATCTCATCGCCCGATAAAGGGCTTGATGAATACGCGGATGTGGATGTGCGGGGAAAAATCGTGCTGGTATTCAGAGGGAATCCCGCGTATTATACCCCGCCCCGCGGATGGACAGCGCCCCGGCATGAAACCCGGGAAGAAGAAGAGAAAACCGACTGGACCGTGGAATCCACGGACAGCAGCAAATTCATGACCGCCTTCCAGAAAGGAGCGGCGGGCGTCCTGTTCTTCGATCCTGAATCCGAAAGCGGCCGGTTTAGAGAACGATGGCAGCCGGTGAAAGCTTCACCGTTTGAACGAAACTTCATCGTTCTCAATATCAACGAGGAGGCATTCCGTTGGATTCTCTGGACCGATCCTCAGGTGTCCATGAGGGGATTCGGGAACTGGATCGGGCGGGTTCGGGGGGACGTTAAAAACGGGAAAGCCCGTTCATTCAGGACCCATCGCCGGGCCGTGATCTCGGGATATGAAAAGGTGCTGTATAAAGGAGAGAAGTTCGGAGACAACACGGGACGAAACGTCATCGCCAAAATCCCGGGCACGGATCCGGAACTCAAGGACGAATATGTGGTCATCGGCGCCCATTTCGATCATCTGGGCGTCAACGACGGACAGGTCTATACGGGCGCGGAAGACAACGCGTCCGGAAGCGCGGTGGTGATGGAGATCGCACGGCTGGCGCGGGAACACCGTATTTATCCCAAAAGAACCATTGTACTTTGCCTGTGGACCGGGGAAGAGCTGGGGCTGATCGGCTCCAGATACTGGGTGGAGAACCCCACGGACGGCGTCACCATGGACCGGGTCGTTGCGTATTTCAATATGGATATGGTCGGACTGGGAGAGTGGATCGGCGCGCCCGGAGCCCTGAACTTTCCATCGATCTGGGAGGTGATCATACGGGATCAGGACGAGAACGTGATAGACGCACTGCGTCCCCGGACCGGCGGACCCGGCGGAAGCGATCACTCCCCGTTCATCGAACTGGGCATACAGGCCATGGCGCTCATGACCGGAGGCCCGGGCGGGCATCCGGACTATCACGACACAGGAGATTCTGCGGATAAATTGAGTCCGGAGATTCTGGCCAAAACCTGCCGGTTTGTTCTGCAGGGAGCGGTGAATCTGGCGAATGAAACGGAGACGCGATTGCTGATTGCAGACCGGCGGGAACGCTACCGGGCCCAGCGGTGGAATCCGGTGATCATCGATCCCGGACTTGGAGCGGACAGAAGCTGGACCCGGCTCGAATGCGGGAATGTGACGGAATTGACGAAGATGATCGGAGACAGGGTGCATGAAATGCGGCAGGCCCCGACTCAGGAATCCGGCAATGAATACAGGCGCTTATGGCGGGGAGGCGGAATCGGCTCAACGGGAATCAAAGGGGCCCGAACTTTCGGTCACCTGCTTCCTCTGATGAGAATCGCCAAAGATGTTCTGGAGTTTCAGCGCCTGGATACGGGTGAGGACGGCGTGTGGTTTGATGAGGGATTGACGGATTCGGGAGCCGAAGCGCTG
>DSAB01000086.1 GCA_011388275.1 bacterium | reverse complement strand
TCTTATGCAACGGCTTCGGTGATTGTGTATTTCCGATTTCCACGATACACCACATTGAATTTTTTCATAATTGTTTTCAGTGTTGCCGTTGTTTTCTGGGTGATTGCGATGCTTTATAAAAAATGTCAAAGACAGCATTTCATCATGCGCTGATATTTTTCCTGTATCAGAATACAAAACAAAACAGAGGAGCTGCTTATGTTAATTGGACAAAGCCCCGAAATGGTCAAAGTCAAAAGGCTCATTCGGGAAATCTCGAAAACCGATTCCAATGTCCTGATTCTTGGCGAGGTGGGAACCGGTAAAAAGCTGGCTGCCCAGGAGATTCACAAACGCAGCAAGCAGAAAAACCGCGCCCTGGTTGTGGTGGACTGCAGCGCTCTGGGGAATACGGTTTCGGAGATCGATCTTCTGGGACAGGTTTATGAGGGTGAACGCGGTATCGAACGAAAAATCGGACTCCTGGAACAGGCCAACCGCGGGATTCTCTATCTGGAGAATTTCGGCGAGTGCAGCGCCGAGTATCAGCACAAGCTGTACAATATATTCAAACAGGGGCGCTTTCAGAAACCCGGAGAGGAAGAGTTTACATCCGTTAATACGAGGGTTTTTGCCGCGAGTACGGATACGCAGCTTCAGCAAAAGGATACGATCCGCCGTGATTTTCTTTCGCTGGTCTCCGATTTCACGATCACGATTCCCCCGCTTCGTGAACGCAAGCAGGACATTCCGCTTCTGTTCAGTCATTTCATCGAAAAAATGTATGAGGAGACGGGCCGGGATCTGCCTGCGGTCAACGCGGAACTCTTTGATTCGCTTATGGAGTACGACTGGCGGGGAAATGTTCAGGAATTCAACAAAGCCCTGAAGAACGTGGTCCGCATGTCTCCGGAGGGGGAACTGGCTGTCGATTATCTGCCTTTTGAGATGAAAAGACATCCCTTTGAGTTTCTCAAAGACAGGGAGCTGCCTGAGGCCGTTGGAGAAGTGGAACGCTATCTGATTCGAAAGGCGTTGAGACGGTTCGCGGGCAATCAGTCCAAAGCCGCCAACTCGCTCAATGTTTCGGAAGCAGCGCTTCGATACAAGATGAAGAAATACGGTTTCAACCGCAAGGCTTTTTAAACCGGTTGCACAGATCCGCTTTCTTCACGGAGAAGGGAAGGGGGCCGCATCGAGAACACGAAGAGGCTCTTCGAACGCCTGCGCGTGCGCCCGGCGGGAAGCACAGGGCATAAAAAACCCGGTTTTGTCCGGGCTCAACGTTTGACGCCAATCCGGCTTCGGTCCAGGGATTCGTGAGCGATGCCGGTCTTCGTTTCCGCGGGATATCCCAGCGCGATAATGGATTCCACCCGGAGATGCTCCGGAAGATCCAGCAGGGATTGAATGTACTGTTCGGCCGATTGATTCCCGTCATACATGCGTTTTCGAATCTGAATCCAGCAGGATCCCAGACCCAGCGACTGAGCCGTCAATTGAGCCAGAATGGACGCGATGGCGCAGTCTTCCACCCACACGTCACTGATTGTTTCATCACCCAGGATGACGATGCCCAGACGAGCTCCCGCGAGAAAGGAGGCTCCATGGGGTTTGCATCGCGACAGTTTTTCAAGCAAATCGGTGTTTTCGATGAATATGAACCGCCATGGGCGCAGATTTCTGGATGTCGGCGAACGCAGCAGAGCCTCCTGAAGCAGGTCCATGTGTTCGGGTTTGATCGGCCTATCGGTATAGGCCCGGATGGAACGACGCTTTCTGAGCAGTTCGATCATAACGAAGTTCTCCATTCCGGCACGGGGCCGCAGCTATTGCCATTGACGGCCCGCAAGCCGAATCATTCTTGATGAATCATTACAAACCGGATTTTGGAACATCTTGATCTCCATCACGTAAAATAAATGCTTTGTTGTTTTATGCAACCTTTTTTTCTCTGTTCCATAATCATAATCAGGGAGTGCACTTATGAAGAGACGATGGATCGTGATCGCAGTTCTGACACTGGCCGCTGCGGCTTTCGGCGATGAAGCCCGGCTTCTGAGGCAGCCCCATATCAGCCAGGACAAGGTGGTTTTCATGGTTGCCGGTGACCTCTACACCGTGCCCATTGAAGGGGGGACGGCAAGGAAACTGACGTCATTCGAAGGGTACGAAATTTTTCCCAAATTTTCACCCGACGGAAAATGGATCGCTTTTTCCGGCGAATACGCCGGAACCCGGCAGATCTATGTGATCCCTTCAAAGGGTGGAGTGCCCAAACAGCTGACTTTTTATCCGGATGTCGGGCCCATGCCGCCCCGGGGCGGATATGACAATCTCGTCTTCGACTGGACTCCGGATGGAAAGAAGATTCTGGTCAAATCCAACCGGACGCCTTACGGACAGCGCATCGGACGGTATTTTCTGGTGGATCCGTTTCAGGAATCGCTGGAACAGCCGCTGCAGATTCCGGAAGGCGCTCCCGCCACGTTTTCACCCGATGGAAAAAAGCTGGCCTATTCCATCATCTCGCGGGAATTCCGGACCTGGAAGCGGTACAAGGCGGGCCGCGCTCAGGATATCTGGATCTACGATCTGGAAAAGAACACAATCGATCAACTGACCGATTATGCGGGAACGGACAATTTTCCGATGTGGGTCGACAACACGATCTTTTTCACATCGGACAGAAAGACCGTGGATTCGGATGAGCCCAGAACGCTCAACATTTTTGCCTATGATATCCAGAGTAAAGTGATCCGACAGGTCACCGATTTCAAAGAATACGACTGCCTGTGGCCCAGCCGCGGCAAAGGCGGAATTGTATTTGAGAACGGCGGTTATATTCATATCCTGGATCCAAAAACCGAAAAGACTCGAAAGCTTACGGTCTATATCCATGATGACAAACCCCTCACCAGGCCCTATTACAAGAAGGTGGACGGTTTCATCGAAAGCTGGTATCCGTCTCCTTCGGGAAAGCGGGCTCTTTTTTCGGCCCGGGGGGATCTCTTCACTGTGCCGGCCGAACACGGGTTCACCGTCAATATCAGCCAGACGCCTTCGGTGCGCGAGATCGCGGTGGACTGGTCTCCGGACGGCAAATACATCTCCTACGCGGCCGAGACCGGAAAAGATTATGAGCTTTTCATCCGTGAATACCACACGGACAAACCGGCGGTGCAGCTGACAAAAAACACAGGCGCCTGGATTCTCGGCTATCTATGGTCACCTGACAGCAAGTCTATCGCGGTCAGTGACAAGTCCAACAGGCTGCGCCTCGTGGATGTTGAATCCAGGAAAGTCACGGTGATCGATCAGTGCAAATTAGGCGGTTATGGAGGTTTCAGCTGGTCTCCGGACAGTAAATACATTGCCTATTCCAGACCGGCTTCCAACTATCTAAATCATATCTGGATCTATTCCGTGGAAGACGGCAAATCCACGCAGCTGACCCGCAACGACCGGAACGATTTCAACCCTGTTTTCGGTGATGACGGAAAGACGGTTTCCTTTGTCAGCGCTCGTGATTTCAACTATCAGAACCAGAATTTCCGGACCCGTCTCTATATCGGAACCCTGAAAGCGGACATGAAATCGCCTTTCGCTCCCTTGAACGACGATGAGCCGGAGAAGAAGGAGGAAGAAGACAAGAAGGGCAAGACGAATGACAGGAAGGATGACAAGAAGGAAGAGAAAAAAGTAGAACCCTTGATCATTGATTTTGACGGATTCGACACACGCGTTGTCGCGTATCCTCTGCCCGCGGCCGGTTACGGCAATGTCAAAGCCGTGAAAGGCGGCCTGGTCTATGTGAAAAACGGAGCACTGCACAAGTACGATATGGGGGAACGGAAAGAGTCCAAGATCATGGACGGAGTCCGCAATTATGAGCTGACCGCGGACGGAAAGAAGTTCATGTATCAGGCCGGCAAGGATTTCGGGATCGCCGATCTTCGGCCGGGCCAGAAAAGCGGAGCCGGGAAGCTGGATCTCTCCAATATGGAGATGAAGATCGATCCCAAAATCGAATGGAAGCAGATCTATACCGATGCCTGGCGTATCATGAGAGACTGGTTCTACGATCCCGGTCTGCACGGTGTGGACTGGGACAAGATGTATCGTAAATATGCCGTTCTGGTGGATCATGCGGCCCACCGGGCGGAGCTGGATTATATTCTGGGTGAGCTCATCGGAGAACTCAACGCGGGCCATACCTATGTCATGCCGGGTGAACGCGATCAGGTGCCTCGCGTGGATGTCGGACTTCTGGGCTGTGAGTTTGAACCCGATCAGGGTTTTTACAAAATCGCCCGGATTTTCGAAGGCGAGAATTACCGGGACAACCGGCGTTCGCCCCTCACGGAAGCCGGCGTGGACGTCAGGGAAGGCGAATATCTCATCGCCGTCAACGGACATACGGTAAAAACGGATGAGAATCCCTACAAGTTTCTGGAAAACAAGGCCGGCAGGGAAGTGACGCTTCTGATCAACAGCCGGCCCTCCGAACAGGGTGCCCGCGAAGTGGTTGTCCGGCCGATCGCTTCGGAACTGACGCTGCGTCATTACAACTGGGTGCTGAACAACCGGCGCATCGTTGATCAACTCTCCAATGGCCGCATCGGCTATATCTATGTGCCCAATACGGCTTTTGAGGGCAATGAGGAGTTCTATCGGGGATGGGCCGCCCAGCACAACAAGGACGCCCTGATCATCGACGACCGGTACAACGGAGGCGGATATTCCCCCGCGCGCATGGCCTTTGATATGGCGGCGCCGCTGCTTCAGTACTGGGCGCGGCGGCACACGGAGATGACGCCGCAGCCGTTTCTGAACCATCAGGGTCCGAAGGTGATGCTCATCAACGGATACTCCTCTTCAGGCGGTGACGCGTTTCCCGACTATTTCCGCACACTCGAACTGGGTCCGCTGATGGGAAAGACCACCTGGGGCGGACTGATCGGATACGGCTACAGCCCGCGTTTTGTGGACGAGGGGTGGATGGCCGTGCCCCAGTCGGCTTATGTGAACACCGAGGGCGAGTGGGATGTCGAGTATTACGGCGTCGAGCCCGACATCGAAGTCTTCGATGATCCCACGCTGATTCAGGCGGGGCGCGAGCCCATGCTCGAGCGGGCCGTGGAGTATTTGCTGGAGGAGCTGAAAACGAAGACTCCCGTCAGGCCGAAGACGCCCAAAGGGCCCATACG
>DSAB01000132.1 GCA_011388275.1 bacterium | reverse complement strand
CCAAGAAAGACTAGCGTTATGATATCTTGGACAGCATATGGGACCTGTTTTAAAAAAATGGGGAAAATCCCATATAAGTACCTGTTTTTTAGTTCAATCAATTTCTATTTTGGACAGCAATGGGTCACAATATAAATGAGATTATCATTTCCTTGAGCGCAGGATTCGTCATGTCATTCCCTATCGGTTATATGTTTTATAAAACGAAAGGGAATTTATGGAGCTGCGTTTCCTTTCATTTTTTCATCGCAGGTTCCATGGATGCCGTAATTCATGAAGAACAAATAAAAGATCATCTGAGTGAAATATCATTCATAACCACAATTGGTTTAATAGTAAGTTTATTTCTGGTCTTTATCCTTTTCAGCCGGACACGGTTTATCAGATTCCTATTGGAAAAATAAATTTATTTAGGAAAAACAACAGTCGGTCACCGAGAAAAATATCAATATTTGATCGGAAGAAAAACCATGTAAAAAAAATTATTTTCACACTGTTATTCTGCTTTCTGTTTTCAAAAGGAATCCGGATCCAAAGTCATTATCTCTTCTCAAATCATGAAGATGATGATATTCGGGTCTATTGGTATAATTTTACCGAATCCATCGTGAAAATGGAAAGAGGTAATTCAGTGCTGGTATTATCGTCTTTCCGGGAAACTCACCGATTTTAATGACAATCTTGTACAGGGTTTTATCTGCGTTGGACCGGACGGTTTTGCCGGTCAAAATTTTGGGATTGAAACTGATGAGAATGGCTAGAATGAACGGATTCTTCCTGAACGTATCCAGTTTGGCCTTGGGGATGTCTTTTTTTATGCTGGGTGTTCTGTTTTATTATTGACACTTTGTTAAACTTTGATTGTATTGCGAGTAATTTCATGCATACTCTAAATTACTCGCGTGTAATTACAGATTGGAGTGAAAACAGTGGCGCCGGGTGGTCAAGAGCTTGTTTGACAAGCGATCCGGTTCATTGAAGATCATGGTAACAGGAAGCGGCAAACTCGATTATTATCGTCATGGAGGCGATTCGCTGCAGGGGCGGTATCATTTTTACCGTCTCCACCCGCTGATGCTGCAAGAACTGAATCCGCCCGACCAGGAAACGCTCACAAACCTGTTGCGTTACGGCGGATTTCCCGAGCCTTTTCTGGCCGCCGATGACCGCCAAAGCCGGCGATGGAGCCGTGAGTACCGGACGCGCATTATTTATGACGAACTGACCAGTCTGGAACAGGTGAAAGACACATCGGCCATTGAAGCTTTGACAATAAGGCTGCCGGATCTGGTGGCCTCGCCCCTCTCGGTCGACGCCCTGCGGCAGGATTTGCGGGTGGCCCATGAGACGGTTCAAAGATGGCTTGCCATGATTGAAAATCTGTACATGATATTCAGAATTTTTCCTTTTGGCGCGCCGCATATCCGCGCCGTCAAAAAAGAGGCCAAGCATTATCATTTTGACTGGACATTGATCAGCGATCCGGGCAGGCGGTTTGAAAATTTCATGGCGTGCCAGCTTCTGGCTTATTGCCACTACAGGCAGGACTATGAAGGCGAAGAGACGGAGCTTCGGTTTTTCAGAGACATTGACCGCAGGGAAGTGGATTTTGTCCTGATGAAAGATCAACAACCCACGCATTTTATTGAATGCAAAACAAAAAACAAGTCTGTGAATCCCGCGCTGAAATATTTGCTGCAGCGTTTTTCCCGGCACGCAGTCCGTTCAAATCGCCCTGGAGCCTCATGACGCATTCATGAACAAAGACGGCATACAATGCATGCCCGCAGTGGATTTTCTGAACGGGCTGGAGATGTTGACATAGGCGATCTGGGCCACAATCTCGATCATTCTTGCCTCGGAAACGCCGGATCATTTCACCCTCGCTGCCAGGGAGGAGAAATGTCCATCATTCCAAGTTTTGACTCGAACTCTCCGCGTTCGATGCAAATTTTCAGTTTTCCGTCCTTTTCCCGAAGCCATCCCGCGCTGAGGGCGGCTTCCCTGGCCGATTTTTTATCGCCTTTGAGCATCAGCGAAAGGATCCGCCATTCCACGGCCGAGAAGGAAAGACCGTTCATCCGGTAATCCATGAAGGCCTCCCAGGCCAGAGGACACCAGCGGCGCACAATCTCCCGGCCGATGCATTCGGCGTAGGCGCGGATTTCCAGCTGGGCATGGGGATCCATGCGCAGGAACAGAAAATGAAACAGATTATTCAGGTCGATCTTCCAGTACGCTTCGGTGTAGGTGGAAAGAGGAAGGTCTTTTCTGGCCTGTTCCCGGGCCACGCCGCGGTTCAGCCGCCGCTGATAGACGTCACGTGCCAGTTTCTGCAGTTCGGCTTCGGATTCGGAGAGCCGTTTTCCTTCCTCTTCAGAGAGCGTTCCCTCGCTTCCCTGGCGGTTGACGAAGGCCTGAAGCCGCCATTCACCGGGGGGAGTGGTTTGCGCCGAATCGATGGCTTCAGAATAGCGAGTGGAATATTCGTTCACATTGGCGGTTCTGTGGCGGATCCACTGACGCCAGCAGTCCATGGGCACGCGGACATGCAGTTTGATTTCGCACATTTCAAACGGGGAAGTATGCATGTGTCTCATGAGATACCGTATCAGCTCCCGGTCCTGACTGATCTTCTTTGTCCCCTTGCCGTAGGAGACCCGGGCCGCCTGAACAATGGCGTCATCCGAACCCATATAATCGATCAGACGGATAAAACCGTCATTCAGGATTGGAAACGGTTTTCCGAGAACGGCATCCAGAGCGGGAATGGGACGCCGGTCGATCTTTTTAAAAACGTGCTTCATGAACAGTCCTTTTCAAATGCCGGTGAATGATCAGCCGGTTGTACACTCTTCTATCGGTTCATAACAATTTGTTCGGTCCTGACATAATGAATATTGCGCGCTTCCTGATAGGCCATCATTTTTTCGAAACAGCCGGGTTCGGTTCCGATAAATTCGGGAGGGGAGATGCCCTCGCGTGAATAATCGCCGTTCAGAATCAGATGGGCCGCGGCTGTGCACGAGTATCCCGTGGTGCGGGCCATGGAAGAAAAGCCGGTTTTGGCGTCATACCGGTCCAGCAGGTCGTAACGGATTTTCTTGATGACATTGGCCTGTCTGCCGATGAGAATGATGCGCATAACGGTGAATTCCGGCTCTGAATCACCCAGTTTCCACAGCGGAAAGAGCAGTCGGGTAGTAAGATCCAGCGGTCGAATCGAATGGCCCATGACGTCGACGGGTTCTTTGGATAAGAATCCGGTCTCCCGAATAACCCGCATAATCTCGATATGTCCCGGGTAGCGGAGCGTTTTTTCCTTCATATTGGGAACGGACTGGGTTTTAAGCAGAGAGCGCAGGCCGTCCGTATTGAAAGCCTCCAGGGTTCCCAGGGCCGGAAACTCGACCAACTCCGGTTCGGAGAGGGCGGGCCGGGTTACGACTTTGCCGTTTTCTTTCAGACGGGCCGGGCGTGTATACTCTTCCAGCACATCGATGGGCGAAAAGGGGGCTTTGTATTCATAAGGCCGGGAGCGTATCACCGGAAGGCCGCCGACCAGACATTCAAAAGAGTCCAGCTCCATTTGTCCGGCATGATAACCCAGGATCAGATTGCTGATCCCCGGCGCCACCCCGCAGTCAACGACCGCCGTGACATGGTTTTTTCGAGCGATTTTGTCCAGAAGAAAAGGATCCTCATCGAAGAATGCGATATCCACCATATTTTTGCCCGACTCCAGAACTCGTTTCATAGTCTGGAATCCCATGTAACCGGGTACGGCTCCCACCACCAGATCCGCTTTTTTTATGAGTTCGTCGATTATTTTTGGGTTGGACAGGTCGGCGCGGACCGCTTCGACCGAAGCTTTCTTCACCAGCCGTTTGAGCGCGTCTTCACTTTGATCGGCGGCGAGAACATGGTATGTTTGGGCCAGATCAGCAGCCATGGCTGTTCCCACCATGCCGCATCCCAGAAGTGTAATGGATTTCATGAGTCAGTCCCTGTTTGATGGTTCGGTTCGGGTCATGCTTGTTTCGAATGATACTTAGATTGAAATCAGCCAGCGAAATACCGGTTGATGACACATGTTTCTCATAAGAATGACCGGGAAAATATCCCATGCTGTCTTCTATCACCAGCGGTTCGGTGGGAAAACGAATAAGGGTACGACATCACGGCTGTTACCGCTTATTCACCCGGTGAAAGGGTCAAACCGAATCCGGCTGTAACAGTCAGAAGATGAATCCAGTTTCTCGTGTACCCGTCTTCAAGGCCGGTAGTGTCTTCACTGGTTCCCACAGAACCTCCTCCCAGATAGCGCAGATTCAGAAAGAGTTCGAAGGACGGAGTCACACGCAATCCGCAGCGAAGGCTGGAATCGAGAATCGCGCCAACCACTTCATTGTCACTGCCGTTGAGATAGCTGATCGGCGCGTAAAAGCCGTCAGCCTCGAAACCCCACCAGAAAACCGGTTTCGCCGCGTGACGAAGGCGGAATTTCAGTATGGGAACCGGACCGACATTCCGGCTGCTGGTCAATTGCAGGCCGTCCAGCGACTGAAATTCGATGGTGGCATTTCTGATCTGAAAAGAGAGACCGACCGCGACCTCCACTTCTTTTTTCGGGTTCAGGTCGTAGAGCCAGCTGATCCGGTAATAGGGGAACCCATAGAAAAACCGCATGGGAGTGCCTTCGGTGAAAGTCACATCATTGACGATGATATCCCGGGTCAGGGTTGCACGGGTTTCCAATGCCAGGGGCTGATACAGGAAGACGAGGGTGTGTCTTCCCCGGGTCAGATCGAGAGCGAATCGGGTGATGGGGAAAAGGACGTCCTGGCCGCCCTCCTGATGGTATTTAAAATAGGTGCCGGATTTACCTTGCTGAATTTTATGATCCAGAATGCCCAAAAAACCCGTCTCCGCGGAGGCTTTCAGGCGCAGCACTTTATCGGAAGATTCTTCAGGTGCAGCAGGAAGGGAGTGGGCTTGTTCGTTGACAAGCAGAATAAACATTGCAGACGACAGCCATGAGACCGTTCTCATAGATTCTCCCGTTTGATATCTTTTCAGAGACGCGCCAACCGCATAATCGGTCTAATATCAAAAAAAAATATTTCAATTGCAAGAGATATTCACGGGCAATTCGATCGATCGGCGGCTTCGGATTGACTCATAAAAAAAGTAACTAAAGAAAAACAGAACTTTTTATAAAAATGGTCGTTGCCTCATAATGGAATTAACCCTCCAGGAAAGGAGAAGTTTTATGAGTACAACGACCAAATAT
>DSAB01000035.1 GCA_011388275.1 bacterium | reverse complement strand
GACGGCGGACCGCGGAAAAAACAGACTGTAGACGGGTTAAATTAAAAACGGTGAATGGGAGGTGGAAGATGGGTTTTAAATTTGAAAATCTCACAGTCTATCATCTGTCACTCGATTATCTGGATATTTTATACAAACTGGGAAAACTTTTACCTCGATCCGAAGATTTTAATCTAAAATCCCAAATGATTCGGGCAGGAACATCGATTGTGCTGAATATTGCTGAGGGGTCAACATCCTGCTCGAACGCAGAACAAATCCGATATCTAAAAACCTCGATCAGATCGCTTATTGAAACTGTGGCTTGTCAGCATTTGATTCAACGCAGGGAGTATGTTTCGTCTGAAAGGGATGAATTAAAGCAGGCATATTCACTGAGTGAACATCTGTTTAAAAAACTTCAGGCCTTTTGCAGGACATTGATATAAACGCTCATCTGTTTTCGAAAAGATTAAAAGATGATCCACGTACCTCGCAGACCGCCACCTGCCCTCTGCCGTCCGTGGTCTGCGGTCTGCGGTCAGCTTTCACGATCTCGACCTCACATCATCCAGATCGCTGCTATTCAGATGGTGCTTGATGGTTTTGGCTTTGTAGATGAAGATCACCTCTTCCGCGATGTTTGTGGACAGATCCGCGATCCGTTCCAGATTCTTGCTGATCATGAGCAGATCCAGAGCCCGGGCCACATTCCCTTTATCCCGCGTCATGTAGGTCAGCAGCTCGTGAAAGATCCGGTCGTCATACCCGTCCACCTCATCGTCTTTCTTGCACAGCTCCCTGGCTTTTTCCGCGTCTCCGTTCACAAAACAGTTCAGACTTTCCCGAACCATGGATACCGCAATGGCGGCCATTTTCGGCAGTTCTGTGATGGGCTTCAGAGAAGGACGGCTGTTGAGGGTGACGGCCCGTTCTGCGATGTTGACCGCGTGATCGCCCATGCGCTCCAGGTCATTGTTGATTTTCATCGCCGATGTAATAAAACGCAGATCACCTGCCATGGGCTGCTGCAGGGCCAGAAGCTTCAGGCATCGGTCGTCGATTTCGATCTCGAATTGATTGATGATGTCATCCGCCTGAATGACTTTTTCCGCTTCCGGACTGTCGCGCCTGACGAGCGATTCAATGGCCAGGTCGATCGATTTTTCAACCCGAGCTCCCATTTCCAGCAGACGATTTTTCAGTTCCTGAAGCTGTTCATGAAAATGCCGTTCCATATACACTCCCGTGTTCCGTTATTCTGTTTTCATTCTCCGGTTATCCGAACCGGCCGGTGACATAATCTTCCGTTTTCTTCAGCCCGGGTTTGGTGAAGATCTGATCCGTTTCACCGAATTCGATGAGTTCCCCCAGATAGAAAAAAGCGGTATAATCCGACACGCGCGCGGCCTGCTGCATGTTGTGCGTCACGATGACAATGGTATAGTTCTTCTTGAGTTCAAAGATCAGTTCCTCGATCTTCTGCGTGGCGATGGGATCGAGTGCGGATGCCGGTTCGTCCATGAGAATGATCTCCGGTTTCACGGCCAGCGCCCGTGCTATGCACAGTCTCTGCTGCTGTCCTCCGGACAGGTCCATGGCTGACTCACCGAGCCGGTCTTTGACCTCTTCCCAGATGGCCGCGTCCTTGAGGCTCTCTTCCACCCGGCGCGAGATGACCGACCGGTTTCGTTCGCCATTTATCCGCAGTCCGTAGGCCACGTTCTCGAAAATCGACTTGGGAAATGGATTGGATTTCTGAAACACCATGCCCACGCGGCGCCTCAGATCGACCACGTCCACATTCCGCTCATAAATATCCTTTCCGTCCAGCACAACCTCTCCATTGACGCATATTCCGGGAATGATGTCGTTCATTCGGTTCAAGGAGCGGAGAAACGTGGATTTGCCGCAGCCGGAAGGTCCGATCAGCGCCGTGACGCGGTTCGTCTGAATATCGATATTGATATTTTTCAGGGCGTGGAATGCGCCGTAAAAGAAATCGAATTTTCGGGTGTAGAGTTTGTTATCGGACATGATTCATCCTCAGGATTCATAATAACAGTAAAATTTCATCTTATTTTAATCCCCTTCCCGCATCGTGTGGATTATACTGTAACGGGGTTCCGGGAATCGGTACAAATATTTCTTTGTGTCATAAACCTTCCTCTGTCATTCCCGCGAAAGCGGGAATCCAGTCAAATGATCGAATCATATAAATCATTCCATTCTGGATTCATTTTCTCAATCAATTCCAACTTCCATTTCCTATTCCACTTCTTCAGTTGTTTTTCTCGAATAATAGCACTCTCAATATTAATTGTTGTTTCATAATATACAAGATGATGCACTCGATATTTTCTTGTAAAACCATCGATTAAGCCTGTCTTATGTTGATTAACTCTTTTTACCAAATCGTTCGTAACGCCAATATAAAGCGTGCCGTTTTTTGTGCTGGCCAAAATATATACGAAATACTGTTTCATGTTGAGCAATCACAAAACTGGATCCCCGCTTTCGCGGGGATGACAGCACTCTGACATGAAATATGCCTGCAATATTCTCTGGATCCCCGCGGAAGTTTATTCACGCACTTGATACGGGACGGGGATGACCTCAGTTCTTCATTCATTGTGATTGCCATATCTCTAGGCCCGTTTGTATTTTTTCCGGAACCGGTACCGTATCCAAACGGCCACGGTATTCATAAAGATGATCAGAACGATCAAAACCAGGGCCGTGCCGTAGGCCAGGGGTCTGACCTTGACGATTTCGTGATGCTGGGTGGACATGATGAACAGATGGTACGGCAGGGCCATGAACTGCTGGGTCAGATTGACCGGAAATTTCGGCAGTATGGGCCAGAAGAACGCCACTCCGGTAAACAGAATGGGCGCGGTCTCCCCCGCGGCGCGGGCCAGCCCCAGAATGGTGCCTGTCAGCATGCCGGGTACCGCGTAAGGAAGCACATTGCTTCGAATGGTCTGCCATTTCGTGGCGCCGAGCGCGAGCGCGCCTTCTCTATAGGACATGGGTACGGTTTTGAGCGCTTCCTCACTGGCCGTGATGGTCCACGGAAGAGTCAGGAGTCCCAGAGTCATTCCCGTCGAAATAATGGAGAGCCCCAGGTTGAGATAAAGGGTGAACAGGGCGAATCCGAAAAGACCGTATACGATAGAGGGCACACCGGACAGGTTCCGTATGGCGAGCCGTATGAGACGGACAATCCGACCCTGTCTGGCATATTCATTCAGATAGATGGCCGTAAACATGCCGATGGGAACGGAGAAGACAATGGTGACCAGACTGACCCAGAACGTGCCCACAATGGCCGGCCAGATACCGCCCTCGGTCATGCCCCGTCTGGGTTTCTCAAGAAGAAATTCCCAGCTGATCACCCGGTGCCCCTTGGAGATGATATCGTACAGAATAAAGACCAGGATAAAAACGATGACGAGGGCCGCCAGCCGAAGGATAAAAAAACCGGCCCATTGCTGGACATTGCGCTTCCTGATTTTCATCGGTTGACCTTCTGATATTTTTCAAGAATCACGTCGGAGATCAAATTCACGAAAAACGTCATGATGAAAAGAACGAAACCAATGACGAATAATGACCGGTAGTGTATTCCCCCCTGCACGGTCTCTCCGAGTTCGATGGCGATGGTCGCGGTCATGGTGCGCACGGATTCCAGGAAACTGGACGGCAAGGCCGGCGCGTTTCCCGTGGCCATGAGCACGGTCATGGTCTCTCCAATGGCCCGTCCCATGCCCAGCATCACCGAAGCGATGATTCCTGATGAGGCCGACGGCAGGGTGACGCGTATCAGCGTCTGCCAGCGTGTCGCGCCCAGCGCGAGCGAAGCGTTCTTAAACTCACGCGGCACGGAGATGATCGCGTCTTCGGAGATGCTGACAATGGTAGGCAGAGCCATCACGGCCAGCAGCAGGGACCCGTTGAGCGCGTTCAGTCCGTGTGACGTTCCGAACAGCCGGCTCAGCAGGGGGCCCACCACGATGATGCCGATGAATCCGACCACCACGGAGGGAATGCCGGCAAGAATTTCGATCACGGGTTTGACGATTTCCCGGGTCCGGGGTCCGGCCACATCCGCGAGATAGGCGGCGCACGCGATGCCCAGCGGCACCGCGATGATCAGGGCCCCCAGGGTGACCATCAGCGTGCTGACAACCATGGCCAGTATCCCGTAGGCTTCCCGGACGGGGCTGGTTGGATTCCAGTTGGAACTTAGAAAAAACTCCTTGAACCCGATCTCTTGGAGCGCCGGAAAGCCTTCGATGAGGAGCAGGGAAAAAATACCGACCAGAACGATGACGGCGAAGGAGCCGTTGATGAAAAAAAAGCTCTCGATGACTTTTTCCTTGAGCCGACGAAACTTGACGGTACGGGTGATTTTACTTAAAAGCTGCATTCGTTGGTTCCTTTGAAACACGTCTTCATCTCTCACGATTCTTCCTCTCCGTCATCCAGCATCTTCAGAATACCCAGCAGCCGCACCGGAATCACTTCCCCCCTTTCAACGGCCTGACCGAGCACCAGAATGTCGAGTGGATCTCCACCACGGCCATGACGCTGGTATCCCTGACGGCGGGATAGCCTGTCCAGTAGTTTCTGCCGCCTGCCATGCGGACCGAATCGCTCGTCGACTCGTTGAACCGGCAGAAAGCGAGGATGAGTAAAACGCACATCGCGGCGTTTTTGTATCCCCTGATGTATTTTTGATTGGTCATGACGGACGTCCTCATTTTCAAATCGTAAGCTCGCGATTTAAAAGGAAAGCAGGAGCCGCCTGACGGTGAATGACAGGCGGCCCCTTTCAACAAGATATATCAGATCACGATTAGAATCCAGCCTTTTTATTCTGTTTGAGATACTCGCCCGCGACCGGGAAAAAGGACAGATCTTCAACGATCTTCTGGCCTTCGGGACTCAGTTCGAAAGCGATGAAATCTTTCACCGCGCCCGAGGGTTTTCCGTTGGTGTACTGCAGCAGTGTCCTGGCAATGGGATACCTGCCTGATTTCACGTTCTCGGAAACCAGCGGAGATACCGGCTTGTCACCCTGTTTCACGGCCACGGAAAGAACGGTCAAACCGGAACGCACTTTGTGGTGATCGTCGTACACATACCCGATGCCCACGTATCCGATACCGGCTTCGTCGGCCAGAACACCTTCCACGATCTGAGAGTTGCCGTTCATGCGCTTCATATTCGCCGAGTAGTCCTTGTTGCCCAGAACATTCTCCATGAAGAACACAAAGGTACCTGAATTGGCCTGGCGTCCGTACAGAGAGATGGCCTTGTTAACTCCGCCGACCTCTTTCCAGTTTTTGATGTCGCCTCTGAAGAT
>DSAB01000075.1 GCA_011388275.1 bacterium | reverse complement strand
TCGATCTCATCGATCACCCGGCGAATGATAAAAATCCCCAAACCGCCTTTCTTCCCGATGTCCACATACCTTTGCAGATCGGGATCCTTGGCCTGATTGGGATCAAATGTATGACCCTGATCAATCAAAGAGATGACTACGCTGACATCGCGTATAATCATCCGGATGGTGATCTGCCCGTCCCAATCCCGGTAGGCGTGCCGAATAATATTGGTAGCGGCTTCATCGATCGCCAGCTTGAAAGCGTTGATCATCCGTTCCGAAACCCCGTACTTCCGGCCCGTTCGGGTAATGAAATCCCGCATTTCCCCCAGATGATCGATATCCGCGGGAAAGGAGAACTCTTCTATGATCGCTCGCTTGAACATAATCGCCTGTCGGCCTATTTATTTTCTTTCTTGTAGGTTTCCAGCCTCTTCTTTGCGCCCTCAATCGCTTTTATCAGATGTTCATTGTATGGATCCAATTCCAGTGCCTTCTCCCACACTTCCAGAGCCTTCTCATAGTGGCCCTTGTTGTAAAACTGTATCCCCTCATTGAACAGCTCACGGACCTCTTTGGTCATTTCGGTACTGCCCGTTGAACGAGACCTCGCGACGGAAATGCGCAGCAATTCTTTGGTTTTAACATGATTGGGATCGTATCGCAGGGCCTTTTCAAAATAGGGTATTGCCGCCTGATAGTTTCGATTGTTATAGAGCCTCAGTCCTTCCTGATAATTGGGATAAAAATTCACCACTCGATCGAGATTCCTGATTTCACTCAAAACCTTGCCCTGAAGAACCGAATCCCCTTCTGTCTGCTCCTTGGCTTCACTTAAAACTCTATACGCCTCTGAAAGATTGTCTTGACGCATCAATTGATTGGCCCTGAAAATTTTCCGGTTCACCTCATTCTCCAGTTCCAGCCAGGCCTTACGAATATATTCAATAAGTTGAGGATTTTGGGGATCTCTCTGCAGGGCTTCGGTCCATCTCCGAATAGCGGTTCTGTAATCACCCTTCTCCAGGCCCTCCAGCCCCTGTGTAAACCGCTCGCCGACAAACGCATTATCCCGGCGCGCCTGCTCATTGGCACGATCCTGCTGCACAAGATCGGCTTCTCGTTTTTGCTGCATCTCTTTTTCTTTCGACGCGGTTTCGATCATGAGTCTTTGTGCTTCGGTATTCTCGGGGTCTTCACTCAATACACGGGAAAATTCGAGTCGGGCGTTGAAGTAGTCCTCCCTGTCAAAATATTCCTTGCCCTGCCTCAGGCCTTCGGATATCCGCCGCTGGCGCGCCGCTTCCATGCGTTCGCTGATTTGACGCTGTATTTCCGCATTCTGTCTTTCATCAATTATTTGTCTTTGTTCTGCAATGCTTTTGCCGATATGATAGGTCAGTGTAAAGCGGTGACTGCGGGCAAAGAACAGAGGGTCACCGATACGGCTGGTGGCATAATCAATTTGAAAATTGGCATACTCGAGACCGCCACCGAAACTCAGTTCGCCGTTATCATATCCGACACGGAGAAAAACATGCCGATCCCAGGAATATTCGGTACCGATATGATACATGATATCCCGATATTGACAATAGGACACATCGCCGAGAATCAGCCAATGATGGGATCCGCCGCCAAGAGTGAAACGTTTGGCGGCACCTCCCCGAATGACAAAGGGTTCATTCTCTGTGGTCACTCCCAATTTCAATCGCGGCGGAATAACATTGATCGCATGGATTCCTGCATACGTCCCGCTGAGCAATCCGGAGCCCCCATCCCGGCCATAATGAAGCCCCAGATCGAGTCCAAAGCCATTGGTCGAATTGTTCCACATAACCTGACGGATGACATTGAGATTCGTTCCAATGGAGAATCCTTTTAAAACAGTCAATGCGTAAGCCAGAGTCAGCTTGCCGGTCCAGAAACCGAATTCCTCGCCTTCAATGATAATGCTGTGAGAAGGATCCCACTCGGTCTGCTTGATTCCTCCGGTACCCATATAATAAATACCAACTCCGAAAGTACCGATCCCGAGAGTCGGGTGGATATAACCGACGAACTGAAAATCCGTTCCCTCAAACAGAGTCGTCAGCGTAAACCCAAGGGATTTTCTCGGGACCACCATCATGCCTGCCGGATTCCAGTGAAAAGCCGATGCGTCATCGGGATACGCCGTGGAAGCACCGCCGAGGCCCAGTGCCCTGGCTCCCACTCCCACGGAAAAAACACTCTCCAGGCCTGCGGTCCCTTGCTGACCCCAAAGTGCCCGGGGAATAAATAATGTGGCCAGGGAAAATATCAAAAAGAGTATTTTGATTTTCGTTTTCATTATGGATTATTTCATAACCGCTATTTTAATACTGGACACCCCTGTTTCGGTTTTCATCATGAGAATATATACACCGTTGAGAACCTTGTGACCGTTGTCATTACGGCCATCCCAGATCACGGGATAGAAAGCGCGGTCATGCAAACCTTCAAACCCTTCCGGATCCGTGGCCAGATAGGATCGACTCCAAACCAGCTTCCCGGTAAGCGTATAGATACGAAACTCGACATCGGAAGCCTCTTTCAAATAGTAAACAAACCAGGTCTGCTCATTGCCGGGTGCGCCAAATGGATTGGGACAATTGATTAAATAGGGACGATCTTCCCGTTCTTGTATTTCGGATGAAAGCACCTGTTTGGGATCCGACTTCAGATCATGAAAAGGGTTGCCTGTCTCATCCAACACGGCGATATCCACATACGTCGAATACTCGTCCCTGGCATCGATGTAACTTTCATCTTTCAAATTCAGGACATAATTCCCCTTCAAGGCATTCTTTGAAATGTCCCCCAGAATAACCATAACCAGCGTATCGCGTGCGGTGATAAAAGCCGGCCGGTTAAAATTGATCAGGACCGATCCATCCTCGGGAATGTTGTTCCACACCTGTCCGAAAACCTGCGTCGTGTCTACATAGGTGGTGTCCGTATCCCTTGTCAGGGGCACGGCTCGAATACGGGAAAACAGGTTTCCGGGAGATTGCGGATTTCCATCATAATCCATCAGATCGAATCGAATGGAATGAATCACCACGGCATTGGCTCCGGTCTCTCCTCGATTGATCATCTGCAGACCCGCCATCCACTTGCCTTTCTGGCCTTGAAGAATCAATCCGGATACGGTATCGGGCCGCGTGAATCGGCTCAATGAGAGCCAGCTGCCCACCGTAGTGACCGCGACCTTGTCGCTGGCACGGCTGACGAACGCGGTTTCATTGGTGTTTTCATCCACGGGTATCATCGACAACCGGGCCTCGATGTTGACGGCTTCACGCGTGGGCTGAGTCGGTGCCTTGATATTCCAGCTTACCTGCCCGCCCTGCGGCACAGACCGTGTCATGGGATCCGCTGTCGTGTAGGCATTGGGAAGGGGGTCGAGTGTTACTTCGGCCTGCCCCTGAACTCCAGCTGTACCAAGATTCATCAGTTCGGCGGTCACCAAAAATTCCTGACCCAATGATACGGAATTGTTCTGCGTGGACAGATCCAGAAAAAGATCGGCCCTGCGAACTGTTTGAACATCGATGTATTCGGGATTGGCGAAGATTACATTGGTATCCACCAGCGCGTCCACACCGCGCCCCGAAACCTGAATCACCCGGACAGATGTGGGTTCGGCAGGCGCCCGAACCTGCCATCGAATTTGCGGGTCGTTCCGGACCTGTTTGATCAGATTGTCCGATGTGGTATATCCAAATGGAAGCGTCAACTCCAACTGAATATCTTTGACATTGATCTGCTGAACAACAGCCTGAACCACAAAGTTTTGCTGAGTGGACAACACGCCGTTTACGGCGCCGGCGGGCTCCTGAATGGAAAAGGCCATGGACAGATTGCTTTTCAGGGTTCGCACGGACCGACTGGCCTGGGCCTGGCTCACCAGCGCGGTCTGCAGGCTGTTGCGATCCCTGGGATACTGAACCAGCATCGCTGAAATCGTTGAGGTCGGACTTTCCGCCGGGGGAGCCTGAACCGTCCATTCCACCGAAGCGCCGGGATAAACCGAAACGGTCTGGAGGGGAGAAATCAGCGTATAGCCCGTGGGGATTGTGAGTTGAACCCGCGCAGATGAATCCACAGTGGACATTCCTGTGTCCGTGTAATTTAAATTTGCCCTGACCTGAAATTGCTCTTCGGAAGAAAATATTCCGTCTTCGCGGCTGAGTGAAAGCGACAGGGAAACCTGGGCGGGTGCCTGAATATAGGCCACTGCCGTCGAATCCAGTGCCGGCCCGACAGGCGCCGGATAGCCGGAACTTTCATAGAAAGCCTGAACAATCCGCGACGCAAATGTCTCTCCATTCAGGGCTTTGATCGAAGAGGCCGTGACTGAAAAAACCACCGAATCTCGAGTTGCAGGCAGCATTCGGGAAAGAGTGGAATAGCGATATCCCGATATGGACAATCCGCTTGATTCCAAACGCAGCTGAATGTTCGACAATGTGGCTCCCAGTCCGTTTTCAACAACGGATACCACTTCAAAAGTTTGATTGGTGTTGACATATCCGTTCCCGGCTTCCGTGGTATTGGGTGTACGAAGTCTGGTCGAAATGATACGAAAATCGGGTTCCGCCCTGACCGTGACCACGGCATTGCCCTCATCAATAAAGGTCCGTGAAGGATCGTTGCCGTCCCAGCCTCTCACTGTGGTTCGTACCTGAACCGTTCCGCCCAGCCGCCCGGTATTCATCACCCGGAAAACCAGCGTGTCCCGGCTTCCCCAATACACATTGCGGTTGCCGCTCATCAGTACGGTGTCAGGCATCACCACATAGTCGGTTTGCAGCTGCCCGTCCATATAAAATTTGCAATCCGTCGCCTGAGGCTTGTTGATTCTCAGAACAGCCTGACCGGTATTGCGAATTCCCACCTTGATTGTCCACGGATCTACCTGACCACCCCAAACTTCATTTGAAGACGGAACCACCCTTTCAATAAACAGATTCGCCGGATTCTGGACCGTCACCTGAAGGGTGTCGTTTCCTGAAGAGACGGCGTTTTGTGTATTATCCTCGGCTCCGGAAAAATGAAAAATGAGATTCTCATTGGCAGTGGCCGTGGAAGACGCGGTCCCGGCGATGATGATATCACGTACTTCATGGCCTCCGATATCCGGAATCGGTGTCATGGCCGGAAAATTGGATAATTCGGTCAGCATGTGAATCACGGCGTTATGAATACCGTCATCTCCACGATTTTCCACTCTGATCTGTACCTGAAAGGCCTGCTGGGTACTGACATAGGGTGAGTTGACGGCCAAATTCCGAATCTCTAAAATATTCAGGACAGGAGGCGTTTCAATGATCAACAAAGCCCCTCCGCCCCCCGATGTATTGACCCCGATACTTCGGCCGCTGTTTATTTCGGTCGCCTGAATCTGGGCATCCACCGTTGACGTTCCGGTTTGATCGCCAGAACGGGTCACGATAAAAAGCAGGGTGTCAGCCGTTGTCCCCCCCAGAATCCACCCGCCCCCTTGAAG
>DSAB01000134.1 GCA_011388275.1 bacterium | reverse complement strand
TTTTCTTCAGGCGCGAAGGACCGTTCCGCCGGCTAAGTATTATGAAGATTTCTGGCAGATGGAAAACGGAGTCGGGCTGGTTCGTCATTTTCTGAATGCATTGAAACAGGCACGGCGACATTTTCCCGGGCGGATACCGCCGCGCAGACTGGCGGTAATCACAGGCGTACTGGCGGCACCGGTGCTTCGCAAAAACCTGCTGCCGGCCTGCCGCCGGATTCGGGGGCTGGAGATCCGGATCGTACCGGTGAAGAACCGGTTTTTCGGAGAAACCGTCACGGTATCGGGCCTGCTGACCGCCGGGGATATCGGCCGGGAAGCCGCCGCCCTTCCCGATGGATGGGAACTGATGATTCCGGACCATTGCCTCAACGACGACGGTCTGTTTCTGGACGGAGAGACCTTGCATACTCTGGAGCGTTTTGCCGGGCGTCCGGTTCACGCGGTGGATGTGCCGTGGCGACTGTGGGGAAACGAATGAACAAACCGATGGTCAGTATTATCGGACGGCCCAACGTGGGAAAGTCCACGCTGTTCAACCGAATCGTTCGGCGGCGGGAAGCCATTGTGGACGACATGCCGGGCGTCACGCGCGATCGAAAAAGTTTTCCCGCGGAGTGGGAAGGGCGTTCGTTCGCGGTGGCGGATACCGGCGGATATATTCCCAAAACTCAGGACACCATGGAAAAGGGCGTCACCCGGCAGGTTCAGGCGGCCCTCGAACAGGCCGATGTGGTTCTTTTTGTGGCGGACTGCACCACGGGGATCACCCAGGTGGACGCACAGGTCGCCTGTCTGATTCAGAAAAGCGGAAAACCCTGTGTGCTGGCGGTGAACAAGACGGACAACGAGAAGAGGGAGCCGGAAGCCGCCGGATTCATTCACCTGGGTCTGGGCGAACCGGTTCCCGTATCGGCCCTTTCAGGCCGCGGAGTGGGCGATCTGCTTTCCGAAGTGGTCAAACGGCTTCCTGAAGAGTCCGCTTCTTATAATTCGGAAACGGATCCGGCCCTGCGCCTGGCGGTTGTGGGAAAGCCCAACGTGGGCAAGTCGACCTTCATCAACACGCTGCTTGGAGAAGAGCGGCTGCTGGTCACGGAAATACCGGGCACGACGCGCGATTCCGTGGATGTGAAAATCCGCTTCGGGAATCATGAGGTGGTGCTCATCGACACCGCGGGATTGCGCAAGCCGAGCCGGGTAAAAGAGGGGGTGGAATACTACAGCGGCCTGCGCACGCGTCAAACCATCGAATCATGCGATGTGGCGTGTGTGTTCATCGATGCTGCGGAACTGCTGACCCAGCAGGATCAGCGGGTTCTGTCCGAGGTGATCGAACAAAAGAAAGGCGTGCTGCTGGTTGTCAACAAATGGGATCTGGTTCAGGGGGACGCGTACAATGTCATGCGGCTGAAGGACAGTCTCAGTCGAAGACTGGAGAGCATGAGCTTTGTGCCTCTGATCACCATATCCTGCCTGACCGGCCTTCGCGTATATAAGGTGATGAAGAAGGTGCTCGAGGTCTGGGAGTCGCGCCGGGCGCGCATTCCTCCCAAAGAACTGAACCGCTTTCTGGCGGAAGCCAACAAGGCTTATCAGCCACCGGCTGTGGGAGGGAAACGTGTCCGGATCCACTATGTGACTCAGATCGGATCGGCTCCCCCTCGTTTCGCGTTCTTTGCCAATCATCCCTCAGCCGTCAGGGAAGCGTACAGGCGGTATCTCGATAACCGGATTCGGGACGCGTTTGGATTCGAAGGGGTTCCGCTCACGCTCCTTTTCAAGAAAAAATAGAAAGGAAACCGATCGATGCGGCGAGTGTGGATATTTCTGATAACCGGAATGTGCGCGGCGTGGGGGCAATCCGTCACCCGGCATGAAGCCCTGCAGCAGCAGGTGCGAAGCGGAACGATCACGCCCCTGGAGGCCCTGTACAGTGAGGCACTTCATATGGCCGGGGAAAGCGACGCCGCTTTGAAGGACGCGGAATATCTTCCGGAACGCTGCGGATTCGGCCTGAGGCACCGCGTCCGGCAGGCCTGGCACGATTTCTCTCCGGCTCAGAGGAAGGTCCTCGCGCCCGCGTTTGCCCGTCCTTCCCTGCCGGAGCATCATATCAGTTCCGAAGGCCGTTTTCGGATTCATTACACATTGACGGGCTGGGACGCGGTCAGCGCGGAGGACCTGACCGGTTCGGGCGTGCCCGACTGGGTGGAAGAGACGGCCGCGGCCATGGAACGCTCGTATGCGGTCCAGGTGACGCAGCTCGGACTGCAGCCCCCGCCTCCGGATCCTGTGGACGGGCCGGAATGGGATGTGTACATTCTCGACATCGATGCCTGGGGCTATTACGGATGGACGGATCATGATGTGCGGGTGACACGGAATCCGGATACCTACACTTCCTACATCACGCTGGACAACGATTATGCCTTGACATTGACCAAGGGGCTGGACGGAATGCGCGTGACGGCCGCGCATGAGTTCAACCACATGATTCAGCTGGGGTATCACGGACGGTATGATGTCCAGGACGGCTTTTGGGATGATCTGTTCATGATGGAGGCCAGCTCCACATGGATGGAAGATGTGGTGTACGACGATATCAACGATTATTATTACTATCTGGATTCATTCTTCATGAATTCGAACAAGGCGTTCAACCATGTAGGGAACCTTCGTGAATACGGGCTGTGCATCTGGTTCCATTTTCTTGAAAAGCATCTCGGCGGACGGGGTTTCTTCGTGAATTTATGGGAGAATATCGTGGATTTCCCGGCCCTTCCGGCTATGGAACACACTTTGCGCCGGGCCGGTACTTCGCTGGACCGGGAAATTCCCCGTTTTTACGCCTGGAACGTGATGACCGGAAGCCGGGCCGACACGGTGAGGTATTATCCGGAAGGAAAGCACTACCCGGAAACGGCCCTGGATTCGGCCCTGGTTTTGGCGGATCCCACGGAGATCGACAGTGCGATTCGATCCACGGCCGCGCGTTATTACCGGCTCGAGACCGGCGACGGCACGGAGATATTCGCGGTTCCGGTGAACGTGAACTGGAATTTCGATGCTATATCCGAGCGGTTCGTCCTGAAACTGAGCTCTGCATCGGATTTTCTGAACACACGGCTGACGAATCAGTGGTACGCGGCTCTGGAGACCGACGATTTCATGCGGTGGAGAAGCACCCTGGTTCTTCGGGCTCCGGGAGAGGAGACGGATTTCATCGAACTTGCGGGCGTTCGGTCCGGGCTCACCCAGGACGATCTGGTGTCGTGTTATCCCAATCCGCATGTATGGTCCGAACACGAGCTGTATCCGGTCACCATACCGTTTATCCTGAAGAATCCCGGGCGGGTCCGCCTGGTGGTCACCTCGGTTTCGGGGTTCGTGGTGGAGGACCGGGAAGAATTTTTCAATAGGGGGCTTCATCAGTTTGAGTGGAATGTGAACCGGACGGGCGGATCTGGTGCCGCGAGCGGTATTTATGTGATTCGTCTGTTCCGGGAGGGGAAGCTGCTGAGGCAGGAGAAGGCGGCCGTGATCCGCTGATTGTGAGGGAATGGTCCGGGCCAAAAAAGGCTTGATTTTAGAGGTGATTTTTTGTATACTTAATGGCTTTATTCGGGGCTGTAGTTCAGTTGGGAGAACGTTTGACTGGCAGTCAAAAGGTCACGGGTTCGAGTCCCGTCAGCTCCACGAAGGCTAAAGGGCTGCAAAACTTATACTTGAGTATGAGGGAGCAGCCCTTTTTTTGTCTTCTCACAGAAACATTTTATGGCAAATCAGGGCATTTTCAAGCATGTTTTCGGACGAATTTCGTCGGTTGGATGAAAGATAATCCCTGATTCGCATTTTTGACGCGTGCACTATGGTGAGTGTGTATACTATAAGGACTTTATAAGGTTTTTGGATTATGAGAGAAAGGGAATCATCGAGTTAACATCGAGGGACCTGGATTCGGAATGAACATGATTGATAAAGAAAAGTGTTGATTTTCAACCGGGATTGTGTTATTGTATCATTAATAACTGCCTGCACTTAACAATACCTGCCTGTTTGAAGCTGTGGGTTCCCTGCCTGGAGAGGCGGGAGAATCCAGAAATTCCACCAATGAACCAACATCGTGATGGCAGGGAAGGTTAAACTTTAAGGGAGGTGTCACATGAACCATGCAAGCCGTTTTCACAAATATCTTTTGTTGCCGCTGACGGTTATTTTGATGTTCGGTGTTTTGGGAAGCGACTGTGATCCGGGATCGGACAGCACGCATTCCGTCACCGCGCCGAACACACCGACCGGCCCGTCCGAAGGTGATACAGGAGAGAGTCTGGAATACGAAACAGGCGGTTCTGCTTGCAGCAGAGATCATGATGTAGAATATCGGTTTGACTGGGGGGATGAGAGTACGTCTTCCTGGGGTTCGCCGAATCAAAGTATGATTTTCAGCAGCCCGGGTGCGTATTCAGTAAAGGCGCAGGCGCGGTGCGCGATCAAGACGGATATAACATCCGAATGGTCCGCAGGAAAAGACGTGACCATCAGCGACCATATAATTAGCACGCCCAGCACACCTACCGGCCCGTCAACCGGAGAAACCGATCAGAGTCTCGGTTTTTCAAGCGGAGGTTCTGCTTGCAGCCAGGGGCATTCTGTTGAGTACCGTTTTGACTGGGGCGACGGGGACACATCTTCATGGAGTTCATTATCCAGCCGGAGCAGATCTTACAGCAGCGCTGGTACGTATTTGGTGAAAGCGCTGGCCCGGTGCGCGACGAATACGGGCATTGTTTCAAGCTGGTCGGCCGGCAAGAGCGTGACGATTACCGAATCATTTTTCGGCACCATGACGGGCAATGACGGCAAGACCTATCAGACGATTAAGATCGGTAATCAATGGTGGATGATGGAGAATTTGAAGGAGACGAAATACCGGAATGGCGATGCCATCCCGAATGTGACGGATGATACCGAATGGGCCGGTCTTTCCACGGGCGCCCGGTGCGCGTACAACAACAGTGAATCCACGGCCAATACCTACGGGTATCTGTATAACTGGTTCGCGGTGAAAGACAGCCGGAATCTGGCTCCTTCGGGCTGGCGAGTGCCGACGGATGAGGACTGGAAAGAACTGGAGATTTTTTTAGGCATGATCCAGTCGGAAGCTGATAATTTAGGTTGGCGTGGTACGGATGAAGGCGGTAAATTGAAAGAAGAAGGCACCATCCACTGGAACAGCCCCAACACAGGCGCCACTAATGAAAGCGGATTCACCTCGTTGCCCGGGGGGTACCGCTGCAATGACAATGGGTACTTCGTCTATCTGAGAGAATGCGCCACCTTCTGGTCGGTTGCGGAGTACAGTACTGACAGCGCGTGGTTACGGGGTCTGTATTACAATATTTCAGGTGTGTGCCGCAGTCGCGACTATAAGCGACTCGGGTTTTCGGTTCGGCTTATCCGGGATTAGAAAATTTGTCTATTTATACATGAGACAATTTGGGTTGTGTGGCAGGGTTGGCGGTGAAAATGGGTTGAGGCGCTGGTGGGATAGGATGGGCTTGTGCTGGTCGAAACAAATCTTATGCAAAACGGATCTTAAAGGTACAAAAGTCAAGTAGATAAATTGGCGGAGAAGTTA
>DSAB01000033.1 GCA_011388275.1 bacterium | reverse complement strand
GATTCCCCTTCTCATTCCCAGGTTTGACTCTCAACAGTTCCGTGAATTATTCAGGCTAAAATCCCGAAGGGTCAGAGAATCATCCTGACCCTTCGGGATGACATGATTATTGCCAACCTGACACCCAAAACAGATCAACCCCGAAGGGGTGGCATATACCAGCCCGGAGAGAGTGGCTAAAGTGACTGGAGTGAGAAAAGTGGCTAAAGTTGAAAGTTCATAAAGTGTTGTGAAATTTGACTATACTGTGAATAAAATATAACTTGCATTTACAAAAATAATTGATATATTGTGAACTAAACACACGAAAAAATAGGTTATATGGTTCACAAAACATGAAAACCGATATGATACTTTCTGTTTACCAGAGTCCCAAAACAGTGTTCACCCTGGCTGATATTGCAATGCTCAGCGGAGAAACGGATATGATTTCTCTGAGTAAAAAGATGAATTATTATGTAAAAAAAGGCAGACTCGGAAACCCGCGTAAAGGCGTTTATACAAAACCCGGATATCAGCCGGAGGAAATGGCCTGCGCTATTTTTAAACCATCCTATCTTTCACTTGAATATGTCCTGCAAAAGGCAGGAGTTGTTTTTCAGTATGATTCGCGCTTCACATCTGTCAGCTACCTCAGCAGAACCGTTACGGTTGACGGCCATGTGTATATTTATCGAAAAATCAGAAATACGATGCTGCTGAATACGGCAGGAATATTGACTCAGGAAAATGGAATAAGCATGGCAGTACCGGAAAGGGCATTTTTGGATTTATGCTATCTTCAAAAACACTGCTATTTAGACAATCTTAAACCGCTTGACAGTAAGCGGATAGAGGAAATGCTGGCGCATTACCAATCAAAAGCGATGACAAGGCGTGTGAAGGAGCTGATGAACAGTAATGGATATTAATAAACATAAATCTTTTTTGGTCCGCATACTTAAAGACATCTTTATTCCTGTTATTCCCACACTTCGGTTGAAATTGACCTCATTCGGTTGTACATTAAAAAAAGAGCTGCCGAATTCTTTTTAAAACAAGACCGGGTTGTAAAACGCATCCCGGGCACGGACTCTTGACAGAGCCCGGCAATTTTTGCATATTGAAAACCGGGAAAGGGGGGACAGCGTTTGATATGGGTTATCGGTGAAATATTGATGGACGAATTCCCCGCGTATCGGCGGGTGGGCGGCGCCCCGTTCAATTTCGCCTGTCATCTGAAACGGATGGGGCTTCCCGTACGGTTTGTTTCCCGGGTCGGGAAGGACGAAACCGGACGGTCCATTCTCCGTTTCGTGGAAGAACACGGCTTCAGGCCGGACGACATTCAGGTGGACGCGGATCATCCGTCGGGCACGGTGCAGGTCACCCTGGATGATTCGGGTGTGCCGGACTACATCATCCATTCACAGGTGGCTTACGATTTTCTGGATCTGTCGGAGTGGATCAGCCGCCTGAAATCGGGCGCGGTTCCCCGCATGATCTATTACGGGACCCTGCTGCAGAGGACGCCTCAGGCCTTTGATCGAGTGAAGGCCCTGCTGCGAAGCAGAAATCAGGGCACGGCCGCATTCTGTGATTTGAATCTGCGCATGCATTGTTATCATCGAAAAAGCGTGCTGCACTCGCTGCATCAGGCGGATTATCTCAAACTGAACGAAGAGGAACTGGGAATCGTCGCCGATTTTACGCGGACCGACGGAGAATCGTTCGATCCCCGGAATCTTCTGAGCCGTTTTGCGGTCAAGGCCGTGATCGTAACCCGCGGAAAAGAGGGCAGTGAGTGGATCTCGCGGGACGCGCATGTCTCGTCAAAGCCTCCCGGGAATATCGAGGCAACGGATACGGTCGGGGCCGGCGATGCGCACGCGGCCATGTCCGCTTACGGGATTCTGAATGAATGGACTCCGGAAAGAACCATCGCGCTCGCGGACCGGTTGGCTGCCCGAATCTGCCAAATACAGGGCGCCCTGCCCGATGCGGATATTTACAGTGATCTGATCCGCTAAACAAAGGATGGATGTCATGAAAAAAGAGGGGCTTTATATACAGATGATCAGCCCGCACGGACTGATCCGAGGTCACAGCATGGAGCTGGGAAGGGACGCCGACACAGGCGGACAGGTGAAGTACGTGATCGAACTGGGAAAGGCCCTGTCCAGGCTGGACGGGATTCGGCAGGTGGATCTCCTCACGAGGCTCATCGCCGACAAATCCGTGTCAGAAGACTATGCCGTGTCCGAGGAACCGATCACCGACCGGTTCCGCATCAAACGGATTCAATGCGGAGGGCGGAAATACATTCGAAAGGAACTGCTCTGGCCCCATCTGGATGAATTCGTGGACAAGGCGGTCAAATGGACCCGCCAGCAGGACACATTGCCCGATCTGGTTCACGGGCATTACGCGGACGGCGGATACATCGCCATGCAGCTCGAGCACAATTTCGGCATTCCCTTCGTGTTTACCGGGCATTCTCTGGGACGCGCCAAAAAAGAGAAACTGACCCAGGAGGGCATGCCGGAAAAGGAGATGAACCGGCACTATAAAATCCATCACCGGATCCGGATCGAGGAAGAGATACTGAAATTCGCCGATCTGATCATTGCCAGCACGACTCAGGAGATCGAGAAACAGTACGGTTTATACAAAAACGAAACCGTTCCCGAGTACCGCGTGATTCCTCCGGGTATCGAAATCGACAAGTTCTATCCCTTTTATCACGACAAGCTTCCCGAAACGGAGCGCACGGAAGAATCGATGTACGCCCAGGCTTCCATGATTCAGGAACTGGAACGCTTTCTCGTGCATTCGGACAAGCCCCTGATTCTGGCTCTGTGCCGGCCGGACAAAAGAAAGAATATCGACGGCCTGATCAAGGCTTACGGAGAAGACAAGGAGCTGCAGGCCATGGCCAATCTGGCCATTTTTGCCGGTATTCGCCGCAATATTGTGGAGATGGAAGACAACGAACGGGACGTGCTGACCCGCATGCTTCTCATGATGGATAAATACGATCTCTATGGGAAGATGGCCATTCCCAAACAGCATGATTTCGAGCATGAGGTTCCGGAGCTGTACCGTATCGCGGCCAACAAGAAAGGGGTTTTCGTGAACGCGGCTCTGACCGAACCGTTCGGTATCACGCTTCTGGAAGCGGCGGCCACGGGCCTGCCTTTTGTGGCGACCCGGGACGGCGGACCCGTGGATATCGTCCGAAACACCCAAAGCGGCATTCTGGTGGATCCCACCCGTTCGAAGGAAATTGGTGAGGCCATCAAGAAGATGATTGCGGATCCGGAAAAGTGGGAGCTCTTTTCGAAGAACGGGATCATGAATGTGCGCAAACACTACACCTGGGAAAGCCACGCGGATACCTACAAGAAGGAAGTTCAGACACTGCTCAGGGCCATGGAAAAGGGTGAGATGAAAACCGCGGTGCCCAGAGACGCCGTGGGCCGCCGTCTGGTCAAGCTGAACCATTTCATCATCGTGGATATCGACAACACCCTGCTGGGCGGCGATTCAAAGGCGCTGAGCCGGTTCCTGAAAAAGATCCATGAAATGAGAGACCGCGTGGGTTTCGGCGTGGCGACCGGCCGGACCGTGGAATCCGCCATTCAGGTGCTGAAAGAGAATAGTGTGCCTTCACCCGATGTCGTGATCGCGTCCGTGGGTTCGGAGATCTATTACGGGGAAAATTTGCATTACGGAAAGGGCTGGGAAACGCATATCAGACATCGGTGGGATCGGGAGGAACTGGTCGGCCTGCTCAAGGATTTTCCCTTTCTGGAATATCAGGAAGAGGAGGCACAGCGGCCTTTTAAAATCAGTTATTATATGGAACCCGGAAAGGACCGGCTGGCCAAAGTACACGGAGCCCTGACCGTGAAGAAATGCCGGTACAATCTGATCTATTCGCATCAGCGGTATCTGGATGTTCTGCCTTACCGGGCGTCCAAGGGGAAAGCCATTCGGTACTTAAGTTACAAATGGGGAATTCCCCTGAATCATTTTCTGGTGTGCGGCGATTCGGGAAACGACGAAGAGATGCTCAGGGGCGAGCCCCTGGCCGTGGTGGTGGGCAATCACAGTCCGGAACTGGCCCGGCTTGAAGGAACCCGGAATGTCTATTTCGCGAATGGCGAATATGACGAAGGAATTCTCGAGGGTATCGGCCATTACCGGTTTTTCGAAAAACTGGAGTCATAGTTTATGGGATTAATAAACAAGGTTCAGCTGATCACGTATCCGGACAGTCTGGGACAGAATCTGGCCGAATGCCATTATGTGTTGAAAAAGTACTTGAGCCGCGCGATCGGCGGAGTGCATCTGCTGCCCTTCTATCCCTCTTCCGCGGACCGGGGATTTTCTCCGATCACCTACGACGAGGTGGATCCGGCCTTCGGCACCTGGGAGGACGTTAAAAATATCGCCCGCGATTTTGAACTGATCATCGATTTCATGGTCAATCATATTTCGCGGCAATCGGAGTATTTTCAGGATTACATCGAGAAGGGAGAGGAATCCGAGTTCGCCGATCTGTTCCTCAGCTTCAGGAAATTCAGTCCGGATGGAGAGATCAGCGAAGAGGATCTGAGCAAGGTCTATGTGCGCAAGCCCCGGCTTCCCTATTGGGTTCTCACGCGGCCGGACGGGTCGGAAGAAAAGATATGGTGCACGTTCGATTACGAGCAGATCGACCTGGATTACCGGTCACAAAAAACCCGTGAGATCATGCGCCAGTTCATTCTTCGGCTGGCCCGATGCGGCGCCAAAATGATCCGGCTCGATGCCATCGGCTATACCACGGTGAAGCTGGGCACGGACTGCTTTTTTCTGGAACCGGAGATCTGGGAACTGTTGAACTGGATCAGGGATCTGACCGAACCATTCGATGTTCTGCTTCTGCCCGAGGTGCACAAGGATTACACCTATCAGATGCGAATAGCCGAAAAGGGGTACTGGGTCTATGATTTCGCCCTGCCGCTGATGGTGATCAACGCCCTGTACCATCACACCGGCTCGCATCTGCAGCATTGGCTGAACATCTGTCCCCGCAGGCAGCTGACCACTCTGGACACGCACGACGGAATCGGGGTTGTGGATGTGGGAGACCTGCTCGACGAGGAGGAGGTCGGGAAAACCGTCCAGGGCCTTTATGACAAGGGGTCCAACATCAAGCCGATCTATTCCGGCCAGGATTACGACAACCTGGACATCTATCAGATCAACTGCACCTTTTATTCGGCCCTTGAAAGCAACGACGATTCCTATATGACCGCCAGGACCCTGCAGTTTTTCACGCCCGGAGTGCCTCAGGTATACTATGTGGGCCTTCTGGCCGGTGAGAATGACGTGAAGCTGGTCGAAGAAACGAAAGTAGGACGAAACATCAACCGGCATAATTACAGTCTGGAAGAAGTGGAATCCGCGTTTCAAAAACCGGTGGTCAAACGGCTTTTAAAGCTGATGGAGTTCAGGAATACGCATCCGGCTTTTGACGGATCGTTCCATATAAAAGAGGCGCCCGAGCACAGAATGGAGCTTCTGTGGAAGAACGGATCGCATGAAACCGTAGCGCATATCGACCTGAAAAATTACCGAACGCGCGTCGACTACACGGATCCGCATACGAAGAAGAAAAAGACGTTTGCTGTGTGATTTATGACCGGCCGGATGAAGGCGGAGGGTATGGAATTAGACCATGGACGATGGACGGCGGACGATGTTCTGACGATAGACGATAGACCATAGTCGATGGTCTATGGTCCGTCGTCGCGGCCGAAGGCCGCCCATGGTCTGCGGTC
>DSAB01000032.1 GCA_011388275.1 bacterium | reverse complement strand
GTTCGAACCGGTTGTAGACCACGGCGATGTTCAGCGGCCTTTTTTCAGGCGTGGACATAATCGATGCGCTCCAGAGCCGCGTTCACCACGCGGTGTATCAGATCCGAATAGCTGTAGCCGGCGATACGCGCCGCCTTGGGCAGGCATGAATTTTCCTCTTCCCTCGGGAGGATGCCGGGCAGGGGGTTCACTTCCAGAATGTGGGGCTGACCCTTTTCATCCAGACGGACGTCGATACGGGCCCAGTCACGGATTCTCAGGACGCGCCACGCGCGGATCGCCACGTCTTCGATGGATGCCTGCAGGGCCGCGTCAATGGGCGCCGGGCAGCGGAAAATCTGCAGCGGTTTTTCCGGCACATCCCAGACCCATTTGGCCTCCCAGGAATAGATGGGGCTGGAACCCGCGGGCAGCCGTGAATGATCGATCTCCACAATGGGAAGAACATCCAGGCGGGGCCAGTTGCCCAAAACGCCGACCGTGAATTCCCGTCCGGTCAGGAACCGTTCGATGATGACGGGCTGACGGTACTCGCCGATGATCTCCCGGACACGGACGGTCAGGTCTTCGCCGGACAGGATCACGGAGTTGTCGCGGATCCCCTTGCTGGATCCCTCGAACAGGGGCTTCACGATGACGGGCAGGGGAATACCGTCCGGCAGCTCTTCAGGCGAATCCACCACCCAGAAGGCCGGATTGGGAACTCCGTAATAGGAGAGAATCTCCTTGGCCCGTGACTTGACCAGGCAGATGCCCAGGGTCAGCGGGTCGGACCCGGTATACGGAATGCCCAGCATTTCGCAGAGCGTGGGAATATGCGATTCCCGGTTCGGACCCGTCAGGCGTTCGGCGATGTTGAAGACCAGATCCGGACGGATCTCCTGAAGATGCAGATAGGCTCTGTCGTCCGATTCCACGGGAAAGACCGTGTATTTCTCGGCCAGGACGTCACGGACCGCGGTGATGGTTTCATCGGAATCGCACTCGGCCAGCAGATCGCCGGAAGGTTCGCTGTATGACCCCAGGGAGTTTCTGTTTTCTCCGCGCCGAAGGGATTCGAGCATACCCTCCTTGGATGAATACACGAATCCCACGTGAAGCCTGGATGGTTTCATGACTTTCATAATCACCTCACGATTGGCAAGGTTATGTCAGAATAATGACAGAAGGTGTCATCGCCTGCCGGCATGACGGTCGGCCTTTCTGTTTTTTCCATGACCGATACCGGCACCCGTGGCTGGACGGGATTCGTTTGACGCGGTCATGGATGAAAGAATGGATTGACTGGAAGATATTCGAAAAAGAGGAAAGAAATAGACACTCTCTTTTGAACGGGTCAAAAGAGCCGGATGACCCGGTCTTCATCTTGACGATAAAGACGTCCGGGTCTGAAGAGGGTCGCGCTACATAGGATGGAGGCTTGCCAGTCTCCGGTTCCACCAGCGATGGAGGCTCATCATCCTCCTCGGTTTTTTCGATGGGCCGGATCCTTGAACAAGCCGCGCGATACTGTTTGTGAAGCGGCATGGTTTATCCTTTTGCTCTGGTGCTGATTCTTTGAATACAGGGTGTACTCGTTTCATGAAATAAAGTTCCATTTATTACGTGCAAATATATCTATTTGAAAATGAAAGTCAAGTAAATTTTTTAAATTATACAAAAATAATATTAATGAATCCGGTCCAGCTACTCGCCCCTGCCGACTGAAACCGGAACCCGAAGTGCTTTTCTCTTGCATTTTTCGAATCAATTTATCATTTTACCTCCGGGTTGTTCATTCACCTGTTTTCCCGGGAGGGAGAGAGAGAACCGGGCGTTCGGGGCGGCTGTGTTGCGTGTTACGGTTTATGGTTCTCATGCCTCCCGGCAGGGAGACGACTTTCATGAGAATCAGACCGTTTCTTCTCCGCATGCCATTTGTTTTTCTCCTGTTCCCGGGCTGTTCGTCAACGGATTCCTCCGTCATCCGCCTGCACACACTTAATCCGGCCAGACTTTCGCGATTCTTCAGTCCGGGTAAGACTCTGTCAAAATCCGATTATTCAATAGTCGATCTGAATAATGACGGGAAAGACGATTTGACCATCTGCGCGAACAATGAACCCATTTATCAGACGCCCAACCTGTTCATCATCGAACCCCAGGAAGTATCGCAGGCCCGGTTCGAGAAGAAATATTTCGGGAGAATCGGTGTCAAGGGAATCTACCCCGACTTCAACGGTGACGGTTGGGATGAAATACTGCTGGAGGAGCAGTTTCCGGACTCAATCCTCCTGCACCTGGTCAACCATAGCGGAGAAACCCTTCGGACATTTACGGCCGCGGTCAGACCGGCCCATTCCCGCGGAGAATGGGCTTGCACGGCCCGCGCTTCGGGTTATATGGATATCAATGGAGACGGAGTCAAGGATGTGATCATCATTATTCAGACGGCCTACGCCTATCAGCCCAGGGCAATCGCCGCGTGGGATCCGGTCGCGAACCGGTATCTCTGGTATCATGCCGTCGGGTTTATACCCGGTGATCCCGTGCTGGCCGACCTCAACGGAGACGGCGGACGGGAGATCGTTCTGGGTTCCAGCGCGCCCGACAACGGGAAAGATATCATGGGGCCGAACAGCCTGGTCAACGGCACGGATGACGCCCATACGTACATCACGGTGCTCGATTCCCTGGGCCGGCTCGTCAGCCGGCAGACGGTCGGCAAGGCCTGGTCAAAGGTTGAAATATTTCGCAATCAAAGAGCGGGAGATTCCGAACCGGAGTTTTTCGCGGCTTTCGAGAGTCATTCCACGCCCTGGCAGCCGTCTTTCGTGAGCCGGTGGCATCCTGAAAAGGGGTTTTTCGGCCATCGGCTCGAGCGGGGCGTGAATCTCGCCGGAACGCCGTGTTTTCTGGACGCGAACCGGGATGGAGAGAATGATTTGCTGCTGATCTGGAGCGACGGAACCCTTGAAATCAGGACCCGGACGCTTGAGCTGATCCGGCATGTCCGGTTCGAGGACTTTGTTCCCCGAAGAGTCCGGATCACGGATCTGGACCGGGACGGAGAAGAAGAAATCCTCGTTACCGGTGAATACCGGGAAGGTTTCACCACCGTGATGCTGGACCGGAAGCTTCAAATTCAGGCGTGGACAGGCGACGCGTACATGTCTGGAAGGCCGGTCAACGCCGGTCACGGCCGGCCCCGATATCTGCTTGCGAGGTCGAACATGGATGACGGTACGCCTTTCACCCTTCATCTTCGGAAGCGGATGAACCCGGTTTGGTTCGCGGAGTGGCGGTCGGTCCTGTCGGGTTTCTTGGCCGGCGCAGGCATACTGGGTCTGGCCGGATGGGCGATTTTCCGGAACGGAGAAATAAAAAACCGGCGCCGGCACATCGATCTGCTGGCCGCTTCGGAGATCCATCCGGTGATGATTCTCGACGAAAACGGGAATGTCTGCCGGATCAATGCCCGGACCGACCGGGAAATGATCGTCAAGGAGGGCTGGGAAGGCGAACACTGGAAAAAAGTGATCCACTTTCCGGTCTGGTCCGGTCTGGAAAACGTGCTGGAAGAGGCGTTTCGCAATCCGGATCATCCGGTGCAGAGCGAACTGAACATCAGCCGCCGCGGCCGGAACGAGGAGTGGATGACTGCGGGCCGGTGGGTGAGTGTATCCGAAAAGAGACGGTTTTTTATTCTTCGGCTGCAGGAGATCACGGAACTCACCCAGTCGCGAAGGGCCGTGGCCTGGGCCAGCATGGCCCAGAAACTGGCTCATGAGGTCAAGACTCCTCTCTCAACGGTCATGCTGTCGGCCCAGAACATGGAGATGGACTGCGGCGAACAAAGGCTGGACCCCGAAACCGCACTAAAACATGTCAAACGGATTCTGAAACAGGTCGGGCGGCTGCGTGAATTGACCGACGCTTTCCTGAAATTTTCCCGCCTGGAACCGCCCCGCAAGGAAAAACTGGATCTCAACCGGCTGATCCGGTCCTGGATGGAAGACAACGCGGCCCGGTTCGGAGAGAAAGTACAGACCCATCTGCAGCTTCAGCCGGAACTGCCTGTCCTGTCCGCCGATTCACGGCAGATTCAGTCGGTGATCCAGAACCTCATCGACAACGCCCTCAACGCCATGAAGGGACGGGGCGTTCTCACTGTGTCCACGCGTTTGGTACAATCCTTGCCGGGGTTTCGGAATGACCACCTGGCCCGGGCGGTTCAGGTCGAAATCACGGACACCGGCCACGGCATTTCTCCAGAAGACAGGGACAGCCTGTTTCAGCCTTTTTTCTCACGGTCACCCGGGGGTACGGGGCTTGGGTTGGTGATCTGCAAGAAGATTGTGGAAGATCATCAGGGGGCCATCGAGGTTCACAGTGAGCCTGGAACCGGAACCACAATGACCATCACCCTGCCTTTGGATCATTCCTAGACAGTGATGCGGACATGCGTACATTGAGGAACATTCTGGTCGTGGACGACGACCGGGACCTGGGAGAAACGCTTTCCGATCTCCTCAGGCGCGAAAAATACCAGGTCTTCTGGGCGGGCAACGGCCGCACGGCTCTGGAAATATTGAAGAAAGAATCCATCCAGCTGGTCCTGCTCGATTTGCTGCTGCCCGGGATGGACGGCATCGATGTGCTTAAGGCACTGAACAGGGAAGATCCGTCATTGGTGGTGATCATGATGTCCGGGCACGGCAGCATACAGACTGCGGTGCAGGCCACGCATCTGGGCGCGTATGACTGGATCGAGAAACCCCTGGAAAAGGAACGCCTGCTCATCACGCTGCGCAACGCGGAAGAGAAATGCCGTCTCATCCGCGAGAAAAAAATACTGATCAATGATATAAAGAGCCGGTACAACATGGTGGGCTCGAGTCCGGCCATGAGGAATATCTGTCACCTGATCGACAAGGTGGCTTCCCAGCCGATCAGTGTTCTGATTACCGGTGAGAGCGGCACGGGCAAGGAGATGGTGGCCAACGCCATTCATTTGAACAGTCCCCGGGTCGAGCAGCCTCTGGTGCGCGTCAACTGTGCGGCCGTGCCTGAGACGCTCATCGAGAGCGAGCTTTTCGGCCATCGAAAGGGGTCATTTACCGGAGCCGTTGAGCATAAAATGGGCAAATTCCAGCAGGCTCACAAGGGGACGCTTTTTCTGGACGAGATCGGCGACCTGTCCGCCTCCGCCCAGGCGAAGATTCTGCGGGCCCTGGATTCGGGAGAGATCGAAACCGTGGGCGGTCAGGGCACGCACCGGGTGGATGTGCGCGTGATTACGGCCACGAACCGGGATTTGATGAGCATGGTCAGGCAGGGCCAATTCCGTGAGGATTTATACCATCGCATCAACATCATGGAGATTCCGGTTCCGCCGCTTCGCGAACGTCCCGAGGACGTCATCGATCTGGCGCTTCATTTTATTCAGCAGGTCTGCGAGGAGCAGAATATTCCCCTGAAATCCCTGAGCCCTTCGGCCGAAGCGGTGCTTCTGGCCTTTGGGTGGCCGGGCAACGTGCGGCAGCTGAGAAACTGGGTGGAGAAGGCGGTGGTTCTGGTGGACGCGCCGGTGATCAACGGGCATCACGCGGCGGGACTTCTGGAGTTTCCGGATATCATGAAAGAGGTGCATCAGGCCAAAAATCTGAAAGACGCCAAGCGGAGTTTTGAAAAGGGTTATATCCTGCACGCGCTGATGCGGAATGAATGGAATATCGCCCAAACCTCCCGGGATCTGAAACTGCCCAGGTCGTCGCTCTATGAAAAAATGAGGGAATACGGCATCGGGAATCATTCCGGAAAACCGGACATTTTGAAG
>DSAB01000062.1 GCA_011388275.1 bacterium | reverse complement strand
CCATCGATACCCGTCGGTTCAAATCATGAATGTCAAAACAGCCGGTTTTCTCCCCACCATCCCGATTTCATCTCACAATCGTATAAAAAACCCCCGAATTTAAAAAGTCCGGGGGTTTTAAATCACCGGCTATCAGGAATCAGAGCAAAGAGAAGGCGACGGTCAGACCGGCCATGACAATGGCCACCATGCTCATGAGTTTTATGAGAATATTCAGACTCGGCCCCGAAGTGTCTTTAAAAGGATCACCTATTGTATCGCCGATCACCGAAGCCTTATGCGCCTCCGAACCCTTGCCGCCCACGTTGCCTTCTTCGATGTATTTTTTCGCGTTGTCCCAGGCTCCGCCTGTATTGGCCATGAAAACAGCCAGTACAAATCCCGAGACCAGGCTGCCGACCAGAAGACCGATAACGCCGGCGACTCCAAAAACAAGCCCCATCACCACCGGAACAATTATGGTCAGAAACGACGGAAGAATCATCTCCTGCTGGGCGCCTTTGGTTGAAATGGCCACGCATCGGGCATAATCCGG
Source organism: bacterium (assembly GCA_011388275.1). Classification (GTDB taxonomy): domain Bacteria; phylum Zhuqueibacterota; class QNDG01; order QNDG01; family DSAB01; genus DSAB01. The sequence continues at coordinate 5,309 of DSAB01000062.1, read as the reverse complement.
TTCTGTTTTTCCTTCGAGAATCCCTTTGATTTCTTTGAACTGCCGCCGGACTTCATCCACCATCTTGCCCGCCGCTCGCCCCACGGCCGTCATGGTCAGCCCGCAAAACAAAAAAGCCATCATGGAACCCGCCAATAGTCCGGTCAATACTTTCGGGTTGATCAGATTGACCTCGTAGAATCTCATCAAGTCGTTCAGAGACGCATTTTGAAGGGGTATCACATCGGCCAGTCCGGAGCTCTTAAGGATCACCAGCTCGTGTGTGCCGATCCGTTCCAGCCCGATTTTCAGAACCTCAATGTATGAAGCCAGAAGTGCGAGGGCCGTTAACGCCGCGGATCCGATGGCGAACCCTTTTCCCGTTGCGGCGGTTGTGTTGCCCAGCGCATCCAGCGCGTCGGTTCTTCGGCGGACTTCAGGACCCAGCCCGCTCATTTCCGCATTGCCGCCGGCATTGTCGGCTATCGGCCCATACGCATCCGTGGCCATGGTGATTCCCAGCGTGGAAAGCATGCCCACAGCCGAAATGCCGATTCCGTAAAGTCCCAGACTCAAGTTGGTAAAATCAAAACCGGCCGCAAAAGAATAGGCAAGAATGGTCCCCGCGCAAACAAACAGCACAGGAGGCGCCGAAGAGAGCATTCCGGTTCCCAGCCCGGAGATTATCAGCGGAGCTGTACCCGCCCTGGCGTCCTCCGCGATTCTGCGGGTCGGAGGATAGGAATGGGAAGTAAAGTATTCGGTGGATTTGCCGATAGCGATACCCACAGCCAGACCCGTCACGATACTGCCCCAGATGCCCCAGACATTGGGAATTGCGAGCCAGTGAAGAATACCCAGGGAGAAAAGAACAATGAGCAGAGAGCTAAGATTGACGCCAAGGGCCAACGATTTCAGCAGATCCTTTTGCGTGGAGTTCTCACGGGCTCTGACAACATATATTCCGGCGATGGAAAACAGGATCCCCGCCGCGGCGATCAGCATGGGCGCGATCACGGCGTTCAGCTGATTGATTCCTCCCAGATAAGCCGCCGCTCCCAGAGCGGATGTCGCCAGTATGGAACCTGCATACGATTCATACAGATCTGCGCCCATGCCTGCCACGTCACCCACATAATCCCCCACATTATCGGCAATAGTGGCCGGGTTGCGCGGATCATCCTCCGGAATGCCGGCCTCCACCTTTCCGACCAGGTCGGCGCCTACATCGGCGGCCTTCGTGAAAATACCTCCGCCGACACGGGCGAACAGGGCCTGAGTGCTCGCCCCCATACCGAAAGTCAGCATGGTCGTGGTGACTACAATCAGTTTGTGACCATCCGAAACCGCTTCGGGGATAAAATGATTCAGGATAAGAAACCAGACAATCGTATGCAGCAGCGCCAATCCCACTACCACGAGCCCCATCACCGCCCCGCTCCGGAAAGCGATCTTCAGCCCCTTGTTCAGAGATTGACGGGCGGCATTGGCCGTACGGGCCGAAGCATGGGTCGCTGTTTTCATGCCGAAAAAACCGGCCAGACCCGAGAAAAAACCTCCGGTCAGAAAGGCAAACGGCACCCAGGGATTTTGCAGTTTCAAACCATAGGCCAGAATCATGAACAGCAGAGTTAAAATGAGGAATGCGATGAGAACCACCCGATACTGCTGCCGGATATAGGCCATGGCACCCTTGCGCACGTAATCCGCAATCAGGATCATTTTCTCGGTGCCTTCGTCTTCTTTCATCATCTGTCGATAAAAGATCCAGGCGAAAACCAAAGCCGTAATTGAAGCGCCCGGCACAATCCAAAACAATGGATTCAGCATCGACTCCCTCCAAAAGATTCCCGAAACAGACAGGGAAAACGGCCCCGGCCTGTCCTGTTGGTTCTCCCTATAAGTCCATATTGACTTTCTGGGCTCTTCTCCACCAGAGATAATGTTTTTCTTCCAGCTCCTCTATGCCGGGAAACGGATACCAGCAAAACTCTTTTTGATCTCCAATAAAAAATCCATTTTTGATGGTCCGGTAAAGAATATGGCTGTGCATACAGCGCAGAACAGTTTTCAATTTACGCTCGGGATCGTTTTTCAGCGTGATCAGGCATTGCCTCAAATATTCGATATTGTGATACGGCAGGTTTTTAACCGAAGCATGAGCCGGATCCATCGCCAGATCATTCAGGATAAATTCCGTAAACGCCAACCGCGGTACGGATATGGGGTGACCGGGATTCGTGACATATCGGCAGAATTCGAGCGGATTCAATGAACTGGCTATCCGGGAGACCACGGGAACGATCTCCTGGTAGAAATGCAGAATCGGTTCCTTTTCTTCACAATACGATGACTTGGGCAGCTCAAGCACATGACCGTTATCAGCGGCCAGATACATGTTTTTCAAGTTGGACACAGGGATATGTTCGAGCACCCTGTATATTGCCGTGTACACAAAACGGGATGAACGGCCGTCCGGACTCTCTTTTTTTAAAAGAACCGGATCATCTTTTTTATGCAGGAAATCACTTTGAAATTCAGGATCGACTTCGATAAAAAAAGCCTCGCCGCGAATCCGTTTTTCCATGGTTTTCGCGCAATAGATCCCGAATTCATAAGGGGGCAATGCGGAGGCCACCAGGGCTTCCGGCAGCAGAATCAAATAGAAATATCTTTCCATGATTGATACCTGATTTCAAATGCATTTCGAATTTGGGACCGTTGGAACGGGCGAATCATTGAACTCCCTTGTTGACGGTCCGTGGGAAAGATGATATAAAAGATAGAAAATTGGAAATAAAAGTCAACAGACAATTCACCCGGTCCGCAATCGGTTGTCTGTTTCTTCCGTACGGTGTTCCGCTCAAGCCGTTTCACGAACAAAACCCGGTATTCTTCATCATGTCCGGTCCTCTCCGGAATGAATCGACTCGATACGTCTGGATATGAGACGCTGTATGGAGCGTGATTCGAGAAACCCTTCCAATCGGCCGTTTCTTGAAACAACCGGACAATAATCGACCTGCCGGTCCTGCATCATCGCCTTGACATCCACCATGAGTGAATCGGGTTCAGCCGTGAATGCCACAGACTCCATCAGATCATGGGCGAGAAGGAATTCATGCAAACCGGTGGTAATAAAGGTGTTCTTGATATTATCGATGGTGATAATGCCGATCAATTTCCGGTTTGGATCGACCACCGGATAGTAGAGGTTGGGATGCTCACTGACAATCGCCAGAACCTTGCGAAGCGGCATATTCTCTTCGATCAGGGGTATTTGGGTATCCATGATGTCTTTGGCGCGCGTGCGGCGTATCAGATCTTCTTCCGTGAAGTTCTTTCCCGCTTCCCCGGCTCGAATAATCGCCATCTTGACCATGGGCGGTCCCAGAATCTGTACGAAAAACGTGGATGTGGTAATGATAACGACAATGATATTGCCGATCTCTCCCGGAAATCTCTGACCCGCAAGAATTGAAAGACCGATGGCCACTCCAGCCTGACTGAATAAACAGAACGGCAGGTATTTTTTTACAGCCGCGGGTGCGCCCGAGAATCGGGCTCCAAGCGCCGCTCCCGCCATTTTTCCCAGTGTCCTTCCCGTCAGATAGACCAGGACCATCCCGGCCAGAAACGTCGTCACATTTCCAAAATTGAGTTTGGCTCCAAAAAGCACAAAGAACAGGACATAAACCGGCGGCGTGAATTTCTCGACCAGACTGAATATTTCCCTGCTCTTCCTGGGTGTGATGTTGGCAATCATGACTCCAAGAGCCATGGCGGCCATGAGCACGTCAATATTCAGAGTAATCGCGATACCCAGAACCAGCAGTACGGCTCCCAGCGAAAGAGCCAGGATTTTTTCCTCCTGAGATTGTTTCTTGATAATCAGACTCAAGATCAAGCCTGAAAGGGCTCCGGTTGCCAGCGCCCCTCCAATCTCGACAAGAGGGTGGGTGAACAGATGGAGGATCCCGCCGGATCCTGACCCGGTTAAGACCGATGCCAAACTGGCCGCCACGGCAAAGAGCATGAGTGAAAGCGCGTCATCGAGAGCGACAATTCCAAGTATCGTGGTTGTGAGCGGCCCCCGGGCTTTATACTCCCAGAGAACATCCGTGGTCGCGGCCGGTGCGGTGGCCGAGGCGATGGCCCCCAAAAGCAGAGCCAGCGCCCAGACCAATCCCCTCTGCTCAATGAACAGGGCCCCGACCAAAGCGACCAGCCCGGTTACGACGAAAAAGGTGATCAGTCCTTCGGCCATCAAAATGGCCAGAAACTGGCGTCCGTACCGGGCCAGGGTTTGGGTCTTCAGCTCTCCGCCGATCATAAATCCGATCAGCCCGAGAGCAAAATAATTAAACGGCTGGAGCATCAGGAGCGTTTCTTCGGTCACCACATTCAGCCCGGTCTTGCCCAGAATGATTCCAAAAACGATATACGCCACCACCTGGGGAATTCGCATGCGGGCGAAAAGTTTGCCCCCCAATGTGCCTCCGAACAGCGCAAGACCCAAAAGAAACAAAATACTGAGATGGGGCATGGAGAGATCCGGAAACAGATCAGCCGGAAACATGATCCGCCCCCATAAATGCCTGATACACTTCCTGTGTGTCGGCCGCATTGACCAGTTTTTCGATCATTCCGGGCCGCTTGAGATGGGTGACAACACCGGCCAGCAATTTGATATACTTTTGATGCTGTTCCTTGCCCGCCACGATCATGACTACGATTCGAACTATCTGATTGTCAATGGCGCCATAATCTTCTATCCCGTGACCGGAGACACCGATCACCACCAGCGGTTCTTTGATTCCTTCCATCCGGACATGAGGCACGGCAATACCCAATCCAATCCCCGTGCTCATGAGTTTTTCACGATAGAATATTTTTTCCTTGAGTGATTCGATGTCTTTTACCTCGCCCCGCTTTTCAAAACATTGAATCATTTCCAGCAGAGCTTCCCGTTTGCTTACACTTCGAACCAGAAGAACTCTTTCCGGATGAACGGCTTCCTTGATACCCAAGAACTCCTCCCGCGAAAATGAATCGAATGATTACCAAACTGCAAATATATAAAAGACCTTTCTGAATATCAATTGTTTTTTTCATTGATTCAACCGGTCTGTTTCTTTTTTTTGTCTTTTTTATCGATTCACAACGCTCTTTTTCCGACAGTTTTCGAAAATCCGGAAATCATGAAGCCGAGTTGCCTCAAAATAAAATGTAACCCAAGCGCGGGTTTTTACAGCTGAGAGAGAGTCCTTATTTAAGTTATTGTAAACCGGCATTGGCGCGTTCATTGCTGATTGACTTTATTAATGATG
>DSAB01000014.1 GCA_011388275.1 bacterium | reverse complement strand
TGCCCGCTCTTCACGCGCAGGATGCCCATGAAATCGTTTCTCTGTACGAAGGAAGCTCTGTCCGATACGATGATCCAATCGGTTTCGAGGAGCTCGCTTTCGCGGTTAGTGAATCGGCTGTAAAGAACGTGGAAGGCAATCTTCGGCGTCTGTTCTGCCGGGCGCCTGAGGGACGTTCGCCTCTGGAGATCATCAGGAATTATGAAAAGGCCGTTGAGGATAGAGGGGGAACGATTCTCTTTTTATCGCGCGATCCCAAATCCATCGAGATCGACGGAGTGAAATTTACAGATTTGTTCGGGCAGCACCGGATGGACCGCGGTTTGTCGACCTCACATTATACACACACGAGTTTCCCCGGGGAGGTTACTGAATATCTGGCCGGAAAATTCAGAACAGATGAGAAGGATGTCTATCTGCTCGTAGCCGCGGGCAAAGGGGCCTGGGCGGCGAGTGAGGATAAACACACTTTCTATGAACTGGTCATTCTCGAAGCGGAGCCCATGGAGATGGGAATGGTCACCGCGGCCATGCTCGGCGAGGGTTTATCCGTTCAGGGACGGGTCGCCATTTACGGCATCCATTTCGATACGGGTCAATCGGATATCCGGGAAGAATCCGCCGAGGCGCTCAAAGCCATCGCCGAATTCATCAACGCGAATCAAACCGACCAATACCTGGTGGTCGGCCATACGGACAACACCGGTGATTTCGACATGAACATCCGTCTTTCATCCGACAGGGCTAGAGCGGTGGTTGACAAGCTCGTTTCTGAATACGGAGTCGCCGCCGAACAGCTGAAACCCTTCGGCATCGGCCCGGCTTCTCCGGTATTGAGCAATGCCACGGAGGAGGGGAGAGCCAAAAACCGGCGGGTGGAGATTGTCAGGTTGTAATAAGAATGGGACCGGACCAGGTTAAGCGGTGAAAAATGGGGTCGGAACGGGTTTAATTTTTGAATATTTGAATGATATTCGTTCTTCAGGCAAGATCTGGATCGCTTTCATGACCGGTGAAGGCTTCGTGCTCGGGATGCTCGCTCTGTTCTAAAGACAGGAATCCGCTTTTGGCAATTAAAATTCGGATAAGATACTGGCGCTGCTCCATGCGCCCAGGCATTGCCTGAAGTCATGGATCGCAGATGAATCGCGGTCTGTTGCGGCCAGGCGCCATCAAAGCCCGTATTGCCATCCATCGAATAAAAGAATACACCCGCCACATCGCCTGCGGCAACGTTCAGGGGGCCTGTGCTCAAATCCAGACGAGCCTCGAGCTGTACATGACCGGATAAAACAGACATCTGATGAGAGACGCCTTCCGGAGTCGTCCAGCTGCCTCCGTGGACATTGCTTGGCCATATGCCGTAAAACCCCTGAAATCGTGATTGAACCGAGCCGGAATACCAGTAGATCTGCAGAATTCCTTCCTCACCGGTGTTGCTTTCGGGCCATTCGCGATCCAGATTCTCATCAAAGATGATGCCGATGCCGTCATAATTGTCCAGGGCGGCCTTGTTTTGGGCATGTCAGGCCCAGATGTTTTTGTGAGGATGGAAAGCGTTAAATTCGATGACTGTTCTGCCCGGCATTTAAACTTCCCTCTGCAGAAAAGGTGTCAAAAGTTATCAATATGTTATATAAAAGTCAAGTATAATAAAGGAATGACCAATGCCGATTGATTCCTATTAGAATATCCTGATCGAGATACCTGAATCAGCTGCTCATAATTTTACTGGCTTTACTCAGAAAAATGCCGTATATTAAAATCCTTGCGTGAGCCGATACCATCCAATCTCAGTCAAACGTATCGTATAAACCGATATCTTTTGCCGGAGACGCGGTTTGTCTCTTGTTTGAAGATAGAAAAGGAGTTTTATTTTTATGACATTTAATGAATTTAATCTGGATTCACGTATCCATCAGGGAACAAAAAACGCCGGATATATTACACCGACGCCCATTCAGGAAAAGGCCATTCCCCTGGCCTTGAAGGGCGGGGATATGATCGGTCTGGCGCAGACAGGAACCGGAAAAACCGCGGCCTTCATTCTGCCGATTCTTCAAAGACTGATCAGGGGCCCGAAGCGGCGCATTCGCGCTCTGATTCTGGCTCCGACCCGGGAACTGGCCGAACAGATCCATCAGGCTAGCCGGGAACTGGGTAAACACACGGGGATCCGCAGCGTTTCGATATACGGCGGAGTCGGCAAGAGTCCCCAGCTGGCGGCCCTGAAACAGGGCGTGGAAATCGTCGTCGCCTGTCCGGGCCGTCTTCTCGATCATATGGGGGAGGGGAATATCGATCTGTCTCAGGTTGAAATTCTGGTTCTGGATGAAGCCGACCGCATGTGCGACATGGGATTTCTTCCGGATATACGGCGGATAATGAAATCTCTTCCCTCACAGAGACAGACCCTGTTTTTTTCAGCGACCATGCCTGATGAAATCCGCGGCCTGGCGGATCAGATTTTGAAAAATCCCGAGACGATCCAGATCGGAATGATGGCGCCTGTGGATACGGTTTCTCATGCCGTGTATCCGGTTTCCGGCGATCTGAAGAAATCGCTGCTCTTTGCCATTTTAGATCAGACCGCCACGGGTCGGGTCCTGATCTTTACCCGGACCAAACACCGGGCAAAGACTCTGGCCAGACAGCTTGATAAAAAAGACTTTAATGTCTCGGCCCTGCAGGGAAATATGACCCAGAACCGCCGGCAGGCGGCTATCAATGGATTCCGCAGCGGAAAGTACGATATCCTCGTGGCAACGGATATTGCCGCACGCGGCATTGATGTTTCCGAAGTCTCCCATGTTATTAATTATGACATGACCGATACGGTGGACGCCTACACCCATCGTATCGGCCGAACCGGCAGGGCGGCCAGGACGGGGGACGCCTTCACTCTGGCGGTCAAGGAAGATGAGCCGCTTCTCCGAAGCATAGAGAGGGTGCTGGGTGAGCCTATCAAGCGGAAAAGGCTGGACGGATTCGATTACGGGACATTTGTTCCTGAAAGTCAATTTGTCCGGAAACCGGTGTCCGTTCAGGCTGGCAGCGGTAAACCGGATTATCGATCCGCGTCTTTCAGGAAGCCGAAGACGGGGGTGCGTGTCCGGAGCAGGGGCAAGCAAAGGAATTTTCAAACCCGCGGAGTCCGGCAGGGGAAATGATTTTTCGGCGGGGAAAGGGGCAGGATGTGTTGCTGTTTGAATTCTGCCCGTCAGCCATCGAAAAGATGTTAATAAATAGCCCCAACAGTTTTATTGCCCTATAATTTCAATGATGTATTTGGTTCTTCCGTCTTTTTCAATCCGAATACGGCCGCCGATCTGTTGAACAAGCATATGGATCAGTTTCATTCCGAACCCGGTCGATTTCTTAAAGTCGGCCGATTCGGGCAGGCCCGGGCCGTTGTCTGCATACGTCAAAGTAACGACCGATCCGGATTTTGAGGCCGATACGCCGATCCGGCCGTTTTGGGTGTTTTTGAAGGCGTGCTTCATGGAATTCGTGATGCATTCATTGAAAATAATTCCGATACACGACAGGGTCCTGGCGTCTAAAACGATATCTTCCACATCGATCTGCGTCTGGACAGGCGGATCGGTATCAAACAGTCCGACAATGGTGTCGACCAGGGCGGGCAGGAACTTTTTCAGGCTGAGCCGGAGAAAGCCTTCGGAACGGTGGAGTTTATCATACAGCAGCACCATGCTCTCGACTCTGTTAGCGGCTTCGGTCAGGATTCTTCGGGCGTCCGGATTCTCGATCGCGGATGCCTGGAGGGTAAGCAGGCTTCTGACAACCCACATATGGTTTTTAATCTGATGATGGGCCTCCTTCAGGATGAGCTCTTTTTCTTCCAGAAGGGCGATGATTTTCTCCTGCGCCTTTCTGGTCTCGGTGACATCCCGAAAGCTCCACACCCGGCCGACAATTTGACCGTCCAGCTGCTGGGGCTGTGAATACCGCTCGAAGATCCGTCCGTCCTTGAACGTGATATTGTCCCGGCTGCTGCTTTCCGGTTCCGAGTAGAGCCGCTTTACCTTGTCAAAAAAAACTTCCGGCTGCTCGAGCTGATTCTGAATATGCGCCAACAGGGTTTTGTCGTCGCGTGTGTCGGCGACCGAATGAGGGATACGCCACATTTTCAGGAACTTCCGGTTGAAACTCACCGCTTTGCCATTCAGATCGACCACCAGAATTCCGTCCGCGGTCGATTCCAGCGTCGCGTTGAGAAGAGAGAGGGATTGACGCAGTTTGCCCTCCGCCTCTTTGCGCTCGGTAATATCCTGCAGCGAACCGACGAGGCGGTGTATCCGCCCTTCGGAATCGGGCTCAGCCCGCCCTCGGGAGATGCAGTACCGGATTTCTCCATCGGTTCGTATGGCGCGGAGTTCCAGTTCATAGGGTGTTCCCTCGGTTTGGCAGCATTCCACGGCTTTTTTTAGTCTGGCCATGTCTTCAGCCACATAGAGATCATCGTGCATGGCGAAGGAGGGAGCTCCTCCGGCGGGATCCCTTTGAAAAATCCGAAACAGCTCATCCGACCATTTCACCCGGTCGTTGTCGATATCCCACTCCCAGCTGCCGATTTCGGCGATACGCTCGGTGCGGGCGAGCATGTTATGATTCAGCCGGGTTTCTATCTCCGCTTTCTTGCGTTCCGTGATGTCTCTCTGTGTTCCCACAAACCTCAGAGGAACCCCGTTGGCATCCCTTTCGACGATAATCCCATGTCCCTGAACCCACAGCCAGGCTCCTGATTTTTTTCTGAATCGGAATTCGACGATAAAGCGGTCGATCAGGCCGCTGAGGTGTTTTTCCGCTTCTTTCATCACATATTCGAGATCCTCGGGATGCACGCGTTTCTGGAATTCCTCCAGCCTGTGCGGAAATTCATCGACTTCGTATTCCGCCATCCGGTAGTAGCGCGGGTCAAAATAGACCCGATTCGATTTCAAATCCCAATCCCACATCCCGTCATTGGCGGCAAGCATGATTTTAGAGAGTCGGTCTTCGCTGATTCTCAGCGCTTCTTCAGCGCGTTTGCGTTCGGTGATATCGAGAATCAGGCCCTCGATACTGCCGGCGTTTCCCTGTTCGTCTGTGATAATTCTGGAATTTACAATGATGTCGATTGGCTCGCCATCGGACTTTTGGGCTTTGACTTCATAATTTTTCGTGAATCCCTTTTTCTTGATATCGGCAAGATAGACTTCTCTCTCTTTCGGATGCTGCCAGAAATCCGGAATCATGATGCCCCGGTGGTCTTTTTGCGGGTCGAGTTTCAACATCCGGGTGAATTCCGTGTTGTACTCGAGAAGTTTCCCGTCCAGGGTGACGGTGTAAAACCCCTCCATCAGGTTTTGAATCATTCCATGATATTTTTGTTCTCTGTCCTGCAGGGCTTTTTCTTTATCCCTGGCCTGCATTTTCGCCTCAAACAGCCGGAATGCCATTTTAATGGACGCGATCAGAACCGTTTCACCGGAGTCCTTGACAATATATCCATAGGAAGTGATCCCTTCGGTTTTCTCGACCACGCTCGGTTTGGTATGCGAGGAGAGGAAAATCAGGGGGAGGTCGCGCTTTTTCAGGATTTGTTTGGCCGCTTCCGTGCCCTCCAGTCCCCGGCCCAGGTTGATATCCATGAGTATGAGATCGAGATCGGGGTTTTTATCCGTCTCTTCAATGGCTTTCTCACCGGTTTCTGCTGTGATGACATGAAAGCCGTATTTTTCAAGAATCGTCTGCTCGGACCATGCGATGATGGTTTCATCTTCCACGAGAAGAATGGTTTTCATGTCCGCCATGGGGAATCTCCCGCGTATCGGCCATTGAGTCAGGTGACGGCCGGCAGTCCGTTATTTTTTGCTCAGGGTATTCATGAGCGCGAAGCACAGGGTGTCTATTTTCTGTGAATCCCGATGATAGGCCGAAACATTGGACAACAGGATGATTGCGTTTTTGGCGTCAACGTCCAACGCCATGGAAG
>DSAB01000154.1 GCA_011388275.1 bacterium | reverse complement strand
CCGGGAATCGACGGCATTGAGCTGTGCCGAAAGATCCGTTCGGAGATACCCGTGCCCTATATCTATATTATTCTTGTGACATCCAGGAATTCTACGGATGATATCGCTCTGGGCCTGGATGCGGGCGCGGATGATTACGTCACCAAACCTTTTCACGCCCGGGAACTCTACGCGCGGGTCGAGGTGGGCATGCGGATTCTGGATCTTCAGGATCGTCTTGAATCACGGGTCAGAAAGCTAAAGGATGCTCTCTCGAAAGTTCGGCAGCTTCAGGGGCTCGTACCGATTTGTTCATACTGTCATCGCGTTCGAAACGATACAAACTACTGGGAGAAAGTCGAGCAGTATATCACCGAACATACCGATGCCCGGGTCAGTCACAGTGTCTGTCCGGACTGTTACGAAAGCATGATTCGGCCTCAGCTTGACGCGATCAGGAAAAAGCGCTCCAAATCATAAAGAATCATAAGCATGTGTCATGTATCCCGCACCAACAAAAAACCGGATTCTCAAGGGGAGAGAATCCGGTTTTCATTGATTCCAGCGAACGGGTTATTTGGTCCGGTTCAGGCGAATCGGTCCCGCCTGCTGCACTTCCTGAGAGACGCTTTTTGAGAACAGCTTGAAATTTTCGATGAAGCGGGCGGCCAGGGCGTCGTATTTCTTCCAGTATTCGCCCTTATTGCCCCAGGAGCTCGAGGGATTCAGCACGTCTTCGGGAACCTCCGGGCATGTCATCGGGACCTCGAATCCGAAGAGCTCGTCTTTTCGATACTCCACTTTGTTCAACTTGCCGTTCAGGGCCGCGTTGAGCAGATTTCGAGTATGACGGATACTGATCCGTTTGCCCACACCGAAACGGCCGCCCACCCATCCCGTGTTGACGAGCCAGCATTGGGTTTTATGCTTGAGCATGCGCTCTTTCAGCATTTCGGCATATTCAAAGGGATGGCGGACCATGAATGGAGCGCCGAAACAGGCGCTGAATGTGATCTGGGGTTCGATCCCTAGCCCGATCTCCGTGCCGGCTATTTTCGATGTGTACCCGCTGATAAAGTGATACTGTGCCTGGGACGGATTCAGTCTGGCGATGGGAGGCATGACACCCGATGCGTCGCAGGTGAGAAAGATGATGTTTTTGGGATGCGCGTGCACATACCCTTCCTCGACCAGATTGGGAATGAACCGGGTTGGATAGGAGGCCCGTGTGTTTTCAGTCAGTGTGTCGTCATCAAGATCGATGCGCCGGCTGACCGGATCATAAACAACGTTTTCCAGTATGGTTCCGTAGCGCCGCGTGCAGGAATAGATCTGGGGCTCGTGTTCGGCCGAGAGACGAATGACCTTCGCATAGCAGCCGCCCTCAAAATTGAAGATTCCGTACTCGCTCCATCCATGTTCGTCATCGCCGACAAGCTGCCGTTCGGGATCGGCCGACAGCGTGGTTTTACCCGTGCCGCTGAGCCCGAAAAACAGCGCCACATCCTTCTTTTTACCCACATTGGCCGAACAGTGCATGGGCAGAACATCTTCAAAAGTCAGGAGAAAATTGAGCACCGTGAACATCGCTTTTTTAATCTCTCCGCCGTAAAGCGAATTGAGAATCACGGCCGTTCTTTCGGCAAAGTTGATGACAATAGCGGTTTCTGTACGGGTGCCGTCAATGCGTGGATCGGCCTTCATTCCGGGCAGGGCGATAATCGTGAATTCGGGCACAAAGTGTTTCAAAATGTCCTGATCACCGGTTGTGATGAACATATTTCGTGCAAACAGGCTCTGCCATGCCCGTTCGGTGATGACCCGGATGGGCATCCTGTATTCCGGATCGTTGCACACGAAGCAGTCCTGGACAAAAAGCTCTTCGCCCTGACAGTAAGCCTGGATTCGGGCCATCAGGCCGTTGAAAGTCTCCACACTGATCGGCCGGTTTTGTTCGCCCCACCAGATTTTATCTTCGGTGCTTTGTTCCCTGACGACATATTTGTCATTGGCGGCCCTGGCCGAGTGCTTGCCGGTACGAACCAGAACGGGTCCTTCATGAACGATATGTCCTTCATTTCTGAAGACAATCTCTTCATACAGTGCCGATTCGGGCAGGTTCCAGTAAACCCGGTCCAGATAGAGCAGCCCGTGGTTTTTCAGGCCGTAATCCGATGCCAGTGTTTTGGCTTGTTTGCCTGCCGGAGTCTCAAATTCGAGATACTTGCTCATGTCCAATCCCTCACTAATTTACGGTCGCCGATGTACAGTTCGTTTGGAGAGTTCAGATCCAGGGCCCATTTCATGCGCTCGATTCCCTCTGTGATGTCCTTGACCGATCCGCAGTAGCTGAGACGCAGATGCCCGTCCAGTCCGAAAGCGATACCCGGCACCGTCAGAACCTGTACTTTGTCGATCAGGAAATTGGAGAGTTTCATGGAATCTTTCTCATAGGCGCTGAAATCGGCAAAACAATAAAAGGTCCCGTCAGGCTGCCGGACTTTGACGCCTTCAAAGGAGTTGAGCCGGTCTATCATGATATTGCGATTGTTTTCCAGCGTGATACGCAGGTTTTCCACGCAGGACTGAAGCCCGTTGAGTGCGCCGGTAGCGGCTTTTTGCAGAAGGACGGAAGGTCCGGAAGTCTGATGGCTCTGAATATTACTCATGACATTGATCAGCTTCTTGCTGGCCACCGCCCACCCGATTCGGAATCCGGTCATGGCGTATTGTTTGGAGACACCGTTGATGACGATCAGTTTGGAATTTTCCGTGCGGTCTTTGGCATAGTCGTAACAGTTGATCATCTTTCGGTTATCGAAGATCAGTCGGTGATAGATGTCATCCATGATCAGATAGAGATCCCGCTTTTCACAGAATTCCACGATCTCTGCGATGAACTGTTCGGAGTACATGGCTCCCGTCGGATTGTTGGGGCTGTTGATGATCACGGCTTTGGTATAGGAACCGACCTGCTGTTCGATATCCTGAAGCCGCGGATAAAAGGTTCCGTCTTCGGGAAGCACCGGAACGGGAATGCCCTGACATAATTTCACCATATCCGGATAGCTGACCCAGTAAGGCGCCGGAAAAATCACCTCCTCCTGGGGATTGACAACAGCCTGAAGAGCCACCATAATGGCTTGTTTGGCGCCTCCCGAAGCCATGACGTTTTCAGGCTCCACCAGCCGGTTGTAATACTCTTCGGTATAGCGGATGATGGCCTTTTTCATGTCAATGGTTCCGTCGGCCGGGGTGTAACGGATTTCACCGGTGTTCAGATGGGCCGAGGCCGCCAGAATGGCGTCGATGGGCGCCTTGCTTTTGGGTTCGCCGCCGCCCAGATGGATTATTGGATCTCCTTTCTGGCGGAGAATAGCGGCCTTTTCATTGAGCTTCAGAGTCGGCGATTCGCCGATGCTTCTTCCGATTTGGCTGATACTCATAGTCCGATCCTTGTTTTTCGGGTCCATTTCCAGAAGGCGATAAAACAATCTTGAACTTGTCATGATCCCTGTTTTTGCCGGAAAATCAAGGTACAAAATAACAAATTCAAAATCAATCTCTTTTAGAAAAAATTACTTGGAGTCTGCTGATATTAAGAAATATTCATAATTTATTCGATCCGGGAGTCTCTGTTGATTTGTGCATTCAGCCGCGCAGGGGTATCAAGCCGCGGCGAAAACAGAGCTCGGCGGTCAAAACCGCACCGCCGGCCGCTCCACGTGCGACATTATGAGACAGTGTCACGAATTTCCAGTGGAGCAGGGAGTCCTCTCTCAGCCTGCCGACAGAGACGGCCATACCTTTGCCCGCATCACGGTCGAGACGGGTTTGGGGGCGGTCTGATTTGCTGAACAGGCGGATGAGAGGATTCGGAGCGGACGGCAGATCCATCCCTTTGAGGGGATTCCTGAAATTCTGCAGGGCTTCCTGCAGAGCCGCGCGGCCGGGAGGATGATCGAAACCGGCATGGACGACGGCCATATGACCGTGGCTTACCGGAATCCGAATACAGGTGGCGGATATGACAGGTTGTGAGGCGGGCTGAATCAGGCCGTTTTGAACACGTCCCCATATTTTCAGGGGTTCACGTTCCGATTTCTCCTCCTCCCCGGGTATAAACGGAATGACATTGTCTCGAAGATCATCCCATTCATCGAGGATTCGGCCCGCGCCGGATGCGGCCTGGCAGGTGCAGATCAGTACGGATTTCAGACCGAAAATCCGCAGAGGATGGAGAACCGGAACTATGCCCTGAATCGAGCAGTTCGGCTTGACCACGATGAAGCCGGTTTTCCAGCCCCGGTTTTGCTGCTGAAATGGAATCACATCCAGGTGTTCTGGGTTGATCTCCGGAATGATCATGGGTACATCTTCCGTCCACCGGTGCGCCGAGTTGCATGAGATCACCGCTGTGTTTCTTCGTGCATAATCTTCTTCAAGGCTTTGCACCGAATCTTTGTCCATGGAAACGGCTGAAAATATCACGCGGCATTGACCGGTGATTGTGTCCAGGTCCGCCGAAACGTCCATCAGACGCATATCGGACACGGTCTGAGGCCAGGGAGGATCGGAGGGCGATGAAGCAACGGCTTCCGTGAAACGACGTCCGCGGTTTTTGGGAGAAGCGGCGATACACTGCAGTTTGAACCAGGGATGGTTTTCGAGCGAACGAATAAACCGCCGGCCGACCATACCTGTGGCGCCCAGAACAGCCGCGGGGATGCGTGATTCGGAGTCAAATTGATCGGACATCAAAGCCTCTTGGTGATGCGTTTTCAATGATTGCTTCTTAATATAAAGAACCCGCCGCTTGAAAACAAGTTGCAGGTATGAAAAGCGGAAAAAAAGAAGCATGAAACAGGAAACAGATACCTTTTTTAAAAGAAAACCGGTGCTGGATGAAAAACGTTCACCTGGGTTGTTTTCAACTAAAAAGGTGAATGTACTTCTCAAGACCTTGTTTTTGAAAAATTATAAGAGCAATAAAAACAAGGTGATAGTATATAGCGAAAAATTTTATATGCTGGCACTTTTTTTGCTTGGTTTGAAACCTGTGACTCAGCTATAAGCGTGCGCCTCAGGAGGATTCTAACTATGAGAAACCGTTTTTTCAATGGTTTACACACAATCATCCCCTGCCTTGTCCTGATGATGGCGGGGTGGATATCGAACTCCCATGCCCAGACCAAATACCTTCTTCCCCTGGGCAACTCCATTACGCAGGGTAAGTACAACAAGCAGGATCCCCTGCCTGGAGAACATGGATACCGGCAATTTCTCTATGATAAAATCCATGATGACTATAGCATCGACTTTGTCGGGACCAGAGGGACCGCTCCGTATAACGGATATTTCCATGCCGGTTCCAGGATTCATCAGTTTTTGCCCGATTCCACTTATGATGTGCAAGCCATGCTGGATGGTCTGGCCGACAAACCCGATTATGTGCTGCTTCATCTGGGTACGAACGACATGGGCACGGACAAGAATGTGGGGACGCACACAACCGCGGGAACCATTCTCAATGATCTGCAATTGCTGCTGAACACACTTCTGGATTATAACGGCGGCAGCATCGAACAGATTTTTCTATGTAAAATCATACCTGTAGCGCCTTTCAACGAATTTCCGGGACGCAACGCCAAGATCCTGGACTTCAACTCACGCATTGATCTCCTTTATGAGGATCTTACCGCGGCCAGACAGCAGCGGGTGACTCTGGTCAACATGCATGCTCCGTTTTATTCCAATCAGTTCCAGTTGTACAATGTCGATAACGATCCCAGCACGGACTGGGACGATCATCTGCATCCGAGATATCCTGAAGGCTATCAGGAAATGGCCAATGTATTCGCCGATTATTTGGAGAATTATCTGTCGGTTCCCATTCGGGATGATTTCAATGTCTCTGCCCGCTCGCTGCACGGATACAACAACTGGGTCAACGACAGAACGAATGACATGTTTGTGTTCAATGCTGCTCCGGGCACCGGCGGAGCCGTGTATTCGAATTATACAGCCGATCAAGGCTGGAACGATCTGGCCGTGTGGACCGACTCGGAAAACCGGAACTCGATCAGCAT
>DSAB01000007.1 GCA_011388275.1 bacterium | reverse complement strand
TCGATGCCCAGTTCCAGGGCGTTGGTGGAGACCACGCCCTGAATGGATCCGTCCCGCAGACCTCTTTCGATTTCACGGCGCTGATTGGGCAGATAACCGCCCCGGTATCCCCGGATCAGGTGTGCCGGTTTGCGCAGATTCTTCATGATATCTCGAAGATAGGTCAGAAGAATTTCCACCCGCAGCCTGCTTCTCGCGAACACAATGATCTGCACACCCGAGGCCAGAAAATGGCGCGCGATGTTCCGGACCTCCTTGACCGACGATTTGCGGATACCCAGCTCCGGATTGATCACCGGCGGGTTGTAGAAGATAAAATGTTTCTCTCCCCCCGGCGCCCCGCTGCGGTCTACCAGCGAGGCCTTGTCTTCGATGAGCTTTTCGAACAGTTCACGGGGGTTGGCGATGGTGGCCGAACAGCCGATGAACCGGGGATTCGAACCGTAGAAGGCGCAGATACGTTTCAAACGGCGGATCAGATTGGCCAGATGGCTGCCGAACACGCCGCGGTACATGTGCACCTCGTCGATCACCACGGTCTGCAAGTTCTCGAACAGTTTCACCCACTTGGTGTGATGGGGCATGATGCCCTGATGCAGCATGTCCGGATTGGTGACCACGATGTGTCCCACCAGGCGAATGGCCCGGCGGGCCGATACGGGCGTGTCACCGTCGAACGTGTACGTCTTGATGTCCTGACCGGTTTCGCCGATCAGCTCGTGGAGCTCGGCCACCTGGTCCTGTGAAAGCGCCTTGGTCGGAAAAAGATACAGGGCCCGGCTCTCCCGGTCGTTCAGAACCCGATGCAGTACAGGAAGATTATAGCATAGGGTCTTTCCGGAAGCGGTCGGCGTCACGATGACCGTGTGATTCCCGGCCAGGATGGATTCCACGGCCCGTGCCTGATGAGAGTACAGGCGGGTAATTCCACGCGCCTTGAGGGCTTCGAGCAGCCGCTCGTCCATTTCGGGAGGGAACGGAGCGTAAACGGCCTCCCGTGCCGGAATCGTCTCCCAATGCGTCACATGATTCATGAACTCCGGGTTTGTTCTCAATGATTCGATCAGCTGATCCAGATTCATCGGTCCGTCTCCTCGTCATTCTGTCCGTTATAATTTACAATGTTTATCCAAAAATAAAAGAGAATTCTCATTGGTTCGATTCGTCCAAATTTTCTCTTGTAACCTAAACATAACTTCCTTATTTTCTTGGGAACTTTGACTCCGTTCGAATCGTCATATAGAAACGAGTCATTCACAGAACCACAGGAGGATTGCAGAGATGAAAATAAGTCCGAAGATATTCACACTGGCAGCCATGCTTGCTTTTTCACACGCGGCTTTCCCGGCCCAAAACGAAAAATACGAATTGAAGTACCAATTCAAAGAAGGACAGACGCTCCGCTATCAGACCGAACGCCATGACAGCACGCAGATCGATTTCGGCGGCCAGAACATGGAGCGCAGCGTCACGATATGGAGCCGCCAGTCGCTGAATGTCCACGGGGCTGAAAAGGATGGCACCTTTTCCGTTCAGGTCAAAACGGACACAATGTGGACCAATCAGGAAGAGGGCGAAGGACCCGGCACCGTTGTGTTTCGCCAGGGAGCCGGCCCCGGAAGGGGATCTGCAGAACGGCGTTCAACGGCCCGCATGGGAGGAGCCGGCAGGCAAACTCCGGAAGAGTACACCATCGACGCCCAGGGACGGTCTGTGAGCAAGGACCCCGTGACGTCCCAGCTGATTCTTCCCCTTCCCGAAGAACCCGTCGCGCTCAACGAAAGCTGGGACTTCGAATACACGGTCGAACTGCGGGGCCGGGCGAAAGGCCGGACAAACGTCAGCGGACAATGCCTGCTCTACAGCGTGGAGAAACAGAACGGCGACGAGATCGCCCTGATTATCGTCACCGGCGAGGCGCGCGGCAGCCGGGAAATACAGGGAGAGGCCGGCGGCGTGTCTTTCAGCTCCACATCGGAAAGTTCGGGCAGCGGCACGCGCCTGGTCTATTTCAACGTGACTCAGGGCTTCATTCAGGAAATCTACGGTGAGGAAACCGAAGAAACGGCCAGCGATATGAGAGGAAACGTCAGCTCGATACGAAGGAAGACCAACAGCACCGTGAAGCGGGTTGAATAATTAAAAACGGCTTTTCATCACCATCTCTTTCACAAAATATTCATGAATCCGCGCGTCCCGGGTCAGTTCCGGATGAAACGTCATCACCAGCACGCGTTCATTGCGGGCCATCACCACTTCATCACGATGCCGGGCCATGGCCTTTACCCCTTCCCCCATAAAGCGGATTCGGGGAGCCCTGATAAAAACCGCTTCAAAATCTTTCCCGTCTTTGAATACGGGAACGCGGACTCTGTCCACGAAGGAATCGACCTGACGGCCGTAGGCGTTTCTTTCGGCTTCGATATCGATGAGTCCGAGGGGTGTGACTTTCTTTTCTCCGATCAGTCCGGCTGAGAGCATGATCAGACCGGCACAGGTGCCCATCACGGCATGCCCGGCCGCGAACGTTTTGATGCCTTCATCCAGACCCGTTTCCGCCATGAGCTTCATCAGCGTGGTGGATTCACCGCCGGGCAGGATCAGACCCGCGCAATCCGTCAAATCGTCCGGCCGCCGCACCGTTTTCGACCGGACCTTCAGCCGTTTCAGCATCGCCGCGTGAAGAGCGAAATCACCCTGCAGTCCCAGCACCCCGACGCAAAGACTCATGCTACCATCCCCGCTCCTGCATCCGCTCGGATTCAGGAATTTGGGAGATCTCCAGCCCCTTCATGGCCTCGCCCAGCGCCTCGGAAGCGCGTGCCACCGTATCGGGATCGTCATAATGCGTCGTGGCCGTGACAATGGCTTTCGCGCGGACCTGAGGATCTTCGGATTTGAAAATACCGGATCCGACGAACACGGATTCGGCACCCAGCTGCATCATCAGCGACGCGTCCGCCGGAGTGGCCACACCGCCCGCCGCGAAATTGGGCACCGGCAGCCTGCTTTTTTTCTTCACGTATTCCAGCAGATCCACGGGCACGCCCATCTCCTTGGCCCGAATCACCAGTTCTTCATCCCCAAGGGTCGTGATTTCTCTCATATTCGACTGAACCATGCGCATATGCCGAACCGCCTCCACGATATTGCCGCTGCCCGCCTCGCCCTTGGTGCGAATCATGGCCGCCCCTTCGGCGATTCGGCGCAAAGCCTCCCCCAGTTCACGGCAGCCGCATACAAAGGGGACCTTGAATGCCCATTTATCTACATGATAGCGCTCGTCCGCCGGTGTCAGAACCTCGCTCTCATCGATGAAATCAACCCCCAGAGACTGAAGCACCTGGGCTTCGGCGAAGTGTCCGATACGGCATTTGGCCATAACAGGGATGGATACCTCCTTCATCATCGCCCTGATCATTTTCGGATTGGACATGCGGGCGACTCCGCCATCGGCCCGAATGTCCGCGGGGATGCGTTCCAGGGCCATCACGGCGACGGCTCCCGCGTCTTCCGCGATTTTAGCCTGCTCCGATGTGGTGACATCCATGATCACGCCGCCTTTGAGCATTTCGGCCAGTCCGATCTTCGTTCGGTATTCCTTGTCGATCTTGAACATGCTTCCTCCTTACGGTTCACTGTCTTAACCGGCATCAATGTACGAAAAAGAACGGATTCCGTCAATAGCCGTATTTTCATTAAAATTGAACAAAATGAACAGTCCAATTTACGATTCTATTTTCCGGCGGCATTCTTTTTATCCTTGAATTTTCTCGCGAACTCATTATATTAAAACAAAACCTGAATTCTCCGGAACGAATATTATGCGGATCATGAATCCATCATTTCTCTCTCCCTGTTTTCCCTGGATCCTCTGGCGCGGCCCGAAAGACGTTCGGGAAATATTCCTGACGTTCGACGACGGCCCTGACGCCCGATCCACTCCCCGGCTGCTGGATACGCTGGACCGTCTGGACGCTCGCGCGACCTTCTTTCTCACCGGATCCAATCTGCCTGGAAACGAGAATCTGGTCCGCCGTGCCCATGATTCAGGGCATGTTCTGGGCAATCACGGCCGCTTCCACAGAACCATGGCCGCCCGGCCGATGCGTTCGATTGAAGGAGAAATACGGTGGACGCAGGACCGGCTGAACGGGCTGGCGCCTGTCTCCGCATTCTTCCGCCCGCCGTTCGGACGGTTCGACGGCCGCTTCCGCGGCCTGATGAACCGTCTGGGCATGGTCATGGCGATGTGGAGCCTGATGACATACGATTATTCCGAAACCGACGGCCGCCGGCTGTCCGGCCGCGTTCAAAATAAGATTCATAACGGAGCGGTGATTGTTTTTCATGACCGGGAAGACAGCGGCCCTGTTATGCTGGAAGCCCTCGCCGATTTGATACCGGCTCTCAGGAAAAGAGGTTTCCGCTTCGCGACGCTGAAGGAACGCATATGATCACCGCCTGCTGTATTCTGCTGATCCTCTACGCACTGTTCGTCCTGTACACGGTCGGCGGTCAGAGGTATCATCGTCATGATTTGATCGGAAATCCGTTCGTATCGATTGTCATCCCCGCGAGGAATGAAGCGCTCCATCTTCGGCAATGTCTCGATTCCCTGGAAACGCTGGATTATCCCGAGAGCCGCATGGAAATCATCCTGGTCGACGACCGTTCCGTCGATGAAACCGGCCGCATCATGGACCGTTTCGCAAAGAATCACCCGCGCCGCCGGGTCATTCATATTCATAATCTGCCCCCCGGCCGGACCGGAAAAAGCCACGCTTTAATCGTCGGGACAAAACAGTGCGGGGGTGAATTCCTTTTTTTCACGGACGCGGACTGTACGGTCCCGCCTCGCTGGATACAGGCCCATGTTCGCGCCTATACCCCGTCGACGGGCCTCTGCGGCGGCTCCGTCCGCCTGAACCGGAAAGGTTCTCCAGCCGGCCACCGTCTTCAATCCCTGGAGTGGCTGCACCTGGCCTCCGTGGGATGGGGCTGGGCCGGCCGTGGAATCCCGTTGAGTGTTTTCGGAAACAATCTCTCCGTGCGCCGGGAAGCCTTCCAGGCCTCCGGCGGATTCGACTGTGCCGCGGGGCACCCGCTGGAAGATTTCGCGCTCGCGCGGCGCGTTCACAAACACACACCCTGGTCTGCGGCCTTTACGGGTGACAAGGAAGCGGCCGTCTGTTCCCGGCCCCTGCCTTTCACTGACTGGATCGCCCAGCAGAGACGATGGGCCGTGGGCGGCCGGTTGCACCGCATGCCGGGTCTCGGAATCATGACGCTGACATTTTGCCGGAATTTAATGATGATCCTGCTTCTGACATTCGGAAACTGGCAGGCCGCCCTGTTTCTGCTGACCGGTTCCATAGCGGCCGACGGATTCCTGATGTTCCGACTCCTGAAAAACCGCGAAAACCGGCGGCTGCTTCCGGATCTGCCGCTTTATGAAATCCTTCTCGCGGCCGGAAGCCTCCTGATCGCTCCGGTCATGCTGTTGGCCCGAACGTATACATGGAAGGAAACCGTCTACATGAACCGGCTTGATGGAAAGGACCAATCATGATCTTTCCGGAATGCATAACCCGATCAAGAGCCTTTCCATGAAATTTCACCCCATCCTCTGCAATTATTACATCACCACCCGATGCAACGCCCGGTGCGTCTTCTGTGACATTCATCAGCGGGATGGAAGGAACGCGGATTCGGAAATCGCCAAAAGACATATGCGTGAACTGGCGGCCACACCCGTCCGTTTCGTCGATCTGACCGGAGGAGAGCCGCTCCTGCATCCCGACCTTCCGCTGATCCTCGAATCCGCCAAATCGGCCGGACTGCTCACAACCGTCACCACCAACGCCATCCTCTACCCGCGGCGAGCCCGCGAAATAGCCGGACGTGTCGATTTTCTGCACTTTTCCCTGGACGCGGCCGATCCTTCCGTGCATGACCGTCTTCGGGGCGTTCCCAGTTTCCACCGGGTTCTGGAAAGCCTGGCCGTGGCCAGATCGCTCGGACAAAGGCCTGATCTGCTTTTCACGCTCACCGATTCCAACGCGGACCAGCTTCCCGTTCTGGCCGCCCGGGCGGCC
>DSAB01000041.1 GCA_011388275.1 bacterium | reverse complement strand
CTGACGATTCTGGCTTCGGGCATGTGGAACCAGAAAGCCGATGAGGTCTATTTTCAGCAGTCGGATCTCGAAATCGTCGCCGGCCGGTATGTGGATACCAATCCCGATCATGTTCAGATGCT
This sequence comes from bacterium, assembly GCA_011388275.1. Taxonomy (GTDB): domain Bacteria; phylum Zhuqueibacterota; class QNDG01; order QNDG01; family DSAB01; genus DSAB01. The sequence continues at coordinate 5,993 of DSAB01000041.1, read as the reverse complement.
CAACGCCTATCTGGTGGGAGACCGAGACAATGCGGCCGCGGCTTTCACAGGAGAGGTCGAAGTCAGGAAGGGTCTGGTTGCAGGCGATGCCGATTTGACCATTCTTCACGCGCGCAGCGTGGCGGAGGACGTGGTGATTTACAAGGGCGGTGAACCTCTGACCGGAAAATTCATGGTGATCGGCGGAAAACCCGGAGAAAGCGGGATCAGCATGAAGGGCCGGTCGAGGCTTCACAGCGCGGCTCTCACTGCCGCGGCTTTTGAGCGGGGTATTCTGGGAACGAACGGAAAGTACATTGTTTCCATCGGACTGATCCTTTTCGCTTTCTCCACGGCGATTTCCTGGTCTTATTACGGTGACCGCGCGATCACCTACCTGTTGGGCTTGAAATTCGTGCTGCCGTACCGGGTGGTCTTTGTGGCGCTGTTTTTCATGGGAGCGCTCCTGGATACCACCATTGTCTGGAATTTCGCCAGTATCGCCATTGTGCTGATGGCAGTTCCCAATCTGTTCGGCATCCTGCTTCTGCACAGGGACATGAAAACGTCCATTGCCGATTACTGGATCAAGTTCAAGAAGGAGCATCCCGATGCCGTGAAGAAGTACCATATCAAATAGCATCGGGCCGCTGACTGCAGATTGAAAAGCCCCGCGGCCGATCTCGGGGCTTTTCCAAAGGATTCTCATGAGCTCCAGGTCTTCAGACAGAAATCCGGGTATATACACGTTCGACGCCGCCGGAGCGGCACGTGCCGCCTGTGACTTGTATGGTCTAAACGGAGAAATTCGGCCATTGCCCGGCGAATTCGACCGCAATTTTCAGGTTGTCACTGATCGGGGCGGGTTCATTCTGAAAATGACCCACATCTGTCACACGGAGTCCTGGGTTGATCTTCAGTGCCGGGCTCTGGAGACGATTGCCGAAAAATGTTCGCAAATCTCGCTTCCGCGGGTTCGAAAAACCTTTAACGGAGAACTCTACACGTCTTTTCGGGATGAAAACGGAGTTCAAAGGCTTGTTTGGGTCCTTTCCTGGATTCCGGGCAAGCCCATGGCCGGGTACAGACCTCTGACCGGAGATCTTTACATCAGGCTCGGCCGTCTTCTGGGAAGGATGGATTGGGCTTTGGAGGGTTTTCAGCATGAAGCCGCCCGAAGAAAACCGTTTCGCTGGAACCCGGAAGAAGCCCTGTGGATTGTGGATGCCCTGAAAGGCGTGCCTTCGAAGGACCGGGTGCTGATCGAGGGTTTCATTCGGCTGTTTGAGGAAACTCTGCCAGGTCGGTGGCACTTGCTGCGGCGGGGGGTTATTTACGGAGACGCGAACGATCATAACGTTCTGGTCGGACCCGCCGATGAAACCGGCAATCACGAAATCAGCGTCATCGATTTCGGAGATATGATGGAAACGGTTTTGGCGGCGGAACCGGCCATCGCCTCGGCCTACGCCGGTTTGTATGAGAACGATCCGCTGGATGCGGCGGAACAGGTTGTCTCGGGTTATCACCGTGAATATCCGCTTTCAGAAGAGGAACTGGCCGTTTTGTTTCCCTTGATGGCTATGAGGCTCTGTGTGTCGGTTGTGAACGCCTATGCAAGGAAGGAGTCTGAACCCGGCGATCCCTATATCACGGTATCCCTCGCACCCGCCTTGAAATGTTTGAGACGCATGCAAAAGATTCATCCGCGACTGGCTCATTACCGTTTTCGGCTGGCCTGCGGTTTCGACCCGGTCCCCGGCTCGAAAAAGATACTGACCTGGCTGGAAAGAAAAATCGGCCGCATCCCCGATGTGATGGAGAATGTCCGCGGCGAGTCGGTGACGGTCTTCGACCTCAGCGTGTCCAGCCCGATGCTGGGTGCCGATCCGGCTGCCGCCGGGACGTCCCGCCTGACAAGAACCCTGCGTGATCGCATGGAGAGCGAGAACGCGAAAGTGGGGATCGGCAGATACAACGAAGCCAGGCTCGTGTATACCTCCCCTCTGTTCACGGGCGAGAATCCGCTGGATGCAAGCAGGACCATTCATCTCGGCATGGATGTGTTTGCCGATCCCGGAACGGACATCTATTGCCCCCTGGATGGAAAAATCAAAATCGCGGTGAATAATGCGGCTCAACTGGATTACGGTCCGGTCATCATTCTGGAACACAGCACCGATTCAGGCGCGGTTTTTTATACCCTGTACGGCCATCTGTCCGAAGATTCTCTTCGCGGGAAGAAGCCGGGTATGAAGATGAAAGCGGGAGACGGACTGGCCCGTGTCGGGGCTTCTCCTGTCAACGGCGGCTGGCCTCCGCATCTTCATTTTCAGATTATTCTGGATCTGCTGGACAGGGGCCGTGATTTTCCCGGCGTGGTTCTGCCTGATCAGCGGGAGTTGTGGTGCGCGCTTTCACCGGATCCCAACATCATACTGGGCGTTTCCCGGAAGCATTTTCCGGATCCGGTTCCGGGCGTGGAGGAGACGCTTGAAAGACGAAAAAAAATGATCGGACCAAGCCTGAGTCTTTCCTACCAGAGATCCTTGAAATTTGTCCGGGGCTGGATGCAGTATCTGTATGATCAGGAGGGGCGCGCTTATCTGGATGCCTATAACAATGTTCCCCATGTGGGGCATTCTCACCCACGGGTCGTGAATGCGGCGGCAGCCCAGGCGGCCATGCTGAACACCAACACACGGTATCTGCATGATGTGCGCGTGGAATACGCGGAACGGCTCATTCAGCGTCTTCCCAAACCCCTGGAGGTTTGTTTCTTCGTCAATTCAGGCAGTGAGGCCAATGAGCTGGCTCTGCGTCTGGCGCGCACCTGTACGGGCCGCCGGGATGTCATGGTGCTGGAAGGCGCCTATCACGGCCACACGTCCGCACTGACCGAGATCAGTCCCTATAAATTCCGGGGACCGGGAGGTTTTCCTCAGGCTTCCTGGGTGCATACGGCGCCTCTTCCCGATGATTATCGAGGTCCTTTCAGAAGGAATGATTCGAATGCCGGAACCCGATACGCCGCCCTGGCCGAAGACGTACTCGGGAATGTGCCGGAACCGGGTCTGGCCGCTTTCATCTGTGAGTCGGCACCCAGTGTGGCGGGTCAGTTTCTGCTTCCGGACGGCTACCTGAAAGCCGTGTATTCCGCGGTCAGGGAGCGCGGCGGTTTGTGTGTCGCCGATGAGGTTCAGACAGGATTCGGGCGCCTGGGGACGCATTTCTGGGCCTTTGAAGCCCAGGGCGTGATTCCCGATATTCTGGTTCTGGGCAAGCCCATCGGCAATGGTTTTCCTCTCGCCGCGGTAATCACCACTCGGGAGATTGCGGCCGGATTTGACAACGGCATGGAGTTCTTCAGCACATTCGGAGGAAATCCCGTCTCCTGCGCGGCCGGACTCGCGGTACTCGATGTCATGGAGGATGAAGATCTGCAGTCTCATGCGCTCCGGGTCGGTCGGCATCTTCTCAAAGGATTAAGAGCTATTCAGAAAGGATTTTCCCTGATCGGCGATGTTCGGGGTTCGGGTCTGTTTATCGGACTGGAGCTGGTTCGAGATCAAGAGTCCCTGGAGCCGGCGGCTGAGGAAGCGGCCCTTCTGGTGAACCGCTTGAAAGATCTTTATATATTGACCGGTACGGACGGCCTGTACCATAATGTTGTCAAAATCAGACCCCCGATGCCTTTCACTCTTCAGGACGCCGATTGTCTGCTCGAGCGGCTCGATTCGGTTCTTCAGGAGGATGCCCTGCTGGCGTAATCGACAAACGCCTCTTGATTGTCCAAACTGATCATTTCATGACCGAAAACCGGTACACCGTGGTCTGGGCGTACTTTTCCCCGGGGTGCAGGACCACACTTGGAAAGGCCGGCTGGTTGGGAGAGTCCGGAAAATGCTGAGCTTCCAGACAGAATCCCCAGCGGTGACCGTACACGATGCCGTTTTTGCCGGTCAGGGTTCCGTCCAGAAAATTGCCGGAATAGAACTGCAGACCGGGCTCGCTGGTCAGGACTTCCATGGTTCGCCCGGTTTGGGGTTCATACACAAGAGCCGCCTGAGCCGGAGAGCCGTCCCGGTTATTCAGCACGAAATTATGGTCGTATCCCCGGCCCCGTAACAGTTGAATATCATCATTGTCGATACGGGATCCGATCGGCGTCGATTCCCGAAAATCAAGAGGCGTGCCTGAAACGGATTCCAGGGTGCCGAGCGGAATCAGCCCCTCGTCAACGGGTGTGTATCGGTCTGCCCCAATCGTCAGTTCATGATCCAGTATGTCACGCTGGCATTCGGTCAGGTTGAAATAACTGTGATGGGTCAGGTTCACCACAGTCGGCCGGTCCGTGAGCGCCCGGTAAACGATTCTCAGTTCATCCTCATTGGTCAGCAAATAGGTGACATGGCAGTCCAGATTGCCCGGGTACCCTTCGTCGCCGTGAGGGCTGAGAAGCGACAGCTTGACACCCACCGCGTTATCCGTCTGGATGGGTTCTGCGTTCCACAGCTGTTTGTCGAATCCCTTCAATCCGCCGTGCAGATGATGGCCGTTGTTGTTGACAGCCAAAGAATATTCCTTCCCCTCCAGCGTGAATCGCCCGCGGGCGATACGGTTTCCGTACCGGCCGATAAGCGCCCCGAAGTAAGGCGGATCATGCAGATAAGATTCCAGATCATCAAAACCCAGAACCACGTCTCCCAAATGACCTTTTCGATTCGGCGTTTTAAGAGAAACCAGAATCCCGCCGTAATTGATAATATCCGCCTGCATGCCGTTGGCGTTCATCAGATGAAAAAGTATGACATGCCTGCCGTCGGGCAGGGTTCCGTAAGTTTTTTGTGAAATTTCCATGGCGTATTTTCCCGGACGATAAGTGTCATGGGCCTTTCGGCAGCCGGTTCCGATGAACAGAGAAAGAAGAAAGCAAACATAAACCGGGGCGGTTCTTTTCATGTCGGCCTCCTTTGAGAGTTGATCATTATCGGGTATTGAACCATTGTATTAGTATTACGGAATTCCGAGTGCTTTATTACAAATTACAGGAAAATTGGATTTTGTCAAGGGTTTTATGAATATCGGCTTGACAACTTTCCGGAGGTTTCGTATTTTGTGAAGAAAAGAAAGGAATCGGTCATGGGTATTCTGAGAATTGGTAACCATGAATGCTTTGAATATATATCCGTACCGCCTTTTCTTATTCGGCCCGGCCGGGCGGCGGCCATACTGCTGACAGGCGTTCTCTGCCTGCTGAAGGCCGGATGCTCCGGAGAGCGGTCTTTCGATTATCCCATACAGCCTGTGGATTTTACGCGGGTTCGCGTCCATGATTCATTCTGGACACCCCGTCTCGAAACCAACCGGTTGGTGACCATTCCCTATGCGTTTGATCAATGCGAGATCACGCATCGAATCGACAACTTCGCCGCGGCCGGCGGCCTGATAAAAGGCCGTCACCGGGGATACCGTTTCAACGATTCGGACGTATACAAGGTCATCGAGGGCGCCGCCTATGCGCTTCACCTGCATCCGGATCCTTCACTGGAATCCTGTGTGGACGGTGTGATCGCCAAAATCGCGGCCGCCCAGGAAGAGGACGGGTATCTGTTCACCGCGAAGACGGCTTTTGACTCGGATCATCCGTCTGTGCGTGTTCCCGACCGGTGGGACAACATTCGGGACGATCATGAGCTGTACTGCGCGGGCCATCTCTATGAGGCGGCTGTGGCTTACTACAGGGCCACGGGCAAGCGGGCCTTACTGGATGTCGCCCTGAAGAATGCGGATCTGATCGGCCGCGTTTTCGGGAAAGAAGGACTCAAATACCCGCCGGGTCATCAGGAGATAGAGATCGGACTGGTCAAATTGTTTCGTCTCACCGGAGAGAACCGTTATCTGGATCTGGCTAAATTTTTTCTGGATCAGAGGGGAGATTCCGCCGGACATGAACTGTACGGGGAGTACGCCCAGGATCATATGCCGGTTGTCAAGCAGGACAAAGCGGCCGG
>DSAB01000107.1 GCA_011388275.1 bacterium | reverse complement strand
AGCGGTGAAAACGCTTGCGCCGTGACGCCGCGAAGTTGTATATTGATTATCTGATGCCAATCGCTTCTCTGAAAATAAAAGGACGGGCCGTTCTGGCGCCCATGGCCGGTGTGGCGGACACGGCGTTTCGCCTGCTTGCCCTGAAGTATGGCGCGGGAATGGTGTATTCGGAACTCATCAGCGCGGACGGACTGGTCCGCCGCAATGACAAGACTCTGGAATTGATTCGTATACGTGAGGAAGAACGGCCTTTTGGAATCCAGATTTTCGGCAGCGATCCATCGGTCATGAGTGAGGCGGCCGCCATGGTTTCACAGGCCGGTCCGGACCTGATCGATCTGAATTTCGGATGTCCGGTGCGCAAGGTGATTCAACGGGGAGCCGGTTCCGCCCTGCTGAAGGATCTGCCGCTTCTGCGGCGGATCGTCCGTTCCGTGGTCAGGCAGGCGGACAGGCCGGTTACCGCCAAAATACGAAGCGGCTGGTCGGAGCGAAGTATCGTGGCCGAGGAAGCGGCCCGAATCGTGGAAGAGGAGGGAGGGCAGGCGGTGACAGTGCATGCCCGGCCCCGGTCCATGAAGTTTCAGGGAGAGGCCGACTGGACGGTCATCGCCCGCGTGAAGGAAGCGGTTTCCATTCCGGTGATCGGCAACGGGGATGTCTTCTCTCCCGAGGACGCCGGCCGCATGCTCGACGAGACCGGATGCGACGCGGTCATGATCGGCCGGGGCGCCATGGGACGGCCCTGGATTTTCGAAGAAGTGAACGCCTTTCTTCGGAACGGCCGTTATCGGCTGCTTTCCGCCGAAGCGCGAATCGATGTCTGTCTGGCCCATTACGGCCTTGCCCTGGAAATGCTCGAACCCGAACGCGCCGTCAGGGAGATGCGGAAACATATCGGATGGTACGTGAAGGGACTGCACGGCAGCCATCGCCTGCGAAAAACGGTTTTCGAGATGGACGATCCGGTACAGGTGGAATCCTGTCTGCGGGACTTTCAAAGATCGCTGAAAAAAGAAGACTAAACGTGATTTCGAAGCATGAGTTCCGCGGGATGGGGGTTGAGCCAGGTTTGCAGGCTCAAATAGGGTTCCCGGTATTTGCGCGCGTAGTGGTTCAGCATGGTGACCGGCACCACAAGCGGGATCAGCGACCGGTGATACAGGCCGATGATCTCAAGCAATTCGCGTTTTTCATCGGCGGTCAGCTGCTTTTTGAAGTAGCCCATAACATGCTGCAGCACGTTGACGTTTTTCTTTACCGTGGCCTGGTACCCCAGGGCCTTCAAGAGAGTTGAGAAATAGTTTTCGAGGGCGGACGGCAGGTTTTCGGGACCCGCGTGAGCCGTGAGACGGCCCAGGTCTCTGAGAAGGGCGGGGCTGTGGGCCATAATCAGCAGTTTGTTCTCCGTATGAAATTCGATGAGATCCCGGACGGTCCATCCGCGTCTTTCCTTCTCCTTCCATCGATTCACGGTGAAGATCCGCTCGATGAAGTTTTCCCGAATGCCCGCGTCATTCAGGCGGCCCTCGTCTTCCACGGGAATCAGGGGAAAACGCTTCATGAAAAGCCCGGCGAAAAGGCCCACGCCTTTTTTCCCGCTGAACCGGCCCTTCTCATCATACAGCTTGATGTCGCGCATTCCGGATGAAGGCGAGCGGATTTTGAAAATAAATCCGCAGAGGGATTCTTTATCAAGTTCGTCGAGACGCCTTTCGGCCCATTTCAGCATGCGTTCCGTGTGATCGATGCCGGATCTGAGGGTGACCAGCCTCGGCGCCGCGGCGTCACCCACCAGATGCATGGCTTCCCTGGGGACGGAAAGCCCGCATTCCACTTCCGGACAGACCGGCACCCACTGCACCCGGGGGCCCAGCACGTCGCGAAGATACCGGTCGAGTTTGTGTCCTCCGTCGTACCGAACATTCTGTCCCAGCAAACACGCGCTGATACCGAGTTTGACCGGTGTTTGCGGGACTTCCTGAACCGCTTTAGAAAATGGGGAGTTCAATCATTTCACCGTTTTTTATTCGATCGTGATATTCAGAGTCTTCGCTCCGATTTTGTTGCAGCGGGCGTTGATCCGCAGCTTGTCTCCCGGTTCGGCGTCCGGGATCCTGTAGACCAGCTCTCCGCCTTCGCCGTTCTCCTGGCTGAGCAGTTTCTGTTCGATGATCTGTTTGCCGTTCAGGAATATTTTGATCTCGGTAATGTAATGGCTGTTGGCATCGCTCACGGCATGAGAGAAGGTCACGTTCAGAACGCGGGTTTCGGCGTTGAAAGAGCCTTTCAGCTCGGACGGCGCATGGGCCGACGCAGCGCACACAACGGCGGCTGTCAGAAGACATGCCATATAAATTTTTTTCATGATGTTCCTAACGTTTTGCCTTGGATTTGAAAAATGAGGCTCTGATCCACCCCCAGTTCATGACGATGTGTCCCAGGGCCAGAATGAAAAAAACAATGCCGGCAATCTCATGGATGTTGTACACCCATTCCATGCCTCGTGTGGAGCGGGGTCCCCAGCGGTAAAAGATCATACTCAAAGCCGAGGCCAGAAACGCCGAAAAGAGCACGGCGTTCAGGAATCGCAGCAGAACGGATTTTTTCAAAAGAACCTCCCTCACCGCGTATTCATGGATTCGGAACGGTGATTGACACATTCAACGCTGAATCGTTGTTTTGGTTCCCGGATTCCGGCCGGCTTTTCTGCGCATAGCGGTCCCGCCGGAGCTTATTCACGCGCAAGCGGGACGGGAATGACGGGTTGGGAGGCTGTCATTCCCGAAATCTTTTATCGGGAATCCAGGGCTCGAATAAAGATCGTATTAAAAAGAAGTTGTTCATTTTTCACTCAAAGATTTGTGAATCATTCAGACTAATAATGGTATTTATTAAAGATCTCGATTCGAATGGGACAATGGCACATCAGAGAGAAACCGAATTCCAGAAAATAGGGACAGTTTTCTCCTTTCTGCTCCACCAGGAAGAGGCCGTTTTCCATAACCGCTCTTTCGATTCGGCACATGTGATCGGTTTTTCCTTTCAGGCAGCATTTGCCGAAGATGCATTGATCGGTTTTGAGATTTGTCTCGGGATCAATGTTGATCGAGGCCATAATCGATCCTCTTATTCGGGATTCGGCGGAATCCGAAGTCCGGAGCCCGGTGTTCGGATCGAACCCGTCGAATCAAAAGCGCGGGAAAGACAGACTTCCGCGATCGAGCCGGCAGGTTTGCCGATTTGAAAAAAATGTGTTGGCGCAGTGTTCTCGGGGCGTGATTGGGAAAAAAGTCGCTCTGGATTGCCGATGATCCGTCATTCCAGCCTCTTTCAGGCTGATGTTCATCCTTTCTATGATAGCAAAATATTTTGCCATTATCAAGAACAAAATGGACCGGCTTCGAGTTCAATCATCGCGGCGGTCCGAAGGGCCGCATCAAGGTCCCCGCCGGAGAATATTCCCGCGCATGCGGGACGGGGATGAAAAAAGAGTTTACGCCCGTCCAATCTTCGGAACTTTCTTCCCGTCCGGCCGTTTTTGAATGATGTTTCCTTTTTATTTTGGCCTGACAAACCGGTTTCAGCAAATATTGTTTGACATTATCTGTCCGGCTTTGTATATTATTCTGGATTATGGCGTGTTGAGAAAATGATTTTATCTGCACAATTGGGGAGCCTTTAAAAAGGGAAAAAATTTCTGTTTGCCGTTCAATTTGGAATGGTTTTTCCTGCAGGAAGACGGGCGGCAATAAGAGCCATAAGTGCTAATAAAACAGGCGTTTGCGGCTCATCGATGCGGGCCCGGAAGCCGTGGCGCAAATTTTGCTCCGATCCAGTAGAACGGTCCGGTCTATTGAATCGAGGAAACAATCTGAAATGAAATCCATAAAAACAGGCACGTTCATCCTCCTGCTGTCGATCCCTGCTCTGCTGCCGGGCTCGACCCCCTATTCCGGAAGTCCGCCCTTCTCCTTTTCCATTCCGGAAGCACCGATGCTTGATCAGTTTATCGTGGTCAGTCCCCTGTACAACAGCACCCTGCGCTATGTGTGGCGCTCCGAGACCAAAATCTACGGCTACGGCCATCAGGGGAACAAGATGTGGGAGGCGGCGATCACCAACCCGGCGACCGCAAGCGACGATGACCGGGGCACCAAGCACGGCGTGGCCGACATCGACGGAGACGGCAATCTGGAGGTAGTGGCCCTCAACGCGTCCAATCAGCTCAAGATCTACGATGCCCTCACCGGGACCCTGAAAAACACCATCGATGTCGAGATGAATCCGTCTTACCCCAATCAGCTGTGCACCTATGTGGTGCTCGCCAATTTCGAGGGCAAGGGCACGCGCAACGCCCTGGTGCAGACCCGGCACGACCCCTGGGACGACGGGAGCTATACCCGTTACGTCAACCGCTCCCTGATCGCGATCGATCTGGAAGACGGAAGCGTGATATGGCGCGTGGAGCAGGATGCGGATCTCGACAATCCTTCGGATCCAAAAAACACAAGTGCAGGCTACTATGAGGGGTACTGGCAGCAGCATCACGGCGGACCCGTGGTGGCCGATATCGACGGCGACGGCAAGGACGAGGTGGTCGGCGGCAGCCTGATCGACGATGACGGAACGGTTGTGCCCTATGGTACAAACGAGAAGGATTACAACTTTAAATGGCTCGACTCAAACACCGGTTCCGTAGATCATCTCGACGGCATTGCCGTAGGCGATTTCCGGCCCGATCTCAAGGGTCTGGAAGTGGTGGTCTGCCAGGAGGATCATATTCCCAGCGGTATTGAAGGCGGAACATACACGGACTGGTGGCACACGGTCATGCTGCATTACTGCGATTCGGATCAAACGTACAACCGCCTGTTCCGGTGGCAGCCTCTCGAGCTGTGGACTGCCGAAAGCAACTATCCCAAATGGCGTGAGCCCCAGAACGTGGCGGTGGGGAATTTTGATAACAGTTACAGCAAGGCGGAGATCTGGAACCGGTCCCGCATGGGGTATCTAACCGAGCATTGGCCCCGTTTTGAAGATGTCGCTGTCACCGGCCAGTATCCCTGGGTATTCGGAGGTTCCAACGATGCCACGCTGCTGGCCGATTACGCCTCCGGAGACGTACTCCCTTCGGATTTCAACACGCCCCGGGGCAACGCCGAAGGCATCGATATAATCTGGACCATGGACTGGAACGGCGACAATATCGACGATCTGGGCGCCAGGGCCCGGCATGGCGGCAGCAATATCGGCGTGTTCAACGCCATGGACGGCTCGGCCCTGTGGCACACCGCGGGAACGGGTGATGTGGAGAGCGCCCTGTTCCTGTACGTGGCCGACGTGGGCGGCGACAGCCGGGAAGAGATGATCGTCTGCGACGCGATCGACGGCGGAAGCAGTTACGAAATCAGAGTATTCTGGAACACCGACCCCTACACCGACACTCAGCCCAACAAGTGGGACGACCCCCTGTATCACCGGCTGAAACAGGCGTGGAACTACTACTCGCCGGGCAGCTACATGCGGCGTGATCCGGTGACCGTGAACCTGAATGTTTTTCTGGAAGGCGCCTATGACAAGAATACGGGCCTGATGACCACCTTTCTCTCCGATGGCGGATTCATCCCGCTCACCAGTCCCTACGCGGAGGATCCGCGCATCGCCCCGTCCATACCCGACAATACGGTGGACTGGATTCTGCTGGAGCTGAGGTTTTCGGCCTCGGGCCATACCGTGCAGTACCGCAGCGCGTTTCTGCGCAGCGACGGGCAGATCATCGATGAAAAAGGGAATGCCGCGATCAACTTTTTTGTGGAGAAGCAGAACGATTATTATATTATCGTGAAGCATCGCAACCATCTGGCTGTGATGAGCCGGCTGCAGCAGATTTTCGGTTCGGGCGCGGTCACCTATAGCTTCACGACAGGCAGCGCTCAGTACCACAATCACACAGAGGAGGCGCCCGCTGCCAAGGAGCTGAAAACCGGTTTGTGGGGCCTGTTCGCGGGAGACGGCAATGCCAGCGGGATTATCAGCATTGCAGACCGAAACGAGGCTCTGAACGACCGCGACGCCGTGGGGTACCGTGTCTGCGATTACAACCTGTCCGGCATCGTGACCATCGCGGACGTGAACATCGCGTTGCTAAACCGGGACCGCTACAGCAAGGTTCCGGGTGAGACTTGATAAAAGGAGAAGGCCATGAGGGCGAAGCTCTTT
>DSAB01000153.1 GCA_011388275.1 bacterium | reverse complement strand
TCACGCCCCAGGTGATGACCCCGGCTCCGGTCAGACTCACGATTCGTACAATCCAATGCAGAATCTGCATCCTTCACTCCTTGTTTTTCCCGTTTGATTCGGTTCATCACACTCGAAAAGCCCTAAAGCCCCGCTTTTTCGAGAAGAACAAGAATCAAAACCAGGATCAAGGCCGCCGGAAGAACCACGGCCCAGGCGTTCACATGGAAAAGATCGGACAGGGTTTTCTCACCGAAATCCCCCCGGCTGAGAACGGGTTTTTGAATTTTTCCGTAGATCGAGGCGAAGAGCCCCGCTCCGGCAACGATGCCCGCGAGGCCTCCAACCGCGGCGTCCAGAAACCCGTTGCCCACGGCGCCGGCAATGGTGCCCGGGCAGTATCCCAGCACGGCGAATCCGATACCGAAAAAGATACCACCCCAGACCGCGGTTGCCCAGGATCCCGGTTTGGGATGAAGCCGGATCAGCTTCAGCGAACGCATGAGATGAACGCCCAGCATGCCGGTGATCACGGCGGAGAGCATGATTTTCACCACAGTAAAGTCTTTGAGCAGCAGCTGTCCGAGAATCACATCATATTGGGTGACCCCTCCCTTCTGCAGGAAAAATCCGAAGAAGAGGCCGGCCGTCAGACCCAGAACAAGCTGCAAACCCTTTTTCTGATGCAATGCCGTTAACATGGATTCCTCCTTTCAGCCGCCGATTCCATGAAAGAGAATCATGGCCGCTCCAATGCCTCCGATGAAAAAGAAGAAGACCGTGATCCATGAGCTGACCGATAATTGCAGAGTGCCGCTGATGCCGTGACCGCTGGTACAGCCGCCCGCCCAGCGCGATCCGAAGCCCATGAAAACGCCTCCGATGAACGCAGTCACTGCACGGACCCAGATCACGTCACCGAAAGCGGCAACCCACCGTTCCGGAAGCCAGCGCCATTCGAACGTTCCGGACAGGCGAGCCGACAGAAACGCGCCCAGAATGATTCCCAAAACCAGCATCCACTCCCAGTCGATTTCAGGCGTAAACTGGCGATAGTAAGGGTTTTCAAGCGTTTTTTTACCCCGGAACACCCGGGAGATCATGCCGCTGGTTCTGGCAAAGGCGGTGGAGCATCCCAGCGGCTTGTCCGACAGAAAAAAGGTCAGCCAGCTCAGAACGCCGATTCCGATACCCGCGATATAGGGAGACCATTGTTCCATTTGCAGCCATTCCATAGCCGCCTCCTTTCCGTTAAGTCCGATCAGCCGGTCACCGTTTCCTTTCCCAGAAAGTGACTGGCGTGGGGTATGAAGCAGACGGGGCACCGGGGTGCAAATCCCGCCGCGCCGTATCCGGTCATTCCGCCGGCCGTGTTCGTGACACGCCTGAATCCGCGCTGCAGGAGCAGACTGGCTGCCAGGCTCGAGCGGTGGCCGGTGCTGCAGATGACCACGATTTCGGCCTCGGGATCCAGCTCGCCGTGCCGCTCTCTCAGATCCGGAGCGGGTATGTTGATGGCGCCCTCGATATGATTCGGCGCGTACTCGCCGGGAGCCCGAACATCGACCAGAGTCAGCTTTTCAGGGTGTCGGGCCCTTTCGAACAATTCGTGTGCCGAGATCTGGGGCACATGGGCCGTGGGACGTCCGCTGCGCGCCCAGGCGAACAAACCGCCGTCCAGAACGCCCCTGACCCGGTCGATTCCCACCCGGTGAAGCCAGACAGCGATCTGCCCGGCATCCGTGTCCGCTTCTTTGACCAGGAAGATGTCCTTTTTGGGAGGGATGATCCATCCGGCGAAAACGGCGAAATTGCCGCCGAAGTCGATATTGAGCGAGCCGGGTATATGCTGACCGCCGAACGCGTCATGGCTTCGAACGTCCAGAACAAGCGCCGATTCGCGGCGGATTCTCTTTTCAAAGGCCGCGGCATCGAGTCTTTCGATGGGCGGCATGTCCTGAAGCAGGGCGGGGCCTTTGGCGTTGATCGCGCTGCACCGGCTGAAATGATCGGGCGCGGGGGGCATGTCTTCGGTCAGACTCCGAATAAAGGCTTCACGGTCCTCGATCTGCAGGGCCGCGTTGTAACGGCGTTCGTAGCCGATGGTTGACCGCCATTTGGCGCCCATGGACCGGCCGCAGAGCGAGCCGGCGCCGTGGGCCGGATACACCTCGCAGAAATCGGGGAGTTTCAGCAGTTTCTCATGCAGGCTGTCATACAGTTTGGAGGCCAGCTGATGCGCCTTGCCGGGGAACAGGTCGGGGCGCCCCACATCTCCCACGAACAGAGTGTCGCCGCAGAAAACTCCCGCCGGATCCCTGCCGCGGGCCGTATCCGTCACCACATAGGCGATGTGTTCCGGTGTGTGACCCGGTGTTTCGAGGACCCTGAATTGGATGTCCTCGATGCGAAACCGGTCCCCTTCAGACACGCCCGTGTGGGGAAACCGGCATTCGGCGGACCGTGGCGCGATAATTTTCGCGCCTGTGGCGCGGGCCAGATCCATATGGCCGGAGATGAAATCGGCGTGCAGGTGGGTTTCCAGAATGTGTGTGATCTTCAGGCCCAGCGAGGAGGCCGCGATCAGATACATCCCCACGTCCCGTGCGGGATCGATGACGGCACACGTGGAATTTCCGGCCAGCAGGTAGGAGCTGTGGGCGATCTTTTCCACGAAAAAGTGTTTTAAGAGCATTTCGGGTCTCCTGATGATTGGGTTTAAAAATAAAACAGTTTCATGATTCCGACAGCCACAATGAGAAAAATGAGGGTCATGGCGCCCCCCGCTTTGAGATAGTCGCGGTTGCGATACCCGCCCGGGGTCATGAACAGCGCATTGACCTGATGCGTTGGAAGTATGAACGAGTTGGAGGTGCTGACTGCAGCCAGCAGGGTCAGGGGGCGAGGATCGATGCCGGTTTTGATTCCTATTGGAATAATCAGCGGCACGAACAGCACAATGGCCGCCGTGTTGGACATAAACAGAGAAAACAGAGCGGCCAGCAGGGCCGTGGCGGCCAGGATGACCGGAACCGGGGTTCCTTCCAGCAGAAGGAAGAGATGATCCGCGATATAAGCGGCCGCGCCCGATTGATCCATGGCGATACCCAAAGGAATGAGACCGGCCAGTAAAAACACGGTTTTTCAGTCCACTCCCCGGTAGGCTTCGTCGATGGAAAGAACGCGCAGCAGAATCATGGCCAGGGCTCCGGAGAGAAGGCTGACCGACAGGGGAAAACCCGACAAAGCCAGGGCGATGGCGCCCAGAAAACAGAGCAGGGCCGTCCAGGGTTTTTTGCCTTCCGGCGGTCTGTTTTCGTTGCCCGTCAAAGTGTAAAAATTTTTTCGATCGCCCATGATGTCGATATTTTTCCATGGACCATATACGATCAGCGCGTCTCCGGGCAGCAGGGGCTGGTCCGAGAAATCATCGCGAATGGTTTCGGCTCCGGAGAACAGCATGACGGGATCCACCGACCAGGTCTTTCGAAGCGCGATTTCGCGCAGCGTTTTGCCCGCCAGAGGCGAGCGGGGAGGAATGATCAATTCGGCGAAACCCGTTTGACCGGCCTGCTCCATTTTCTCGAATTCCCCGCCGCTTTTTTCCTTCTTCAGATTGAATTCCCGAATGAACGTATCCGCATTTTGTTTCGGCCCCATGAGAATCAGAAGCTGACCAACCTCAAAACGAAATCCACGCCAGGGCGCATAAAGGACGGATCCGTTTTCCTCCTCCAGGGCCAGCAGATGAAGCCGGTATCGGGACCATAACCGCGCTTCTTCACGGGTTTTTCCGGCCAGGGCGGATTCAGGAGGAATGCGGCAGAAAAACTCCGTGGAAGGCAGCTGCCAGGTCTCGATCAGTTCATGCTGGGGTGAAACGCGAATTTCGCCCCGGTCGGGAAGCACTTTTCGGCCCAGAAGAAGAAAATAGAGAATGCCGGAGGCCAATAGGGCCAGGCCGACAGGCGTCACGCTGAACAGGCCGTAACCGGCCAGGTCTTTTTGTTTCAGCAGGTCGTTGAGAATGATCAGGGGGCCTGATCCAACCATACTGAGGGTGCCGCCGAGTATCGCGGCGTATCCCAGAGGCATGAGAAGGCGGGAAGCGGGAAGCCGCGCGCGGCGTGAGATGCGCATCATGGCCGGCAGAAACAGCGCGGCCGCACCGATATTCTGCATAAAGGCGGAGAGGAGTCCGGCTGAGGAAGAGACGATGGCAACGAGCCGTTTTTCACTGGATCCGGCGAGTTTTAAAACGGGCCGGATCATTCGGTTCATGATTCCCGAACGGTTGATGCCGGCTCCCAGAATCATGACGGCGATCACGGCGATAACCGCGTTGCCGGCCAGTCCGGAAAAAGCCTGTTCCGGAGTGACCAGGCCCAGCCAGGCCAGGGATAGCATGATCAGAATGGCGATGACATCCACGCGAAGGATTTCAAAGGTGAACAGGACGATCGTTATCAGCAGAACGGCCAGGGTCAGACCGATTTCAGCAGTCATCGGATTATTTCCGTTCTGTATCCGGTTCCTGTTTTTCGGTTTTCTTTTTTCCTGACGGGTGACTCCGGGAGACAATCAGTCCGATCAGAAACCCGAGAAAGGCGGTGAGCAGCAGAAGCAGAATTTTGGATACGGACAGACTCCAGAATAGAAGCCGGATCTCTGTTTGTTCGGCGTTTTGAAAGACGATGACCAAAAAGATCAGAATAATGATAAAGGCGGTGATGGTTTTTACTTTCATGGCAGGGCCCCCTGTTTGACAATCCGGTGTTCAACTCCGCGCCCGATCAGGTCGGGGTTGATCCTGTTGCGGAACGGCGAAAAAGTTTTCGAATCCGGTCCCACAGCCTTTGAAGCCAGCGGGTCCAGAACAACCGCTTTTTGGGCGGGCGAAGAAGCTGTTCGCGCTTTGTGCGGAAAGACTGTTTTTCGGATTCGGACAGGCCGTGACGGCCGATATTTTCATGGTATTCGAGGTCCAGGCCGCGGACCGTCTGGCCTTCGGTAAAGACGCGAATGACTTCAATGTCTTCAAGCCCCAGACGGCGGCAGGCTTCGAGCCGCCGGAATCCGCTGATCAGTTCGTTTTTTTCGTTGACCAGAACGGGGTGAATCAAGCCGACCGTTCGTATGGATTCCATGAGTTCGGAGAGTTCTCCGCTGTCGCGGCGGATTCGTTCGCCCACGTGGATTTTATTGATGGAGAGTTTCACGATTCGGACTCCTCGCGCTGGTTGAATACTCTGCGAAATTCCAGTCAAGAACGGCTGAAGGTTCGGCACAGAGAATGCGGTTTATGCGGGTTTCTTGTTCCGGGGATCATCCGGTCTGAACCCGCAATACAATTTACTGAATCGGGGCTTACAATGCAAGTTTCATTTTATGGAAACCCGGCTTCGCGATTCCGAACGGGTTTCAGTCTTTCCCGAAAGCCCGGTTTGAAACGGCTTCAGATGCGATGACGCGTGTTAAAAGCGCCCCACACCGGAACGCAATTCGGTTTCCAGATCACGGGCGAATGTCCTGAAATATTCCATCAGTTCATCACTCAGCGGTGCGTTGATCCATTCTTCGCTTCCCATGAGGCGCAGCTGATTTTCACCGTAGATCTGCACGTTGTGTATGTCCGCGGTACCGCCCAGGCCGGTTCTCGAGCGCGGACGGGAACGAATGATCAGACGGGTTCTGGCGGCGGAGACAGAGTTGCCCTTTTCATCGTCAAATGGTTCACGGTATTTCCAGCTTGTTTCAAAATAGAATTCATGGGAACTCTCTTCAAAGCGGACCAGTTCGAATTGATATCTCGTCAGCAATAGATTGGTCTTTATTCTGACATCTGGCGCGGTGGCGGTTCCCACCCTCGCCTGGAAAGTGGACGGATTTTGTCTTTTTCCGCCCGAAGAGTGTGAACCGCAGGCCGTGAACAGTGCGACTGCGATCAGAGGCCACAGGATCATTCTGCGCATGAGGGTCTCCTTTTGAATTCCGGTTTTCGGGAAAAAATTGTGTGTCAGTTAATTATACGTGTATGGATAATTAAGTCCCTATTTTTTATTTTTATCCCTGTCCCGCATGCGCGGGATTAAACTCCGGCGGGGTACTTAATGCGGTCCTTCGGACCGCGACCACAGACCACAGACCGCGGACCGCAAGCGGCCCTTCGGCCGCGACAATAGACCGCAGACCATCGACCATGGTCGACCATCGTCTGTCGTCTATGGTCTATGGTCAGAACATCGTCCGCCGTCCATCGTCTATGGTCTAATAACAGGGCGTTCACGAGACGGCCATTTTTCTGAGGCCGCTAAAGAAACGGCTTCTCCTCAC
>DSAB01000030.1 GCA_011388275.1 bacterium | reverse complement strand
TGTCACGGAGGCCGTTTCCGTTCCGAATGAGCACGTTTTTGCTGAACCCGTTGAACGCGGGAATCATGCCCATCACGCTGAGCCCGTCCAGCCGCGTGATGTCTTCCCTGGACTGAATCGTGTGGTCCAGAAACTCGCGGACCAGCGCGACGCCGAATCCCAGACCCAGGCCCAGAAACAGGCCCAGCACCAGATTGCGCGCCATGTTGGCCGGCACCGGCTTTGCCGGAAGCACGGGATCGTCGATGACACGGATGCCGCCCGTACCCGTGGCCGCCTTGATCTTGGCTTCTTCTCCCCGTTCGAGGAGAAACTTATATAGATTTTCCGCCACGGACTGGGCCCGGCTCATGCGCATGAACTCGATGGCCTCTTCCATGAGCCGGGGGTTGTTCTTCCGGAACTCATTGATCACGGACTGATAATACTGTTCCTTGTTCTCCAGGATGAACACGTTCAGTTCCGCCTCGATGATCTTCTCCTGAAGGTTTTTCCACATCAGGGCGTCTCCGTCGCCGGACATGTCGCCCAACCCCGGAGAGGACTGAATCATTTGGTTGATCAGCTCCCGGCGGACCCTTTCGATGCGCTCGTCCAGAAGACGCACGGACTCATCCGTTTCACCCTGTGTGTCGGCCGCTTCATCGCGCTGCCGCTGCAGATCGGCGATCTGCCGGCGTATGCGCGCCACTTCCGGATCCTGGCTGGAGGAGAGGGTCTGTGATTCCCGCCCCTGAACCTGGGCCAGACGCTGACGGTACGCGGACAGATTGGCCTGGGCCAGCTCCCGCTCGGTCTGCACGGCCGTGAACCGCTTCTCCATCTCCATAAGCTCCGTCATCATGCCGCCGTCCGCGTCCGTGAGCGTGATGTTGGTCCGCTTCTTGAATTCCTGAAGGGCCCGCTCCGCCTCCTCCAGTTTGGCCTTGGACACGTTCTGCTGATGGTCGATGAAATTCACCGCGTTCTGCAGCTCTTCCCGGTCGATCTCCTGGCAGCGGTCCTTGAGAATCTGCGTGGCGTAAGAAGCCAGGCGGTACGCGACAACCGGATCGTTGGCCCGGGCCGAGAGCTCGATGAATTCCGAATATTCGGATGTGGAAAGACGGATGTCTTCGCGGATGGCGCGGTTCAGATCGGACGCGTTCACCTCTTCCATGTCCTGAAGCAGCGAGTCCGCCATCAGGGCGCCCTGCAGACGCGACCGGAAGATCCGGCTTCGCATCACGGCCTCGTAATAGCCCAGCGGCCGGGTCTGCTCTTTGAAACCCATGCCCCGTTCCGTGAAAGACAGCTCCTTCGACTCCAGCATGAAGGTGGAGGCCGACTGATACAAGGGCGGCTTGAGTATCAGGTAGAGGAAGGTCAGAATCACGACTCCTCCCGTGCTGATCAGAATCGCCCACCGTCTTCGCTGGACGAGCTGAAGGTAATCGTGCAGAGTCAGCTCCTTTTTCATGTGTTCGGGTCTCCGGTTTGGAGATGATAGGATGGGGTGTTCATAGAATTAATGATCTGGCTTTGCTGAAAAGGCATAGCGCATGGCGCAGAGCGCGAAGCGTAAAAACATTTTGGATTTCGGGTATCGAATTGCGGATTGCCAAGCGCAAATTGTAAATGAAATGTCCGTTCGTTCGATTCTAATGGTTTTTGAATCGGATTATTGGGTTCATCTGTCATTATAAATATCCCTGAAACTCATCAGCCGTCATCCTGGCCTGCCGCAGAATTGATTTGAAAGTGGATTTATTCAAATCGCGATTATGCATGGGTACAGTCACCAGACAATTGGCTTTTTTCATTTGAATATGACTGCCTCTGGTCCGTACTCTGATAAATCCTGCCTTTTCAAGCGCCTTAATCACTTTCTTCGGTTTATAGACCGGAAAATCAGGCATAAACCGAAATATCCATATTTACTTTTATGGTAAATCTCTCCTGGATTTTATCCGGTTCAAGATTAACAGGATTTTCTTCATTCGGGACGGGTCGAACGACAGGCAGATTGCTTTCAATGGCTGATTCAACATACAGGGACACGGCTTCCATCAGGTTCTTTTTTGCTTCGGATTCAGTCAGCCCTTCGCTTGCGATGTCGACATCCGGGCAAAAAGCGGTGTATCCATTTTCTTCCCTGATCAGATATCCCGAAAATATAAAGAAGCTCTTATCCATTATGCCGCTCCATAAAATGACTCTCTTTTCCTCACGTCTTCACCTCTCACGTCTTCCTATCTCACGTTTTTTCCGCTCCGCGCTCTGCGTTTTCCAATTCGCAATCCGCAATCCGAAATGCTTTTCCGCTCTGCTTCTCCTCACGTCCTCTCCTGAAACCCCCCGATGCTCAGCAGATGCTGCATCTTGCACGGCATGCCGCCCTCGCGGTAGGCGCACTCTTCCCAGTACAAACATCTTACCGAACAGATCACCGTGTTCGCGTCAATCGGCACGGCCCGCTGCTTTTTGCCGCGCAGGGCCTGTTTGTCGAGCAGGGTTCGGATTTTCCCCCGGTTCAGAATCCGCACGATGATGATATCCGCCAGGTCCCGTGAAGCGGGACTTTTGGGGTCCGAATAAATAAACGGCCGGCCGGATTCCACGGAACGGGAAACCGTCCGGTCAAAACGCACCCGGCCCAGATACTCCACGTCCACGGACAGAAGCTCCCCGGCGGCCACCTTGACCGCCAGCCCGCTCGTTTCGTCTTCCGGCTTCTCCCATTTGTTGATCAGAAGCATGGGCTTGAACCCCTTGCACAGATCGCCGATGATCCGGGCCGCTTCCGGATCGAACCGGCCGATCTTTTTCCGAAGGCCGTCCACGGTCAGATGATCCCTGAACGTCTCGGAACCGGCGTTCCGCCTGACCTCGGCCAGGGCTTTTTCGCGCTTTTTCAGTTTTTGGATCAGTCCCCGGTAAAAGGCCTGCCGAAGAAAATTATAGCCCTCCAGAACGCTGAGCGGGTCGGGATTGACCAGAATGATTCCATGGTCCGCGAGCAGAAACAGATCGAGCACGTTGTAACCCGTGCCGGCTCCGAGATCCAGAATCAGGTATTCGGTGTCCACGCGCCTCAGGCGGCTGATCATCTTCTGTTTCTGCCGATAGGCCAGGTTGGAGATTCCATACACGCCCGAGGCGCCGCACAGCACGCTGAGCGTTTCCATGTCCGGATGGGGCCGAAGGAGGGTCTGAAGCGGTTTTTTCCCGTCCAGGAAATCGGAAAGGGTGTATTCCGGTTTCTCGATGCCGAAAATCGTGTGCAGGTTGGATCCGCCCAGATCCGCGTCCACCACCGCCGCGTGATGGTTCAGACGCGCGAGACCCGCGCCCAGGGAGGCCGCGATCACGGATTTCCCGATGCCGCCCTTGCCTCCGCCGACGGCGATGATTTTCCTTTCCGTGAGGGGCATTTCCGGTTCGGTTTTCAAACGGGTCCTGTTTTGATTGACGTTTTCATTTAAGATAACCGCAGAGGCGCAAAGGACGCGGAGAAAAGATGGAACAAGGAACAAAGAATAAAGAATAAAAAAAGAAAATAAAGAATATCAGGCTTAAAATGGGGTTTTTGACATTATTTGTTTTTCCTTTGCGCTCTTTGCGTCTTTGCGGTGTTCTTTTTTTCTCACCCGGCAGGACGAAACCGGGGACTGGCGGAATAGATATCGGGTTTGGAAGCCCCGATGGAATTATCATCTCCGCGCAGGAAATCATTCACCAGCGTATTCAGGATCCGGCTGAAAGCCTCCGGTTTATCGGCCGGTCCCGTCCACACAACAGCACCGAGCCAGTCTGTGGGAAAAGAGGCCATCTTTTCCGCCACATCCACTTCATCGACCAGAGCCTTTTTCCTGGCAATCGTGAACATGTCCGCCCAGTTGAAGCGATAATTCACGGCAATCGTTTTTATGTCGATCATATCCTTGGGTTCTTCCCGGTTCATCAATGCGGACAGTTTATTGGCAAGGATGTCCACCGGATGATCAACCGGAATCCCGCCGGCGTCAATGGGGTCGACCGCCTTGAAAGGCACATCATTGATCCATTCCACCTTGACGGGAGGATCGCCGATCCAGACTCTGGCGAAATCTTCCGCCAGCACGGACTTTTCCGTATCCACGGGAAAATGGGACTGCAATGACCGGATCATTTGATCCCGACACTGAATAAACTCCGGGCTGCTTGTGCAGAAAAAATCCAGATCTTCGCTGTACCGGTGATAGAGATAAAATCGGCCCAGAGCCGTTCCGCCTGTCAAGAAAAAAGGATGCGTCTGCGGTCTCAGAACATCCAGTATCTTATCCTGCAGCCGGTAAATCGTCCTGAAGCCGGCTTTTGATAAAGGCATATCTTCTCTTGAGTGAGGGAAAACGAAGGCTTTCGAGAAAATCCCTGTCCAGCATGGGGATCAGTTCCCGGGGAGGGATCAGGGCGGATATCACAAACCAGGGATACGATTCAATCAGCCGCCTGACCAGGGTTCTGCGGGTAAGATGATAGACGCCGTCAATCTTCCCGTCAAGGAGCTTCAGAAGCTCCGGAGCCGGAACGGGGCAGTCCCACATGACCCGGTCCAGCAATTCCAGTTTTTCCTTTTGATGATATTCACGCATGGGTGTTAATCGTAACGCCGGTAGTAAAAAATCATCATGGCAATGGGCAGAAGAATACTGGTGATATCTTTGGCGATAGTAAAAAAATGCTTCCAGAACTGCGGTTTGACCGGCACATAGAGCACATCGCCCGGGGCCACATCAGGAAACAGGCCCGTGTCTCCGAGCTCCGCGGGATTGCGCAAATCGATGATCTCCTCCCGCTTGCCCTGACGGGACGGAGAGATCAGACGAACCTTCTTCAGGTCGGCCTTCTCCGTAGGCCCGCCGGCCATGTACAGCACATCCAGCACGTTGGCGCCCACATAGGCCATGTAGCTGCCGGGACTGCGCACCTCGCCCATCACCTTGATGTCGTTGGAGCCGGGAAGGCCCGGCACCGAAATCACGTCTCCGTCCCGCAGTTCCGGAAGCAGAGACGGATCGCCCGTTTCGTAGAATTTCCGCAGGTTGACGATTTGCGTCTCTTTTTGATCTTCCTGCCCGCGGATCAGACGCACATGGTCGATCTCGGCCCTGGGCGTGAATCCGCCCGCCTGGGTGACCGCTCCCTGAATAGTGGCGCTGCGCGGAACCAGATACTCTCCGGGCACCTGCACCATGCCCAGAACCGTGACGCGCACGGCCAGGCTCTGCGAGAACGCGACCGTGATGATGGGCCGTTCGCCCAGAAACTTCATGGCCTGCGATGCGAGCAGGTCACGGAATTCCTCCAGATAGAGTCCGTCGATGGGCACATCCGCGATCAGCGGATAATTCACGGTTCCGTCCGGCTGAACCATGATATTGCGCGACAGGACGTCGTGGCCGAGCACCCGCACTTCCAGAATATCCCCCTTTCGGATTCTGGCATTCATGGTCTGGGCAATGACCACCGCGGAGAAGGCCGACAGAACAATCAGGCAGATTCGCGTCATTCGATTCATGGAAATCTCTTTGTTTATGAGTGGATTCCGTCCGGAAGACCGTCACTCCGTCCGGGCACAGCTCCGCCCGGTCAGTCCCAACAGCCGGACCGCCAGGCCTTGAAGAAGGCCGAACCGTTCAATGAACAGAGACCGCGTTTACGCCCCGGCTCCTCAAGCGCTTCGGCTTACCGATATTCGACTCTCGCGCCCATCACAGATCACCTGAACCGATGAGCGCGCCAAAAAACCCGATAAATGGTTTGAGTTTCAGACGGGCGGGCCCGATCCCTCGCTTGCCCGCAGGGTTGTATGCACATTCATGAATCCGCGTAAAATGTGCAATTACCAGGCCAGCCCCATGGAAACACACGGCCTGAATCGGCGTTGCGGTACATTCGAATACCGCGTCGTGAAGTGTATGATATCGCACCGGCACACAATATGAATTTAAATGATTATTTATATGACAATTAGACTGTTCGTTTCAGGCGGTGTTCATCGATTGTCCGGTTTCTTATAAATATATAATAAATTAGGATTTTGTCAAGGGGAATATAGCTCCGCACCGGGGATGAATGAATTCCGGCCAGGCGGGTGTCCGGTTCATGGGACAGAACTGTCGCTTTTAGTTTACGATTCCATCAGCATGGTGTGTGAGGTGCGGTGCCGGAGGTCTGCCCGATGCCGCTTCACACGCTCTCCCAATCTTCCGGCTCATCATCCGAATAAAAGGAGGCTTTTCGGCCGGGCAGCCGCTCCTCCTCTTCGAACATACGGTCTTTCTTGCGCTTTTCAAATTCCCTGTTCTTTCGTCTTTTGTCTTTTTGATGCTGCCCCCAATCATCGTTTGCGTGAGATTTTTCGGATTGATTTCTTCGC
>DSAB01000106.1 GCA_011388275.1 bacterium | reverse complement strand
ATGAACCTTCTCTTTTCCGGCCTTTCGCATAGTGCGGAATTTGATGAGGGTAAAGGGCTTTCCATTCAGCCCCGGCCGGGTCTGGCGGAACAGGACCGGCGGGCCCTGGAAGAGGAGGGTCAGCAGGAAGAGAACAATATAAACAGGGAGCAGAACAACGATGAGCATGGATGCAATCAACAGATCAACTATTTTTTTGACTGCCCGATAAAATATCATGCTTCCAGCTCCTGAAGCAGTGCCAGGAATTGATCCGCCTGCAGGCTTCGGTCGAAATATTTGGCCACATAGGCCTGAGCCTGTTTACCCATTCGTATGCCTTTTTCGGGATTATTTTTAAATTCAAGAATGGCTGCAGCGAGGGCGGCGGAATCTCCCGGTGTCGTAAACCTGCCGCCGCCTGCAGCCTCTATAACGTCACGGATAACGCCGTCGATGGCCAACAAAGTCGGTTTACCGGCTGCCATATAATCGAACACTTTGTTAGGATACGTCGTCCTGAACATGGGGATGTTCCTGAGTATGGCGACACAGAGATCTATCCGCTGCAGAATTGCCGGTATAGCGGTCTTTGGGACAGCGCCGGTAAAGGTCACGTTGCCCAGTTTCTTTTCACTCACCAACCGCTGCAGACGGCTTCTGTCCTTTCCGTCCCCCACCAGCCAGATGTGGATGTCATCTTCGGATTTCAGCCGATTCGCCGCTTCGATCAGGGTATCTATATCGTTTGCAGGCCCAAGAGCACCCGTGTAGACGACATGGTATTTGCCCGGATCAGGTTCTGGAACCGGCAATTTCCAGGGAGCATCCCGCGTGAACATGGCTGCATCCACGCCATTTGGAATAACGGTGATCTTTTCCGCCGGAACATTTCTTTCCATAAGATATTTAGGATAAGCCGGTGAATTGACAATGATATGATCCGCTCGGCGGTACAGCCAGCGCTCCAACCGGCGGGCCAGAAATATAAGAACCGGATTTTTCAGCACGCCCATGTCCACGGCGAATTCGGGCCATAGGTCGCGTATCTCAAGAACAAAGGGTTTGTTTCGTATCAGAGAGACCAGCCACGAAGACACCGCCTGGAATATGGGCGGGCTTGTGCCCATGATCACATCGGTTCGGGATATTTTCAGCGCAGCGAAAACGGATGAAAACATGAAGCTGAAAAAGCACAGGACACGCGTCAGAAAATTCCGGTGAAGGCCGCGCAGGGTCCACGCCTCATGAACGCGTACGCCCGGCAGATTCTGATGATTCGGGCTTTTGCGCCTGCCTGTCAGATAGCTGACCGGGCTGGTGATGATGTCGAAACTCAGTCCCATGGGTTCACAGTAACGGGCGAGTTCCGCGTGCCGCGTACCGCCGGCATCGGCATGGGAGGCGAAGGCCTGGTGGATGAGCAGGCACTTCATACTCGCATCTCACAGAGGGTCTTATTCAGCCTGTCCAGACGCACAACCATGCCGGATTGTTCGAATCCGATCATGGCATGCAGGCCGGTTTGAATCCAGTATAGCACTTCACCGGAATGCCGTACTTTCCATTCTCCGGGCCCCAGAACGGTCCAGAAACGCGCGCTGCGGCCGCGAATACGGCATTGAACCGAAATCGCTTCCTTTTTTTCGCGATAACAGGGTGCCCGCCAGCCCCGTATGGAGTTCTCGTCACCACGCGTCCAGTCTGTCTCATAATCCTTTTCCAGACAGCCGGTTTGAAAGCCGTATTCGCCTTTGGGGGTAGCGAGCTTCATTCCGGTATCCGGCGTGCCGGTGAATGTAAAATCATTCAGCAGCCAGTGCAGGGTGTAGTCATGAGCGATCTTGCCCTGAATTTCATCGATCAATACCCATGTATCGTGCGGCAGTTGAATGACCGAACGAAAGATTCTGACACCCAAAGACGAATATCCATCATGCGTACCCTGCCATATTCGAAAACAGGGATGTTCCGAATTTTTATCAACCAGCACGCGGCCCCTGACCCAGGGCAGCCACAGAAACGGGCCTACACGCTCCATCTGATCTTTTTTGTCCACAGTGACGGTGTTGTGCGCGGCCGTGCGTGAGAGTCCGTTATCCCAGGGAGGTTCGCCGTGATATGCGTACGTTCCGGCATCCGCGCAGATGTTCTGCCCTTTCCACCACAGATCGGCATGCAGCATGTCAGCGTGAGCCGGACGGAACCGGTGGACGCCGCAGCGGATCATAAGCCGGCTTTGCTCTCCCTCGAAAAACAGAAATCCGGAAAGAGAGGCCGACCGTTTGCATTCGATCTCCTCCTTTAACGCGGACTCATTCTTCGGGATATGACCGAACATCCACCAAAGCATCTCATCCCATGGGCCGGCCTTGTAAACTTTCTTTTTACGAAAAAATACATTGAAAGCCTGTATCACGGGACGCATATCCTGATAGCCGCAGGAGGTCAGAAGCAGCAGGTTGGAGCCATCCGACGCGCCGGTCAGAGGGCACTCACCATTTGATCCGGTCTGACACAGCGCTAGTTTTTCAGCGGCCTTTTGAATTCGTCTGATCATGTCGGGTGAAAACGGATTCTGATGAACCTGCGCCAAACGCAGAGCCCATAGATACACCTGAAGCATGAGCCGTTGATACAGAAACGAATACTGGCTGAACACGCCTTCATCGTCGATCAGACGAACGGCCAGCCTTTCCAGATGCCGGGCTCCCGTCTCTTTCCAGGATCGAGCGTCTTTCAATTCAGTAAACAGAGTTCCCGCGGTCCACAGGCCGGCGGCCTCGCTCATACCGTGATTGTTGTTCTGGCTCAGTGCGTAGTGCATGTTGGCCTGTATACGTCGAGCGGATACCGCGATCATGCGTATCAGCGCCAGAATCCGCTCGTCCGTGCTGCGCGCGTGGCGGGCAAAGGCGAACAGGCCGAAGCACCAGGCCATGAGGCGGAAGCTGATCTCCTGCCCGCACTGCCAGTTGACGCCCGTGTTGGGCGGATTGTGTTCGGCCCAGTCCAGCACCAGCCGCCAGAAACCCTCCACGTATTTTTCGTCTCCAGTCGCGGCAAAGGCCCGGACCAGAGTGAAGGTGAATCCGAAGCGGTTGAGCTCCCACACGCCCTTTATATCATCAGGTCCGCTGACTGGAATCAGGGACCAGTGTATGTCCGAGGGACGGTTTTTTCCCCAGGGATCGGCATGCCAGTCCGGCGGGAAATTCCGGCTTTTCCGGTGGCAGCCGAAGTAGATGAACCGGCCTTTGAGAATGTCATCGGCCCGCATAACGGCCTGTTCGAATGATTCGGAAAGATAATCGGGGATGGAATCCCCGGCCGGAAGGGAGTGATTCAGAAAAAACCTGGATGGATCTCTGAGTGCCTGAATAAGTCCTGTAAGAGTCGCGTCCTTGCCGAGAAATGCATCCAGAGGCAGGTCATCCCACGCCTGTACCGGGGTTTGCTTTCTTATCCGGCCGGATCGCAGCCGAATCCAGTACCTGAAACGGAAAAAAGCCCATTTGGGGCCGAGATACCGGAGGATCAGGAAAATATTTTTTAGGCTTTTCAATGTTTTATGGGTTTAATGTGAATCGTGAGAGATAAAGACGTGAGAGGTGAAGACGTGAGGAAAAGATTGCATAGAGCAGAGCGCATAGGGCATAGAGAAAAACAAAACGGCTGCATGATTGCATGGATGCATGAAAAAAAGCAGAGCGCTGAGCAGGAAAAATGACCGCTGACCGCAGACAGCAGACTGCAAGAAAAAACAGGCTATTATTTTCCCGGCCTCAGAAAAATTGCCGCCCGGGAATGCAAGGCGAGCGAACGCCCGGAAGGAATTGCTGTCTGATCCCGATTTTCCTTTATTAAAGCGCTTTGCGCGACTATAATGTCATATCGGGAGAGTTCAATTCCTTCAGTGAGCGAGGCTGCGTTCCAGGCCATTTTTCTTCAGCCGATGTTCTTTTGGGAACTTTTCTTGCGCCAAGAAAAGTACCCCGCCGGAGGCAAGAGAAGCATTTCGGATTTCGAATCGCGGATTGCGGATTGAAAAGACGCAAAGCGCACAGCGGGAAAAAATCCTAAATGACAAGCACCAAATATCAAATAATAATCAAAAACACAAATGATAATGACCGAAACAGAAGGTTTGTTTCGTCTTTGTTTTGGTCATTGTTTTTTACGCCATGCGCTATGCTCTTTGCCCCAGCAGACTCAATACCCCCTTGTACTCATCCCCCATCTCCACCACCCTTCTCTCCTTCGCCGATTCCATAGCCGCGAAGGAAGCCAGCGTCACATTCACCAGCTCCTCCAGCGGAATCAGCGCCTCTCCTCCTTTTTCCACAAACCGAACCAGTTCCTTCATCTCCTGCAAATGCCCTTTTTCCGGCCGGCGGGTGCGTAAGGTCCGGAATCCGGGAACGCCCCAGGCGCGGGTCTCGCGGAAATTGTTCACCTGCAGGGCCTTTCCCTCCCAGAACAGGTTCAGCCGCTCTTTGGGATAGGATTTGGGGCCGTTGGCAAAGTAGTTGACGGTGCCCACGGATCCGTCTTCAAAGGTCAGGAGAATGGACATCTTGTCCTCATTCACGGCCATGCCGTCCACCATGCCGGCGGACACGGATTTTATTTGGCTGCCCGTGAGAAACGTCATGAGATCCAGGAAATGACACGCCTCGCCGATGATGCGGCCGCCACCCCTCTCGGGGTCATGCACCCAGTGATTCGAAGGAATAATGCCGGCGTTGACGGTCATGGTAAGTGTGAGAGGCTCCATTCGTCCACCCAGAGCGGCCTTGACTCGCGTGATATGCGGGCTGAATCGCCGGTTAAAGCCGACGGTGAGGGCCGGACCGTAGTCCGTGGTCTGTGGTCCGTGTTCATCCTTTTCTTGCGCTTCGCGCTCTGCGCCCTGCGCTCCGCTTTCTTTACCTATGCTCTCTGCTCTATGCCCCATGCGTATATTTTTACAAATCTCCCCCAGCTCCTCTTCATTCATCGCCAGCGGCTTCTCCACAAACACCTGCTTCCCGGCCTTCAATCCCTCCAAAACCAGCGCGGCATGACACGAATGGCCTGTGGTAATGAGCACGGTGTTGATTTCCGGATCATTAAGGATGAGTTGGTGGTCGGAAACGGCCTGTTCGGCCTTGTATTTCCGGGCCAGATGCGCGGCTGCCGCGCCTTTCAGGTCGGCGATCATCTTCACCCTGGCTCGGGTTTTGGCCAGGGCGGGCATGAGGGTCATTTTGGTGAAATTTCCCGCTCCGATGATCCCCATCACGCAGGCGCCTTTTCCGAATGCTTCCGTCTGGAATCGGACGGTCCGGTTTTCCGCAATATCCTTTTCCCCGCCGTATTCCAGCACCATGCCCAGGGCGCGGGGATCTTTCAGCAGGGTGTCATAGGCTTTGGTGGCCTCAGCAAAGGGGATTTTCCTGGAAATCAGGGGTCTGACATCCAGTTTTCCCGAAGCCATGAGCTCCAAAACCGCCTCGAAATTGCGTTGTTCGGTCCAGCGCACGAGTCCGTAGGGATAATCGCGGCCTTTAAGCTCATAGTCTTCATCATACCGGCCGGGTCCGTAGGAACAGGATACCTGAAAGGTGATCTCCTTCTCATAAAAATCGGCCCGGTTCAGGTTCAGGCCCACCACACCCACCAAAATGACGCGTCCCCGCTTCCGGGTCATTTGGGCCGCCTGATGCATGATTTCGTCGGATTTTGAAGCGGCTGTGATGATCACGGCATCCACGCCTCTTCCTTCTGTCCAGGCCTGGGCCGCGGTTATGGGATCGCTCTGAACACTGTTAACGGCTTTTGCGCCGACTTTTTCAGCCATTTGCATGCGTTCTTCGTTCAGATCGAACCCCATCACCCGGCAGCCATTGGCCATCAGCATCTGCACGCACATCTGGCCGATGAGCCCCAGGCCGAACACGGCCACGCTCTCCCCTAATTTAGGATCGGCCAGTCTTATGCCCTGCAGCCCGATGGAACCAAGCACGGTAAAGCACGCTTCTTCGTCCGTTACATTATCCGGTATCTTCGCGCACAGGTTCGCAGGCACGGACACGAACTCGGCGTGGGGGCCGTTGGAGATGACACGTTCGCCTTTAGAGAACAAGGACGATTGACCATGGACCATGGACGATGGTGCAGCCTTCGGCTGCGACGATTGACCATAGACCATGGATGATGGTCGACTCTGGTCTGTAGTCGATGGTCCGTGGTCCTCTTTTTCTTGCGCTTCGCGCTCTGCGCTCTGCGCTATGCTATTTACCACAACGCCGGCGTTGCAATACCCTAGAGGAAACGGCTCATCCAGCCGCTTAAACACCGTCTCCAGTGTAGGCAGCAGACCTTCCGCACGGGTCTTGTCCAACACCTGTTTTACTTTATCCGGCTGGGAGCGGGCCTTGGATACGAGGCCGGCGCGTCCGAATTCCACGAGCATGCGTTCCGTGCCGGCGGAGATCAGGGAGGTTTTGGTCTGGATGAGGACATGGCCGGGCTGGTTTACCGGTGCCGGGACGTCGGCGAGCTCGGTTTTGCCGGTTTTTAGGTTTTGAAGGATTTGTTTCATATATCATTATCCTGTCATTTATTCAACAATTCGTTATATGAGTCCAATATTTTTCCGGCATGATTTTCAAATACATGTTCATGTTTTATACTGGCGCAGT
>DSAB01000098.1 GCA_011388275.1 bacterium | reverse complement strand
TGATTACGCGGGCCGCCTTTGCCTCCGGGGGTCACACGGGGGAGATGGTTCCGCTTCTGGCCGCCGGACCGCACAGCGAGCGTTTCGGAGGCATTCATGAAAATACGTTCATCGGAAAGATGCTGAAGGAGCTGGTCGGGAGATGAAAAGACGTGAGAGGTGAAGACGTAAGGAAAAGCAGAGCGCAAGAAAAAGACAGGTTTGCCGAAGTGAATTTGTCCACCGCAGTCCATTCTAATTTTCGAGGCATCCTCTAATTTTAGAGGATTTCCAGCCGATTAACCCTGCCCAGAGAATGCTGATTTAACTGCACTTATCCTGATAACCACGGATTGGTACATATTTTGTACGATCTGTTCCCGGAACCGGCGACAGATTCGGTGTAAGAAAAAAAATCGTCATTTATTCAAGGAAGGGGCCATGCGGGCAGTTCAACGTCATCATCCATTTCCCCGAATGTTTCTGATCGTCGCTCTTCCGGTTTCTGCCGTTACTCTTCAGTCCTGCCGGGACATGCCGAACAATCCGAAACCGGGCAGGATCCATCCGCATAAACAAGAGTATGTAAGCGGCTGATCACGCCGCGCCGAATTCGAGATACAAACCCCCACCCGCGCGGTTTTGGGGAAGACATATGGAAGGGTCGATATCCTCTCTCCGGTAATCGACATGATGGTGAGTGTCTCCGGCCCGCAGCGGGTGCGGGTATTTTTTCCAGCCTGATGAACTTTGGTGCGAGGGAGAATCACAGATGAAACGAAAGCATTTCACGAAAAAAGGGTTCATCCAGAGGGGTTTCTTCGTTCTTTTATTATTCATT
Organism: bacterium; assembly: GCA_011388275.1. Classification (GTDB taxonomy): domain Bacteria; phylum Zhuqueibacterota; class QNDG01; order QNDG01; family DSAB01; genus DSAB01. The sequence goes on along the minus strand of DSAB01000098.1, from coordinate 5,985 downwards.
CCAAACATATCCGCTGAGGATTTGTCCCGTCCGGTTTTCTCCCTGGCAGCGAAACAGGCATGAACGATGAGGCCGGCATCAAACCTCGGTTGAAAAATCGGTTGCTGTTTAATCAAGTATTTATTATCTTTCCCAATACTTTTTGTGGTTTCGAAGCAGGGTTTTAATCATCCAGGCGGAAAAAGAATCTCTACCGATGACAAATAGTACTCATTGCTCAAAGGGGGCATGGCCGTCAAACCGGCTCGTCGCCCCTTTTTGATTTTTACAGTGTATACAATCCATTTCTACTTAATGATGTATCACAAATATAGGGGAAAACCGATGAAATCGAGAAAGCGGATACTGTGCCTGTTTCTGATCATGCTGTCACTGGGGGCGCAGGGCGAACCGACCCTGCGGCCCGACTATCGTTCGGCCGCCCGGTTCTCGCAGGACAGAATGAAGAAAATGGTGTTCAGCACCTGGGTCGACGCCCACTGGCTGAAACTGAGCGACCGTTTCTGGCATACGTTTGAGACGCCGGAAGGCAAAAACTACTATCTGGTCGATCCCTCCCGGAAAGACCGCCGCCTTCTGTTCGATCCCGTCGAGGTGGCCGCCCGGGTCACGGAGATTGTCGGAGATCCTTTTGAGGCCAAACATCTTCCCATCGAGAATTTAAAGTTTGTCAAGGATGAAACAGCCATTCGTTTCGATATCAAGAGCACGCTCGATGAAGAGGAGAAAAAGGAAGAGGGAGAGGAAAAGAAGGAAGAGGGAGAGCAAAAGAAGAAAGAGACAAAAGGAAAGCCGAAAAAAAAGGTGTTTACCTTCGAATACGACCTTCGGACCGGGATCCTCACTCATCTTGAGGACTATGAAAAAGATCCGGAGAGACCCCGCTGGGCCGGCATATCGCCCGACGGCGAGACGGTCGTGTTTTCCAAACATTACAATCTGTACCGGATGGGCCGGGCCGATTATGAGAAGGCCCTGAAAGACGAGAAGGATACCACGATTGTGGAGCATGCCATCACCACGGATGGTGAGGAGCGTTTCGGATACGGCGGCAGGCCCCGCGGGACCACGGACCAGAAGTGGGAAAAGGACAAAGACAAGCGCCAGCCGGTCAATATTCTGTGGTCCAGGGATTCAAAGAAGTTCGCTCTGATCCGCACGGACGAGAGAAAGGTTAAAGAGCTTTGGGTGATCCATCATACGAGCCGCCCCCGGCCGGAGCTGGAGACGTATACATACCACATGCCCGGTGAAAAAGAGGCTCCTCAATACCAAATCGAAATATTCGATGTTCAGACGGACGAAAGGCTCGTGATTCCGGCGGAGCGATTCAAGGATCAATCTCTCTCCCTGTTCAGGGCGTCCCGCCTTGCCAGCGAGAGAGACGATGATTACACGCCGGCCCTGTGGCTGTCGGAGACCTCCGATGAGCTGCACTTCAGTCGAAGCAGCCGGGATCTGCACCGCATCGATATCTGTGTCGCGGATGCCAATACCGGCGAGGTGAAGGTTTTGGTGGAAGAGCGGCTCAACACTTACGTCGAGATCCGGACTCCGGGTCTGGTCGGCAACGGCCGGCAGCTGGTTCAATGGTCCGAGCGTGACGGCTGGGCCCATTTTTACCTGTACGACGACCGGGGAAACCTGGTCAACCGCATCACGTCCGGTCCCTTTCACTGTCAGCGTATCGTCGGGATCGACGAGAAAGAGCGGGTGCTCTATTTCACGGCCAACGGCCGCGAACCGGGTCAGGATCCCTATTATGAGCATCTGTACCGGGTGAATCTGGACGGAAGCGGCCTGAAGCTCCTGAACCCGGGGAATTACACGAATCAAGTCAGCATGAACGACGGCAACCGGTATTTTGTGAACAATTATTCGCGGGTCAATACCGTTCCCAAAGCCGAGCTCCGGAATCACCGGGGCGAAAAGATCATGGATCTGGAGACAGCGGACCTGTCCCTGCTGATGGAGACGGGTTTCCGTTTTCCCGAGCCATTCCGGGTGAAGGCCGACGACGGGCTCACCGATCTGTACGGCGTGATGTACAAACCTTTCGATTTCGACTCGACCCTGAAGTATCCGGTCGTCGCCTACGTGTATCCCGGGCCGCAGACCGAGGCGGTCAACAAGTCGTTCTCTACCCGGATGGACCGCGTGGACCGGCTGGCCCAGGTCGGTTTCATCGTGATTACCGTGGGCAACCGCGGCGGACATCCGGACCGGTCCAAGTGGTATCACAATTACGGCTACGGAGACCTGAGGGATTACGGTCTGGCCGATAAAAAGACCGCGATCGAGCAGCTGGCCTTGCGGCATCCCTTTATCGACATCGAAAGAGTGGGCATTTTCGGACACAGCGGCGGGGGGTTCATGTCCACCGCGGCCATGCTGGTCTATCCGGACTTCTTCCACGCGGCGGTCTCCAGTTCGGGAAATCATGAGAACAACATCTACAACCGCTGGTGGAGCGAGAAGCATCACGGGGTCAAGGAGGTCATTGACGAAGAAGGCAATGTCACCTTCCATTATGATATTGACACCAACTCCGAGCTGGCCGCCAATCTCAAGGGGCATCTGCTTCTGGCCACCGGAGATGTGGACAACAACGTGCATGCGGCCAATACGCTGGTCCTGGCCCGGGCGCTGATCAAGGCCAACAAGCGGTTCGATTTCTTTGTGTTTCCGGGACAACGCCACGGATACGGGGACATGTCGGAGTATTTTTTCTGGCTCATGGCCGACCATTTTTCCAAATATCTTCTGGGACATCGGGTTGATGATGTGGATATAGTGGAGATCAACCGGGACAGGCCGTTGAAGAAGGGACGCTGATAACTTTCGAATTATTGAATACCATGAATAAGCAGGTCAGGATTCTTTGGCCTCTTCCCGAAATGCGGCCCGGAGCGGTTCCGGGGAAAAACCATCCGGGCACATTCTGGGCCTGCCGGGAGGACCGGCATCACGGCGGCGTGGATCTGTACGCTCCGCCGGGTACTCCGGTGGTTTCCACAGAGAAAGGCCGCGTGCTCGAGACGGGCCGGTTCACGGATCCGAATCAGCGCCCGTACTGGAATACCACCTATTTCGTTCTGATTTACCATGAATCGGGTCTCACGGCCCGCTATGCCGAGCTCATGGATTTTTGCGTGAAAACAGGAGAAACCGTGCGCGCCGGTCAGCTTCTCGGCCATGTGGGTGCTGTTCTGAATCTGGAACGGATCGACGGAAACGCGCCGGCCTATATTCGAAAGCTGGGAGACGAGGGAAGATCCAGTATGCTCCATTTCGAACTCTACACGTCGCCTCACCGGTCCGGCAGGGACTACTCGGGCGGCAACTGGTTCCGGAAAACCCGGCCGGCCGGCCTGCTGGACCCGGTGCCGTATCTGATATCCGGTATCGTTCCTTCCTCAATATCGTCACCTGAAGAGTCTTCATCATGACCGTGCATGACTCAAAACAGGCCTTCGGTTTAGTCCGGCGTGTCACGCTGGCCGGCATGGCCGTTAACCTGCTTCTTGCGGGCGTCAAGATCGCGCTGGGGCTTCTGGGTTCCAGCCGCGCCGTGCTGGCCGACGGCATTCACAGCCTTTCGGATCTCAGCACAGACATCGCGGTGATCGTGGGCGTCCGATTCTGGTCCGCACCTCCGGACGAGGACCATCCGTACGGACACAACCGCATCGAAACCCTGGTGACTGTGGGCATCGGGCTGTTTCTGGCCGCCGCGGCCGTGACGATCGGATATGAGGCACTGAGTTCATTTCGAAGCGGCCATTCCGTTCAGACGCGATGGATCGCCGCGGCCGGGCCTCTCCTGTCCATTGTTTTCAAGGAAATGATGTATCGATGGACGGCACGGGTCGGCAGGAAGATCAAATCACCGGCTGTGACAGCCAATGCCTGGCATCATCGCTCCGACAGCCTCAGTTCTCTGCCGGCCCTGGCAGCGGTCGTCGCTTCCGCAGTCGATCCGGCCTGGGCGTTTGTGGACTCCATCGGCGCCGTGGTCGTGGCCCTGTTCATTCTCAAGGTCGCGTGGGACATCATTCATCCCGCCTTGACGGAACTGGCAGACCGGGGCGCCACGCACAGGGAGCGGGAAACGATTCAGGCCCTGGCAGGAAGCGTTGAAGGGGTTCGCGAAGTGCACGGCCTGCGCGCCAGAAGGGCCGGATCCGGCCTGTTTGTCGATCTGCACGTGCTGGTGGATTCCCGGATGACGGTGCGGAAAGGGCATGAGATCTCTGAAACCGTGAAAAATACGCTTCTGGACCGCGGTCCTGAGATCGTGGATGTGGTCGTCCATATCGAGCCGTGCGACCGTGTCAGCGGCGTGAAGGGGTGTGCCGGCAAGCCGGAATAATAAACGTTTTTTTACTTGTTTTCGACGTTTCGGTTTTGTACTTTGCACTGACATGCGGGTCATGGCTCCCGATGCACCAATCCATTTTCGGAACTGCTTTACCCCTTCAAGAGAGATCCGTTTTCACCCTTCTGTCCCGCCGTTTTCGACATGATCAATATGACCCGTGAGGTTTTGGAAGTGATTCATATCAGGAGTCTGCCATGTTCCGTCGACTTTTACCGATCTTTGTTCTTCTTTTCATGGGCTGCGCGTCCCAGCGGCCTGATTCCGAGCCGGAAAGGGAGGTCAACATGCCTGAGGAGCCTTCGCTGTACCGCGGCCTTCCCCGGGGCATTCTTCACGCGAAGTTCACGGTGCTGGAAACCTCGGAACAGGAAGGAGGGGATTTTATATGCGTTGTCCGTATCGATGAAATGCTGGGAAGCGGGCCCGCGGCTCCGCCCATGGCCGCCGGGGCGGTGATCGAACTGCTGATTGCTTCCCGTTTTCTCGGTGAAGAACGAGACGGACCCCCTGAGCCGGAAACCACGCTCGAGGCCTATGTGGGGTATGCCCGGGTTTTGGGGCGGGAGGACGGCCAGTGGAGGCTGGTGAAATGGATCGACGGTTTGGAAGACGAGTAAAGGGAGGGAGAAATCATGAAACGGTATAACAGGCTGTTTGTTGCCGCGGGGATTACGGCTGCGGCCGTGCTACTTGCCCTGACACTGCTGCCCGAGCGGCCCAAGGCGGTGCGCGAAACCCGCATTCGGTCGACGCAGTCGCCCAAGGCGTCGCGGGCCTCGCGTTTCGGCCGCGTGGAATATTATCAGCGGCTGCTGCGCGATCCGGCCACGGGACGGATTCCCGAAGACATTCGGCGCAGGGAACTGGCCTTCGCCCGGAATCTGCCCCGGGCCGAACAGCGCCTGGCCAAGGGTTCCGCCGCCCAGTTCACCTGGAAATCGGCCGGTCCCACGGATGTGGGAGGGCGTGTCCGTGCCCTGGCCGTGAACATCAGCAATTCCAGCACCGTCCTGGCGGGAAGCGTATCCGGAGGCATCTGGAAAAGCACGGATTCCGGAGCCACCTGGGCGCTCAAGAACACGCCGGGCCAGAATCTGGCCGTCACTTCTCTGGCCCAGGACACCCGATCGGGACACACCGGCACCTGGTATTACGCCACGGGCGAGTTCGACGGCAGCGCCTACGACCGGGGCGCCAGGGCCTTCGTGTACGGGGCCGGCGTGTACAAGTCCACCAACGGTGGCGAGACCTGGACCGAACTGCCCTGGGCCCAGGGCGATAACAATCCGACGGCCTGGAGTTACCCCACGAACTATATCTCCCGGCTGGTGGTGCATCCGTCCAACGGGTATGTGTTCGTGGCCAGCCACGCGTACGGTATTTTCCGATCCACGGACGGCGGCGCGAGCTGGGGGTACGTTCTCGGCGGCGTGAACCAGGGAAATTTTCATTATTACGCGGATGTCGCTCTCACATCAGACGGGCGCGTCGTGGCCGCCCTGTCCAACAGCTACTGGGGCAGCAGCACTTCCTCGTTCGGCGGAATCTATGTCTCCAGTAATTACGGGGGATCCTGGACCGATGTCACGCCTTCCACGTTTCCG
>DSAB01000013.1 GCA_011388275.1 bacterium | reverse complement strand
TCTTTTACTGTTTGCATGGCGACCTCCTTGACTGCGGTTCATGAAAATGACTTGAATACCTAATATAAGGTATTTGCAGCGAGGAGGCTCGCCTTTTTTGATTATAGGAACTTACGATTTACGCTTTACGGTTTCTTTCATCCTTCCCGCCACTTGTCCAGATTGCGTCGTTCCTTCTTGGTGGGGCGGCCCTTGTATTTGATGGTTTGTTTTTTATCAAGCTTCCGGTAAAGCGCGAGAAGCTCTTCCTCTTCGGATGAAAGCGTTTGGCGTTTTTTTTCGGTATAAAGCTTTCTGGCTTCCGCGGCCGGAAGGCCTCTTCGGGCCAGGCCTTCGACTCGGATGTCGCGGTATTGACCGTGGACATGCAGCGTGATTTCGTCGCCCACATGAAGAAATTTGTGGGGCCTGGCGGAAGAGCCGTTGACCTTGACTTTTCCGCCTTCGCAGGCTTTGGCGGCCCGGGAGCGGGTCTTGTAAAACCGGGCGGCCGAGAGCCAGAGGTCCAGGCGCACGCTGTCGAGCGGATTGTCCATCTGTCTCCTGACGGGTGTGATCGGATGTGTCGAAATAAAATACAAAATTCTAGAGAGCAATTCAAGGGAAAGAGTGACCGTAGACGATGCCCCAAAAAGGTCTTGCGTCTGAAATGAATGCGGAATATATTAAGGAAAACCGGAAACAAACGCGCCACCGGCCCGTAAATAAGAATACATCAACCAACCAGCATGCGGGGTTTTATTTGTCCGTACAACTTCAGGATTTTACCATTCAATACGGCGCGCTGAAAGCGGTGCGTTCCGTCACCCTGGAATTCGGGGCCGGCTCCACTGGTCTGCTGGGCCCCAACGGAGCGGGCAAATCGAGTCTGATCAAGGGGCTTCTGGGCCTGGTGCCGGTCGCTTCGGGATCCGCTTTGATCATGGGCAAGTCCGTCGTCGCGGAACGCAAGGCCATCCGTCAGGTGGTGGGCTACATGCCGGAAGACGACTGCCTCATTCCCGGTCTCACCGGAATCGGCATGGTTCAGTACGCGGGCGAACTGGCAGGGATGAGCCGTGAAGACGCCATGCAGCGCGGCCATGAAATACTGTTCATGACCGGACTGGGTGAGGCCCGGTACCGAAAGGTCGAAACCTATTCAGCGGGCATGAAGCAGCGCATTAAACTGGCCCAGGCCATTGTGCACGATCCCAAACTGCTTTTTCTGGACGAGCCCACCAGCGGCATGGATCCGCGCGGCCGACAGGAGATGCTCGACCTGATCCAGATCATCGCTTCCAGGGGCAAGATGAGCATTGTTCTGGCCACCCATATTCTGGTGGATGTGGAGAGAATCTGCCGGCAGGTGGTGATCATGGACAAGGGAGCGGTACTGGAGCAGGGGCTGGTGGACGAGCTGCGCGGCAGTTATCAGGGCTCCTATACGGTGCGCGTGGAGGGTGATGAGAAGGCCTTTGTACAATGGCTCGAAAAAAAGGGATGCCGGGTGTCGCCCGGAGAAAAGCAGCATCTTGATGTTTCTCTCCCCAAAGGGAAGAAAACCGGTCTGATACTGGAGGGGGCGAAGCAGACCGACGTCAGGCTGCGCAAACTGGTGCCCGGAGTTCAGACCCTGGAGGACGTGTTTGTCAAGCGGATAGGAGCGGAATCCATTGCCCATCTATGAAGAAACCTACCGGTCCTGGGAAGGCAGCCTGATTCCCCGGCCCCGGACGTGGCGGGTGATCGGAAAAACCGGAATCCGGCTACTGTGGAAAAAGGGAATGATTCTGTTCATTCTGCTGGCCTATATTCCTTTTTTCGTTCGGGCGGTGCAGATCTATCTCATGACCCGGTTCGGAGAAGGCACACCCCTGGCCGAAGCGGTTCAGAGCCTGAAAATCAACGCGGACTTTTTTCATGGATTTCTTCAGGGACAGTGGCTGTATCTGATTTTGATTCTCATTTTCGCGGGCGCGGGCCTGGTGGCCAATGACCGGAAATACAACGCGCTGACCATCTACTTTTCCAAGCCGGTCGGGTTTTGGGATTATGCTTCGGGCAAGCTGCTGATAATCGCCTTTTACGGAGCCCTGGTGACTCTGATTCCGGCCTGGCTCCTTTTTATAATAAAGGTAATGGTCTCTCAGGATGCCGCGTTTCTCAATCAATATTACTACATTCCCTTTTCCATTCTGGCTTACTTCCTCATGGTGGTCGCCTCTCTGGGGGTGCTGATTCTGGCTCTTTCGGCGGCGGCCCGGAGCACGCGGTCCGCCGCGGTGTTTTACTTCGCGATACTGACATTTCCGGAAATAATCCGGGGAATTCTGAGCCGGATTCCTGAAGCCGGACTGTTCTCTCTGAACGCGGTTCTCAGGCAGGCGGGCGCGGGTCTTTTCGGCGTGTCCAGACCCTACGTGTTTTCCCCGATTCTGGCCTGGCTCGTTCTGATCGGGGTGAGCGGACTGAGCGTGCTGATTCTTCACTGGCGGGTCCGTCCCACGGAGGTTATTAAATAATGATCGAGGCCGCGGGTCTTTCGAAATGGTACGGTCAGGTTATCGGCGTGAACAATCTGACCTTTACGCTGAAGCCGGGAGTCACCGGATTTCTGGGGCCCAACGGAGCGGGCAAGACCACGCTCCTGCGCCTGCTGACGGGCCAGCTCCGGGCCAGTCAGGGCTCGGCGCGGATAGACGGCGAAAAAGTATGGAACAATCCGCCCCTGCTCAGACGGATCGGGTACTGCCCGGAGGCGGACGCTTTCTGGCGGTATCTGACGGGCCGTGATTTCGTCTATTCCATGGTGCGCATGCACGGAATCGCTCATGAAGAGGCCCGAAAAAGAGCGGAAGAGGCCGTGGAGCGGGCCGGCATGAAGGAGGCCCGGGACAAGCGCATCGGCGGTTACAGCAAAGGCATGCGCCAGCGTATCAAGATCGCCCAGGCGCTGGCGCACGATCCGGACATTCTGTTTCTGGATGAGCCGCTCAACGGCATGGATCCCATGGGGCGGCATGAGGCCATGAGCCTGATCAAGGATCTGGGAAAAGCGGGCAAGACGTTGGTGGTATCGAGCCATGTGCTTCATGAGGTGGAGGCCATGACCGACACCATTCTTCTGATCAATCACGGCCGGCTGCTGGCCGAAGGCAATATTTACGAGATCCGCCGGCTGATCGACACCCATCCTCTTCAGGTGTCCATTCGGTGCGACAAGGTCAACGTGCTGACGGCACGGCTTCTGGAGTACGAGGATGTGCTGAGCGTTCAGTTCGACCGGGAACGGAATCAGCTGACGGTCGAGACCAACCGGCCGGACGAGTTTCATGACCGCCTGCCGCGAATCGCGCTGGAAAGCGATGTGACTATCGATTCGCTCTGGTCTCCGGATGAGAATCTGGAAGCGGTTTTTGATTATCTGGTGAGGTGATGCGTGGGATTTCTGATCAAATTTTTTATCCGTGACGGTATTCAGAGCCGGCGCACGCTGTGGCTGGGCATTCTGGGTCTGTTTCCCGTGGGTCTGGCTCTGATTCTCCGGCTGTTCAGTTCGCCCCTCGCCAGACAGGGAATCGAGGCGGCGGCCCTGTTCCCTCGGATCGGTTTTCTGCTCTTTCTCCATTTTCTCATGCCTCTTGTCGCGGTGTTCATCGGGTCGGGCCTCATTGCCGACGAGGTGGAAGGAAGGACGCTGCCGTATCTGCTCGTGCGTCCCATTCCCAGGGCCGTGCTGGTCATGAGCAAGGCGCTGGCGGGGTGGCTGACCTCGGCGGTGATTCTTGCCATTTCGATCGCGGCTGTGCACGCGATTCTCGCGCTTCCGGGCGGGCTGGATGTGTGGTGGGGCGATCTGGGGGAGTTCCTGCGGATTCTGGGGGTTCTTCTTCTGGGCCTGGCGGCGTACACGGCATTTTTCGGGATGCTCGGCGCGCTGCTGAAGCATCCTGTCCTGGCCGGGCTTCTGTTTACATTCGGGTGGGAGAATATGGTTTCATTCTTTCCCGGCAACGTGAAATTCTTCACCATTGTTCATTATCTGCACACGCTGTTTCCCCATATGCGGCAATTTCAGAGTCAGAATATTCAGACGCAGCTTCTTTCTTTCATCATCAAGACCCGGGGCACGGCGCCGGCTCTGGCGATCGGTATTCTGGTCGCGCTGACGGCGGTTTTCACGGGGGGCATGGTTCTGGTTTTGATGACCAGAGAGTACAGGCTGGACGAGGTTTGAGGCTCTGTCTGATGGTCAGGCCTTTTTGCCTGAAAGTCCGTTTTTACGTATCGATGATGAATTTTTCTCTCGTTTCTCTTCCTTCTTCTTGTCAATGCTCTGAATAAATTCAAGAATGATTCGCTCCGGGACGGTTGTTAGAGGGAGGCCTGATCAGGTAGTTTTCTTGTTCTCGCCTGCGGTACAGCGCATGGCAGAGCCATAAAATCAGTGCGGTGCCCAGAATGAAGAGGGCGAGGTTAACGGCCGCGTACACGGGCAGGTTGAATGTGCTCATGGAAATGCCCAGGACCAGGAAGCAGCCCAGAACGCGGGTTTTCCGACCGAAAAGCGAATCGCGCAGGAGTTTGAGTAGCATGGTGTTGATTTGGGCATGGTGACGGCGGATGGGGAGGTTTTTAATGGTTGAGTTTTGGCGGAGGAGGGAGTTGTAGAAGGATCCGTATTCCGTTCCAAGAAAGAAAAGCCTTTTAAATAGTATCCCGGCACAAAGAATCTGAATTGTAATAAGTATCCACAACCCAAAACCAAAAATTCGAAAGTTGAATATTTCGGCAGCCGCATCCGCGAGTTCCGTTAAATAGAACAAGGAGAACACGGCCATCAGAGGGTTCATGTAAGAACCCAGGGTAATGTCTCGTTTTAATACCCGGATCCAGTAGAATACGAGAAAAAGGCCGGCAATCAGGTAGGAGATAAAAACTTGTCGAAAGAGAAGGACGTATATATCCGTGCCCATGAAGTTTAATTGCCGGCTGATGGGGAACAAGGGCCGAAAAAGGACGAAAAATAAAAGACTTAAGAATAATCCTGCGACTGTAATCAGACGTGCTGGAGAAGTGTGGATCCAGTGCAGCCGAATGGCCGAATATATCAGAAAACAATTGAAAATCCACGCCAGAATAATGGATTTAACAATAAAGAATTTTACCGCGAATGATCCGGATGCGAATAGAAAACTTTCTCCCATATAAATATTGATGATGCTGAGGGAGTGCAGGAGGAACAGGAGGCCCAATAATCCGAAAATATCACGATTGAGACGGTCCAGTCGAAAGATTGAGAATGATAGCAGGAAAAGGAGAAAGTAAAGAGATTCGGCCACATCCGTCTGCCAGCCGACATTGGACCATCTGGGTAAAAGTGAAGCCGTAAAGAGTAAAAAGGAGAAGGCAAACCAGGCATTTATTAAGGAGAAAAAATGGGATTGAAGGCTCTGTTTCATGGGCGGGTTTCCTCGATGAAAGTCTTGCTTTTACTTGGAGGGGGGGCAGAATGTTTCCTGGATGCGGGATTGGGCTTTATATCCTTTCATATTGACAAGAACAAAAACGCGAATATGAATAATAAATTACGAATATTTCGATAAAAAGCAAGGAAAAAATTCAATAAATGCATTTTTGTTTTCCCTGAATCCGCGAAGCGGGAAACCACACGTCGCAAACCTGCCCTCGTCTTCTTTTAATCGGAGAAGGACTCTCGTAAAAGCTCAATTCCGTTGCAGCTCTGTATCGTTATGGCATTTTTTCATTGCATTTTTCAATAGACAATCTTATATTCACACTATCATAGTGTACACATAGAAATTATCTGGAGGATTAAATGTTAAAAAACATTACGTTAAGCGCTGATGAGCAACTTATCAAAAAGGCACGAAAAAAAGCTCAGCAAGAACATACAACTTTGAATGCCACTTTCCGCCGATGGCTTAGACAGTATGTTTTACATACGACGAAAACAACCGACTACTTCGAATTTATGAATTCATTAAATTATGTCACGCCTGGTAAAAAATTCACCAGGGAGGAACTGAATGAAAGATAAATATTTTATTGATACAAACATTTTAGTGTATTCTTTCGATAATGACAATGTTCATAAAAAAGATATTTCGTTGAAATTGATCTCGGATGCGCTAACACAATCAAAAGGAATTATTAGTTATCAGGTCATCCAGGAATTTTTAAATGTTGCCATAAAAAAATTTAAAGTTCCTTTAAATATTGAAGACAGTCGAAAATATCTCACTGTTGTACTCGAACCCCTCTGTGAAGTATATTCAAGTATTGCTCTCTATCACAGGGCTTTAGAAATTGTTGAACGATGGCAATTATCTTTTTTTGATTCATTAATCATTTCCGCTGCTTTACAATCAGAATGCGAAATCATTTATACTGAAGACCTCCAGCATGGTCAAAAAATATTTGACCTTGAAATAGTAAATCCGTTTATGCCGTAACATTATAGTTGTCTTCCAAATCAGGGGCCCGGCTTGCTTCCTGTTATGGGGAATAAAACCCTTCTCCGCCATCGCCTTGAATGATTTTCACCGCCGACCCCGCCACCCAACCCAAATTGTCAAATGCGCCACAGGTGCATCCGCCGCAAAACGGATAGCCAAAGGGTCAAATTGACTACTCCCTGACAAGCCGGACACTGAACCCGCTCCGCTTATAGCCGTTGTAGCGGTACACGGCTGAACTATTGCAGCTCAGTCTCCGGTACCACGCGCAGTCTGTATCGTACTCAGACGCCGACCAGAAGCCGGCGCCGCCGATCAGATCGTAGAAGCGACCATAGATGAAGTCGCGGTAACCCCCGGGAAGCGCGGAAAATCCGCTGCTGTTATTGGTGCTTTGGTTATGACCTACATTTCCTGCAGTAACTCTTGATTGCCATCCACTCGTTGACGCCAAAGACTTGCCGATCTTATTGCCCGAAGTTGACCCATCCCAGTTATAGCCATTGGTT
>DSAB01000002.1 GCA_011388275.1 bacterium | reverse complement strand
TCCGTTCCCGGTTATGTTTGATCTACAATGGTATAGGTGACGGTTTTCGTCTCGCCGCCGGGATTGTTCGGTACCGCTGTTTCATCGGCGCTCGCGGTATAGTTGATGGTGCGGTTGCCCTTTTCACCGGAGGTGCCTGTGATGAAATCCTGGGCCGACGCGGAAAGAGTGACTTCCGCGGCCGGGGTTCCGCCGGTTCCGCCGGAGGCCAGGGCTTTCAGGGTGATGCCGGTCGCATACGCACTGTTTAGCGCAACCGTGATCTTCTTGTTCGTGGCCGAGTTGGTGATCCACAATACGGCGGTGCTGTTGTCCGTGTCGTCTATCGGGTCCAGATTGCCATCCACGTCATCAATCGTCAGAGTCACGTTTCCGCCGGTCAGAACCAGGTGGTTCAGCGGATAAACAATCACGGTCACATCGTGGTTGTCGGTGTCGGCCGCGAGAACCATTCCCGCGCCGAGAAACAAACAGGCTAAAACAAGTACAGTCAACTTCTTCATGGTGATTTTCTCCTTTTTTTTGCTCTTGCTGATGGGTGCTTTCTCAAATGACTGAATGTAAAACTGAAAAATTCCTTTAAGGCGAAACCTCACCTCCTTTCCTTCCCGAAACTGGTTTGATTCAGAAGTCTTGATCGCTGCTAAAAACCTTTTGTTCAAATAACATGCCAGCGGAAGTGCAGCCGAAAAAAATGAAGGAATTGTCATATTTTCAAAGAGGGGCCGGAGAAGAGACTGGAGGAGGCACTTTGAACCGTGAAGCATGTTTCGAATAAACCGATCTTTCAAAACGCCAGTGAACCGGCAGATCAAACCGGATCCGGGTTTCCGTCACTCTGCAACAGAAACTGTAAACAACTGTCCCGTATATACTTAGAAATCTATCTTCGGTGAGATACTATCGATGACTTTCAATCCAGGACGCTCCCGAAGAAAGGTCTGCACGCTGAAAAGGATTCTGTATGTACTGTCCGGGTTTCGACGGTGTGTCTGAAACGATTGGATATGGAAAGAGATAAAAAACAATCAGTCCTGATTGGCTGCAACCAGGCATTGCATTTTGTGCCGTCCTTTCAATTTGCAATTGTTTTGCCTGTGTCGTCGAAGCCTTTGAAAGCTACTCGAAGGGCCAATCTTCGCTTATGCACGAGACCGGCACAGAGCCGCCGCGCCCTGCACGGCGCCTTCCTTCAGGAGAGCGGGAAGGATCTGCAGATACTGCGCGGGCGCGGGATTGATGATTTTTCGAAGGTTTTTATCCATGGCTGGCAGGAAAAATGCATGGGCACGGCTCACGGATCCGCCCAGAGCGATGAGGTCCGGATCGAGCAGGTTGACCAGGGCCGCAAGGGCCCTGCCCAGATGATATCCGAACCGGTCCCAGGTTTTCAACGCTTCCCGGTCTCCGGATTCGGCGGACTGAAAGAGCTGCCTGGCACCCCGCGATTCTCCGGTTCGTCTTTGATGCAGTCCGGACACGCCCCGGGCAGAAAACCATTCCTCAATTGTCGACCGTCCATACGGCGTCGCCCAGATCTCCCCCGCGGTTCCCGTGGCTCCGTGAAAGACACGGCCGCCTATCACCACGCCGCATCCCACGCCCGTTCCCAGCGTAACACCCAGAACGATTCCCTTTGAACGTCCCGATCCGTACAGGGCTTCGCCCAGAGTGAAACAGTTGCCGTCATTGTCCACGCGCACCGGAACTCGAAACCGCTCTTCAACCCTTCGGCGCAGAGGATAATGGTGCAGGCCGGGCAGATTGGGGGCCTTCAGAATCGTTCCCGTGGACAAATCCAGGGGCCCGGGCGCCCCGATGCCGATTGCCTCCACCTGCTCCATGGCGATACCGGACTGTCCGACAGCATCCTGAATGGAACGCATCAGAGCGGCCTCGACGGTTTTCCGTGACTTCCTGTTCCCCGTCGGCCGCTCGACCGCCGGACCCATGAGCGATCCGTTCCGTGCCGTCACAGCGGCCCGAATCTTGGTTCCGCCCAGATCGACTCCGACAATCCCCTTTTCATCATTCATCATTCGATGGCTCTCTTTTCGTGCACCGGTCCTTTTTGATTCAGGACGGATTGAGTGACAGATCCTTAAGCTCCCGGCTGAAAAGAGCATCTTTCAGCGGCTCCTTCCCGGACAGCAGAAGGCTGTTGCCGAGACTCACCAGAGTCCCGGCCCGAACAAACCATTCCGGGAGCCGGTCCGGGCCGCTCGCCGCAAAAACCGTGTTGTTGGTCAGGAGAGGATCCGAATCGTCTTCCAGCAGGCCGCGGTCAACCGCTTCGCGCCAGGTATCCGTGCCGGGCACGGGGGAAAACGCGGCCAGACTGACCCGGATTTTCTGGCTGTATACAAAGCGGATACTCTCCATCACTTCGGCCGGGCCCTGTCCCGGAAGGCCCGTCAGCACGTAGGCGGCCACGGATTTTCCCGAGAAACCGGCGGCCCGAAGATGCTTCACCGCGTTTTTCAGATCTTCGGATGTGACCTTTTTGCCCATGGCTTGCTGTCTCTCCGGATTGACGGTCTCGAAACTCAGGCGCAATGTCATAAAACCCGAACGAAAGAGCATCGCGGCTGTTTCGCCGTCTATCAGCCGGGGCGGAAGCCCGTTGGGTGTGTGAAAGGCGCATCGAACCGAATATTCCGAAAGATGCCTGAGAATGGGGAAAAGACGGCTTTCGCGGTTTTCAAGCAGGGCGTCGTCATAAAAGGCCACATGATGCGCCCCTTGCTCGACAACCGACCGGATCATGCCGGCCGCCTCGCGGTGATCGAACGGCTCAAACCGCGGAACCAGGAGATGGGACGCGCAAAAAGGGCAGCGGTTCGGGCATCCCCGTGATGTCTGCACCGCCGCGGTCTTCAGATTTGAATACAGGGAATAAAGAGGCCGGCTCACGGTAAAAACCGGATTCGGATCTTCCCGCATTCGAATGCCGGCCGAATTCCGAAGCAGAGCCGGAAGCGCGCGCTCGCCGTCTCCCTGCACCACGGCATGGGCGCCGGAAACCCGGCGCGCGTGGTCCGGACACAGCGTGGCATACACGCCTCCCAGAATGACCGGTGTGTCCGGAAAGATCCGCTTCAGCAGATCGATCATCTCCACCACGCCCGGATACCAGTAGGTCATCCCGGAAGTAACCAAAATCGCGTCAGGAGGCCGCAGAACCTTCAGCCGTTCCTCGACAAAAGAAAGCGGCCAGCCGTACCTTCCATAGCGCCGGGGCACTCCCTTCAGAACCGCAGGTTTTGGAATCACCGTTTTATGAAACGGACCCGTCCCGTCATGGCGGCTCTTCGCTTTCTTGAGTCCTTGCCGGCGCAGCCATTCCGGATCATGCCGGTCGAGACAGTCCAGAAGGGTGACCCGGACTCCCGCCTGTTTCAGCATGCCTCCCAGACGCAGGAGGCCAAGCGGTTTGATCCAGAGATCAAAAGCGGCAAAATCCGTGATCCAGGGATTGACCAGAAGCACATGCGGCACTTTATTTCCCGGCCGCCTATGCGAGGGCAGCCTTCGGCGGATCATCCGGAGTACCGTTCCAGAACATCTTCGGGAATCCGTCGGGGCCGGTGTGTCCGCGTGTCCACCAGAATGTAACGGGCCCGGCCGCGCGCCGCGGTTTTTCCCGTCTCTTTGCTGAAGATTTCAAAAGCGACGATCACTCCCATACGCTCCACGTCATGGATCCATGTACGAATAACCGCGCGATCACCGAGGCGGATGCCGGACCGGTACTCGATATCGTAATGCCGGGCGACCCAGGTGAGGCCGTGTTTCCAGAATTCCTGCATGGACATGCCGTAGCAGCGCTCCATCTGATCGAAACGCGCGGCCAGCAGATAATCCAGATACACGGTATGATGCACATGACCGTTCACGTCCACGTCGCGGGGCAGTATGGGCAGTTCGGTTTCATATTGACGCGGCAAAGTCACGCTCCGTCAGCCGGTCTTGATTTACCGGGCTGTTTTTTGCCTGGAAGCTTGAACCGCAGACCCCCGTCCGGGCACAGCTCCATACAGCGTCCGCACGCGAAACAGTCGGGCCGCACTTCACAGTCGTCAATTATGGCCTGTACTGCGGGACAATAAGTGTCGCTGACGCACGACCGGCAATCCCTGCAGGCTCCCTTTCTCAGACGAACCCGGAAAAGGGCTGTTTGTTCCACCACCCAGGTGATGAGACCCAATGGGCATAAAAAATAACAAAATGGACGGAAGATGAACAATGATAAAAGAAGCACAACCGCCAGAGCGGCAATGGCCAGCCCTTCAAAACCGAAATGGAAAAATTCAAAGGGAGAAAAATATTCATAAATCATCACTCCCGACGAAAATAAAAATACGAAGAACGCGAGAAAAACCAGAATTCTCACGCCGTTGGAAAACCGGAACGGAATGACGATTTTCCATTTCCGGGGCAGCGGTATGAGATTCACCAGTTCCTGAAGGGCCCCGACCGGACAGACCCACCCGCAGAACAGTTTGTTGCCCAGCAGATTTAAAAGAACGATAACACTGATCAGTGCCATGAACATCAGAGGAACTGCCCGGCCGGCCAGGAGGAACTGATACGGCCTGGCCACCAGACAAACCGGACTGGGATGAGGGGCCAGGCTCGAGGCGAAAGTTCCCAGCGGCAGTACATAGAGGACGCCGAAAATAAAAGCGACAATCAGCAAGGCAGCGGCCCGGACTTTTCGTGTCACCCAGCCCCGGTTCAGCATAATCAGACCGATTATGGAAAAAACGGCCGTCATCCACAGCCTGGATCGAAGAAGAAAATCCCAAAATACCGGCCCGGCCGCTTCCGGACTCTGTCCCATCAAAGGCAGCGAGAAAAGCATGATCACACCGATAATAATTGAGAAACGATGACTTTTCAAAACTGACAGATTGTGTTGCATGAACGATCTCCTCATTTGATTTGTTGCGAGTCAAAACGATCCAGGATGTACTGAATCTGACGGCGGATCTCCTCGTTGTCCGTACTCTGAAGGATCCCTTCCAGATACATTCTGGCAATATTCACATTTTGAAGATCCCTGGAAAGACCGGTTAAAATGCTTCCCACATAAGCAGGACAGCCCTCCATGGACACGGCTTCCAGAAGCAAAGAATGGGTTCGTTCCAGGTCATTCTCGTACATCCAGGCGATCCACCCCAGGTAGAACGGAAACTCCCACAGTTTTGGATTGTGCCGTTTCCCCTTTTCCAGAAGCCGGCGCGCTTCACCGATTTCACCGGTATCCATCATCACATACAGTCCGCCGAACAGATAGGGAAATATGAAATGGGGATCCACGGTGGTGACCCGGTCCAGCATGGGATAAATATATTCAACCAGTCCCCGGCTCTCCCCCTGATAAAGAAGATGGGCCAGCTCTCTGCTGATCGAAGACGCCGAATCGATCCGGACAGCACGGTTTCTGGCGGCCTCAAACTCATCCTCCGGTCCGCCTTTTTCCATCATATAGACATAGTAAGGGTTGTCATGATCCACAATCCGCCTTCCGTAATACAGCACACTGTTGATCCACAGCCAGTCGGCCATCAGGCCCCGATAGCCCATGCTCAGCCATTTCAGCACTTCCCCTTTAGGCAGAAAAACCGGACTTCGGTCCACAAAACGGATTTCCCGGTTTTTGTCCACGGCGCTTTGGGAGATATTGACGCCGGCCGCCAGAACAAGGAGAAGCAGAACGATCATCAAATGCCGAATCCAGCCTTTCATGATTTCTTCCCGCTATTTAAAATCCCTGCGCTCAAAAATCAACATAGTGAGTAGGAGAAGCAGCAGCGTATAGGATATTCCGTACACCAGGCCCCACAGCAGTGCGTTGGGAGGTGTCGGCAAATAACCCACCACCGCCATTTTCAGGTTCAGCATCTCCAGGTTCGGCGCCGTATAGTAGATGCCCCTGAGCAGCCAGTGAAATCCCTGATCCGGATAGATTTCCACATAATCGCGAAGAAACCCGCTAAGATGCCCGATCGTAAAAATCGCCAGCGTGAAGATCGCAGCGAGGGTGGGCGATACAAATGACGAAAAGAACAGCGCGAAGGCCACGATCAGGCAGATCTCCAGATAGATCAATACAATGGCGGGCGCGAGCTTCCAATCGGGGGTTCCTTCCATGAGCCAGACGGCCGCGCCCAGGGCCAGACTCATCAGCAGGACATTGACGGCCAGTGTCAGCGACAGGCCCGTGTACTTGCCCAGCAGCAGTTCCCACCGGTGAATGGGTTTTGACGCCACGACGTAAATGGTCCGCTGTTCCAGCTCCTGAACCATGAGCCGGATACCGATGAATATGGCGATCAGCAGCCCGAAAATGGACATGGCCGAAAGCCCGAAATCCTTAATCACGCGCGACTGCTGATAGAGAGACCAGTCTCCGATGACCAGGGACAGCAGAATCATGCCGATGGCAAAGATCAGGATGTTTAAAAGCACCCGATTGCGAATGGTCTCGCGAAAGGTGTTGACTGCAACCGCCCGGATACGCATCGCATCACCTCCTGAGCTCGTCCATAAAATAGCTTTCCAGACTCTTCTTCTGCGGAATCACCGAGATGATCCGCCCGCCGCACTGACCGATCTGTTCCAGTATTCCCGGAACGGCATCCAGGCCGGGAAGCCGGATCATGATGTTGGGATCCTGACGGATCATGTTCCCGGCAGGAACGGAAAGAGCCTTCAGCCGGATCTCGTCGACCTGAAACGTCACCTCAACGGATGTAATCTGTCCGGAAATGAGTTCGTGCAGATTTCCTTCCCGAAGAAGGTGTCCGTCCTTGATAATGCCCACCCGGTCGGCGATCAGCTCCGCGTCTGAAAGAATGTGCGAGCTGAAGAAAACGGTCTTTCCTTCTTTCTTGCATTCCAGAATGAGATCACGAAAATCTTTCCGGCCCACGGGGTCCAGACTGGCCATGGGCTCGTCCAGAATCAGGACATCGGGATCGTTGATCAAAGCCTGGGCCAGTCCGAGGCGCTGCATCATGCCTCTGGAATAGTTCCGGATCAGCATGGAGGC
>DSAB01000065.1 GCA_011388275.1 bacterium | reverse complement strand
CCCCAGCCTCGGTCGTCCATCCACGCCAGGCCCACACCCGTGTGGTCGCATTCGATGTTCTTCTCATACTTCATCGTCGACCACAGACTGCCGAAGATCCGGGGCTTATCATGTACCGACCCGATGCCGTCGGCGGCACTGACCGGCTCCAGTCCGCCCCGGGTCGTACGGGTCTTGTTGATTTCTACAGCGGCGGATGCACCGTCGCCTATTCGCAGATAATATTCCGCACGAAGCATGTCCAGCTCCGTGACCTTCATCTCCGGGACAGGACTCGCGCAACCGGTATACACATGATCATAATAACGGCCGTGATAGTAGTAAGAAAAAAAGTAAGTTCCCCGGTTCGGGGGAAAAGGAATACGATAATTGTACCAATAATCCGTGCCTTCGTGATCAAACAAACCTGTACCAGCCGAATCTCCGGATGTAAAACGGAGATCGGGAGTATAAATATAGAACTCCTTTCTGTCCTTAAGCGGCGTATTTAACCACGATTCAAAATTTCCCGATGTATCTGCCGTTCCTACATGGCGCATATTCGAACGTGTCCATCCCTCCTTAATACCCAGGTAATGCAGACCGCTCCACCATTGATCCCCATCGCAGTATATGAGAAAATCGTTATTAATCCCCTGATCCGCATGGGCCTTGATGGCCGCCCAGTCCGCTGCGTTCCGCTCATCGACGGTTCTTCCTACGCTGGCCATGAATCGAGCGATGTAGGAATGGGCCAGAGTTTTCAGTTCATGCTGGGTCAGGGCGTTGCCCCTGATCCAGCCTGCAGGCAAAGTAAAGGACCCTGTTTCACACAGAGCGATACACTCATAAAGAAGGGTGATTCCCTTTATGGTCAGTTCCTTATAGGGGACGAGAGCTGATTTATCCAGATTATCCAGATCCGTGTTTTCATCCAGAATGAATCCTTTATCAAAATAACATCCAAGCCATCCATGACAAATACCTGTCACGAATTTTGCATAAGCCCTCAAACGAGCAGTCTGATCATTGCCTTCTATATTAACGATGTCCAATCCCTCGTCAATGGCACGGAGACCGTCCGCGGCAATTGAAATAGCCCTGTATAAAGTCCGCCATGGATGCAGAACAACATACTGACGGTCCGCATCATGTGAGATACTATTGTTCCAGGCCTGTCTGGGTTCGACAGACAATTCCCGACATCCAAAACTGCCCCAGGAATGGGTCGATTCATCAGCCATCACTGATAGAGGCATAGAGGGTGCATAATAATGCGTCCCGTACCAGTAATTATAAAAAGCACTGCTGACATACGCCTCCAGTTCTTCTGGTGAGGTTAACACCCGCTCCCGGTCCGGTTCGTTGAGGTTGGGAACGTTGAGGTCGAACTGGCAGGAAGAGAACATCAGTATTGACAAAACCAATAAACACAATCGCAGAATCGCTCTCTCTTGAAACATTTCATTTCTCCCTTTAAAACCATCCATCCCTGGACGGCATCCGCACCGGCGCCGAGCCCGGGCCACCCCCGCCGAAGGTGTAATTATCCATCATCAGAATTTCCAGTTCTCTCGCCGGAATGGGAAAATGAATCAGCGTATTCTTCACCAGATCGCCCCAGCCGCGGTCGTCCATCCAGGCCAGACCCACGCCTGTACGGTCGCATTCGATGTTCTTCTCATACTTCATGGTGGACCACAGACTGCCGAAGATCCGGGGCTTGTCGGAAACGGAGCCGATGCCGTCAGCGGCACTGACCGGCTCCAGTCCGCCTCTTGTCGTGCGGGTCTTGTTGATTTCTACCGCAGCGGATGCACCGTCGCCTATACGCAGATAATATTCCGCACGCAGCATATCCAGCTCCGTGACCTTTATCTCCGGAACAGGACTGGCCGCTACGGTAGCCAGATGATCATAGTATCGGCCGTGATAATAATATGAAAAATGATAAGTCCCCCGTTCAGGGCGGAATGGAATTCGATATTTATACCAGTAATCCGTGCCTACTTGATCAAATGTACCCTTCCCGAGAGAATCCCCGGAAGTAAAACGAAGATCCGGTGTATAGATGTAGTATTCGGTTCGGTTCTCTACAGGTGTAGCCATCCAGGCTTCATGCTGACCTGAAGTATCCGCTGTTCCCACATGCCGCATGTCGGAACGCATATATCCATCTGCAATCCCCAGATAATGCAGGCCGCTCCACCATTGATCCCCATCGCAGAATATGAGAAAATCGTTATTAATTCCCTGATCCGCATGGGCCTTGATGGCCGCCCAGTCCGCCGCGTTCCGTTCTTCGACGGTACGGCCCACACTGGCTATGAACCGGGCGACATAGGAATGGGCCAGGGCTTTCAGTTCATCCTGGGTCAGCGCGTTGCCCTTGATCCAGCCGGCGGGAAGGGTGAAGGTGCCGGTTTCGCACAGGTCGATACACTCCTGCAATTGCGCAATACCGGCATTGACCAGAACCGTGTATGATTTAAGTTCTAATTTGTCGATTTCCAGATCGGTGGTTTCATCCAGAATAAAACCCTTGTCAAAAAAACACCCCAGCCAGCCATGACAGACACCCATGACGAACCGCATATAGGCAACAGCCCGGTCTGTTTGGTCAATACCGTCCTCGTCAAGAAAAACAACACCACGCCCAATTGATTTGAGGCCATCACAACAGACAGAAATCGCTTTATATGGATAACGCCAGGGAAATCTGTTGACCGCACAGCAATTGCACCCATAGTTAATATTGCCCCAGGTCCTTCGTGGCTCAGAAGACAGTTCTCTCATCTGGAAGTTTCCCCATGAGGAGGTACCCTCATCAGCCATGACTGAAAGGGTCATAGAAGGTGAATACCAATGCGTCCCATACCAGTAATCAAGATATGCACCTCTCACATAGGCCTCCAAGCTCTCCGGATCCGACAGAGCCCGCTCCCGGTCGGGTTCGTTGAGGTTGGGCACGTTGAGGTCGAATTGGCAGGAAGAGAACATCAGTATTGACAAAACCAATAAACACAATCGCAGAATCGCTCTCTC
The DNA here is from genome assembly GCA_011388275.1 of bacterium. Lineage (GTDB taxonomy): Bacteria > Zhuqueibacterota > QNDG01 > QNDG01 > DSAB01 > DSAB01. Next base: position 4,160 of record DSAB01000065.1, on the reverse strand, counting down.
TTGAAACATTTCATTTCTCCCTTTAAAACCATCCGTCCCTGGACGGCATCCGCTTCGGCGCCGAGCCCGGCCCGCCGCCGCCGAAGGTGTAATTATCCATCATGAGCACTTCCAGTTCACGGCCCGGAACAGGGAAATGAATAATCGTGTTTTTCACCAGACTCTCCCATCCCCGGCGGTCGAAAAACGCCCCTCCGGGCCAGCAGCCAAACAGTTCAATGCCCTTTTCATATTTTAGCGTTGCCCACAGACTCCCAAATATGGAACGAGGATCCGATACCGAACCGATGCCGTCAGCCGAACTGACCGGCTCCAGCCCGCCCCGGATTGTGCGGGTTTTATTGATGTAATATGCTGCCTGATCCCCATCCCCTTGACGCAGATAGTATTCCGCCAGAATCAAATCAATTTCGGCTCTTAAAAAATCGGGCATGGGACTGGCCCCACCTGTGTACAAATGTTCGATATAGCGATCTGCATAATAATAGGAAAAATGATACGTGCCCCGATCAGGACGGAAAGGAATAATATATCTATAAGAAAAATCCGTTCCCTCCCGTTCGCAATAATATTCCCAATCTTCATAGTACACCCCTGAGCAAAGACGCAGATCCGGTGTATAGATAAAGAAAGGCTGTCGTTCCTGCACCGGTGTGTCCAGCCAGATCTGATAATTGCCGGATGTATCCGCCGGTCCGATGCCTTTATAATCAGACCGATACCAGCCCTCCGCCTGCCCGAGAAAGTGCAGTCCGCTCCACCACTGATTGCCGTCGCCCTGAACGAAAAAATCCTCCGTAATACCCTGCTCGGCATGAACCCTGACAGATGCCCAGTCTACCTCTTCTCTTTCTGACCGGCTCCGGGCTTCAAACACCCGGAAACGGGCAATATAGGAGTGAGCCAAAGCCTTCAATTCATCCTGGTTCAGATCGCAGCCGTTGATCCAAGTATCCGGAAGCCGGAATACCGCGGTATCACAAATAGCAATACACTTCTCCAACTGCCCAACACCATGATCCACCAGATCGCCGTATGGCACCAGTACCGGGTCAGCCACTTCCAGATCCACGGTCTCATCCAGAATAAACCCCTGATCGAAGAAACACCCCAGCCAGGCATGACAGATACCCATGACAAATCGCATGTAGGCCAAAGCCCGGATTGTCTGGTCCGATCCATCCACCCCAAGTATTTGATGACCATCGTTAACCGCTGTGCATCCATCCGTGCACATAGAAATGGCCCGGTACAAGTACCACCAGGGATAGCGGGTTACATATTCTTTTCGATATTGAGCACTATTATTCCAGGCCTGTCTCGGCTCGTTTGACAAGGTTGGCGCATCAGCAGTACAATTCCAGGATGAAGAATGTTCATCGGCCATCACAGAAAGTGAAAGGGATGGTGCATAGTAATGCGTACCAAACCAGTAATACAAATACGCTCCGGAAACTAATGCCTCCAAATCCCGCGGATTCGACAGCACCCGCTCCCGGTCCGGTTCGTTGAGGTTGGGCACGTTGAGGTCGAACTGGCAGGAAGACAGAATGATGATCAGAGCGCAGGAACAAATAACAGAAACAACACATGTTTGTTTTTTCATTTCATTGCCCCCATGATTAACAGGCCGTTGTGATTCACTCTTGAATGGTTCGAATAGAAACATCATTTCGGATCCCATAGCCTGGTGCCGCAAGTAACATATCCAACTTTCGGCTGCTCGGGAGAAGACTCGGTTTAAAATACATGCAGATTTGTTGTAAGATTCCGGGAACATTACCGGTTGACACCAACCAATCACACAAAATCCATGCCAAACTCGAAACCGCCGATTTCAACCTCAATTCAGAAATGAATTATGATTTTTTACATTATAAATCCTCGGTTTTTAGAGGAATCCTCTAAAATTAAAGTGTTTTTCCGTGATTCAATCCCCGAAGGCTTTTGGCTCGCCGGATGCCAATACATCCATCAAACCGGTTGCATGAATCCATTCTGCTTATTATCTTTTTATGTATTGGAAAAAACAGAAACCGTTTCGAGGAACAACGATGAAATCAAAACGTCAGGCGTTCAGCCCGTCCAAACACTCGATGAGAATCATCGAGGCCTGCGCAAAAGACCTGTCACCGGACGGCCGATCGCTGTCGGAATGGCACAAGTCGTATATTTCGAATCAGAAAATCAGGATCGCGCTGGATCTTGACATTGTCGAAGAAAAAGTCTCTGTTGGAGGCAGGGTTCTGGAATGCGGATCCATTCCGCTGCTCCTGACCATGGCTTTATCGAAGTGCGGCTATCACGTTACGGGCTGCGATATCGCACCCGGCAGATACGCTTCGACCATACAGTCAACAGGATTGCATGTGATTCAATGTGATATCGAGACCGAAAAGCTTCCGTTCGAAGACAATGCATTTGATGCCGTTGTTTTCAATGAGCTTTTGGAGCACCTGCGTATCAATCCGATTTTCACGCTGTCCGAAGTATGGCGCGTCATGAAACCAACCGGCACCCTGATCCTGACAACCCCCAATCTCAAATCTATGGGCGGCATGATCAATTACCTTTTCAGGAACAGAGGCTTTTCCAGTTCCGGAAACCTGTATGAGGAATACCAAAAACTGGAAACTCTCGGCCACATGGGGCATGTCAGAGAATATACCAGGACGGAGATCATCGAGTTTCTGCACAACATGGGTTTTGTCATAAAAGAAGTAATCTGCAGAGGCCGGTATCATGTAAAACCCGCGCAAATAATAATACGATTGATCCCGGCACTCAGTCCCTTTATTACCTATATTGCCGCAAAACCGCCGAATGAGGAGGTTTGACCCTTCTTTCCGAACAGGATCGGGAGTGAAATGAAAACTTTTTACAGACAGATACAATTATCCGCCGTCATTCTGCTTTTATGGAACGGGCTGGCAAGTCCGGTTATCGGACAAGAAAATTATTCTCCCGAAGCGTTGAAACATGATTTGGAATTTCTCATTCAAACCATGGAAGAGGTGCATCCAAATCTTTATGCCTATACGCCCAAAGAGAAAATAGATGAAATCCAATCAGCCATAAAGAAAAACATTCAGACACCTTTGACCCGGATTGACTTTTACAGGGAAATCACCCCGCTGGCAACAAACATTCAGGATGGGCATACGGGAATCATTCCGCCGGCGGAGGAATATCTTGATTACAGGAATAAAGGCGGGCTGGTCTTTCCAATCGATGTAATCATAAAAGACAATCGAATATTTGTACAATTCGATTACACCCGGGATGGATCCGTTCCCGCGGGTTCCGAGATACTCACCCTAAACGATTATCCGGCCTCCCGCGTGATTCGGGAATTGTTACACTATTCAAACGGAGAACGACCGGCCTGGCGCTATCGATTGCTCAGTGGAAATTTCAGAATCCTGTTGTGGCTCATCTATGGATTCGGTGAAACGTTTCAACTGGATTTACGATCATCCATTACCGGTGAGGTTGAACGGCAATGTATCAAAGGCATCGACAGAGAGACCCTTTCTCAGGCAATAGAGAACCGGAAACTGGGGCAGCCGGCTGATTATGCATACCATTCCATTGCCGGGCTGAAGACCGGAATCATTGATTTCAGAAACATGCGCGATCCCGGTGCGTTTAAATCGTTTCTGAAAAACACATTCTCGACCATGCAAACGGATGGTGTCGAGTATTTGATCATCGATCTGAGAAACAACGGGGGCGGGCACAGCAGACTCGGTGACATGCTTTTGGATTATCTGACGGACAGGCCTTTTTCACAGTTTTCCGGTACGGAGATAAAGATCAGCAGGCAGTACCAAATACAGTATAAAAAGACGGTTCCGGGCATCTTTCGCTGGATCCCATCAATTTTATTCCCCTACCCCGCTTATCGAAAAATCATGTCCGCCGAAACAGGGACCACCGTATATATACCGGCTGAACCCATCAAACCCCGAAAAAATCCGCTGCGTTTTGACGGTCGGGTTTATGTGCTAATCGGACCCGGCACATTTTCAAGCGCGGTCGCTTTGGCGTCTGCTATCAAAGATCACTCTATCGGAATCCTTGTCGGCGAGGAAACAGGCGGATTGGCCACGCCATACGGAAACGCCTATGTATTTTCTTTGCCGAACACAAAACTTCAT
>DSAB01000021.1 GCA_011388275.1 bacterium | reverse complement strand
GCCAGAGCGCTGAGACGGTTGTTCAGGCGGATGGGATAGTTCAAAGGATCCTGCCGGCTCTGGTTTTTGGTTTGATACAGCGCCTCTTCCACGGCGCGCAGCCGTTTTAAAATGTCCTGCCCCAGGGCGATCACCGAATCGGCTCCCGGCCAGGAGCGGAACTGATCCGTGATCGGAACGATTTGTTCCCGAATCCGGCGGATATCCATCACAGCCCGATGCGTCTCTGTGAGCTTGTCGCGGATTTCGATCAGAAACCCGAACTGGGCTTCCAGACCGTCCTGATTGGTCGATGAGCGGGGATCGGCTTTAATTTCAAACATCACGGACACGGAATCTTCCCCTGTACGCAAACGGGCCTCGTACATGCCGGGAACCGCCGGGGGCCCCTGTGTGCCTCCTCCCCAGAGAATCATGCCCGGAAACGATTCGGCGCCGGGATACCGCATGTCCCATACAAAACGGTTTAAACCCGCTTCCAGAAACAGCCCGTTCCTTGCCGCGTCCGATCCGGAAGAAAATGTTTGAATCAGCCGGCCTTCGGCATCCAGAATCTTCAGTTGAACGGTTTCCTTATCCGGTTTTGCATGAAATCCATAATGAAGGATGACACCGCCGGGCGCGTTTTCTCCTGCCGTCAAGCTGCCCCGATAACGTCCGCCGCGAAGTCTCCAGGCGGGTCTTGGCGGAAAGAGAACGATTTTTTGTTTCGTGACTTCCGGAACCAAATGATGCAGTGGTGTGATGTCGTCCATCACCCAGAACGAACGTCCCTGTGTGGCGACGATCAGGTCATGGTCTTTCAGCGTCAGATCCGTCACCGGCACCACCGGCAGGTTGCGCTGAAAGGGCATCCACTGATCTCCGTCGTTGAAGGAAATATATATCCCGCTCTCCGTGCCGCAAAACAGAAGACCCGGCCGGGTCCGATCGGCCCGAATGACGCGGGTGAAGTGCCGCTCATCGATTCCGCGGACGATTTTCTTCCAGGTTTTTCCGTAATCCGTGGTTTTATACAGATAGGGGCGGAAATCATCGGACTTGTACATCGTGGCCGCCACATACAAACCGCCGGCTATAAATGGATGCGCCTCGATGCTGTTGATCTGAATCCATTCGGGCATGATTTTCACCGAAGGCGTCACGTTCTCCCAGGTTTTTCCGTGATCCCGGGAAACGTGGATCAGACCGTCGTCTGAACCGGCCCACAGGATACCGGGCTGAACCGGGCTTTCCGCCGCAGCGAAAATCGTACAATAATATTCCACACTGGTGTTGTCTTTTGTGATGGGTCCTCCGGAAGGACCCAGTTTTAAAGGATCATTCCGGGTCAGGTCCGGACTGATGATCTGCCAGGACTGCCCTTCGTCCGTGGTTTTGAACAGATGATTGCCCGCGGTATAGAGTATATTCGGATCATGCGGTGAAAAGAAAATCGGGAAATTCCACTGGAAGCGGTAGCGCAGATCCTTCGCGCCGTGGCCCATGGGGTTGTCAGGCCACACATTGATATCCCGGACCTCGTCCGTCGTGTGATTCCGGCGGACCAGAAGGCCTCCGTACGATCCGCCGTATACGATCTCCGGATTCAAAGGATGGGGCGCCAGCCAGCCGCTTTCCCCGCCGGCCGTGGGCTCCCAATCCCTTTCGGTGATAGCCCGGCCGCCGGTTCGGTGGGCGATTCGCACGGTTGAATTATCCTGCTGGGCGCCGTAAATCCGGTAGGGGAAATGGTTGTCCGTAATCACCCGGTAGAACTGGGCCGTGGGCTGATTGTAATACGTGGACCAGCTCTGTCCGCCGTCCATGCTGACCTGGGCGCCGCCGTCGTCACCGACGATCATTCGAAGAGGATTCTGCGGATCGATCCACAAGTCGTGATGATCGCCGTGAGGAGTCCGGATCGATTCATAGGTGTGCCCGCCGTCTCTGGAACGCCAGAACTGGACATTCAGCACGTACACACCGTCTTCGTTCAGCGGATCCGCATAGATCCGTGTGTAATACCAGGCCCTCTGTCGCAGCTTTCGTTCCGCGTTGATGCGCTTCCAGTTCGAGCCTCCGTCATCGGAGCGAAAAACCCCGCCCTCAGGGGCCTCGATTATGGCCCAAACCCGTTCCGGACTCACCGGCGATACGGCAATACCGATAATACCCAGCGGCCCTTCAGGCATTCCGGGATTGGAACTGAGGGATCTCCAGGTCTCTCCGCCGTCTGTAGACTTCCAGAGACCCGATCCTTCGCCTCCGCTTTCCAGACTGTATGGCGTGCGGAGCACTCTCCACAGAGACGCGTAGAGAATGCGCGGATTCCCGGGATCCATGATCAGATCCACGGCTCCGGTCTGCGGGTTGACAAACAGAACCCTGCGCCAGGTCTTGCCGCCGTCCACGCTCTTATACACGCCGCGCTCCTCGTGAGGTCCGAATAAATGCCCCATGACCGCCGCATAAACGAGATCCGGATCTTTGGGATGAATGCGAATCCGCGAAATCCGCCTGGAATCCTCCAGCCCGGAACGGACCCAGGATGCGCCGCCGTCCGTGGATTTCCAGACCCCGTATCCGTGTGAAACGTTGCCGCGCACGGTCTTCTCACCCCCTCCGACATAGATGACGTTGGGATCCCACTCACTGACCGTCACGGCGCCGATCGACCCTCCGAAATAGCCGTCGCTGATATTGGTCCACTGCCCGCCGCCGTCGGTGGTCTTCCAGACTCCGCCCCCGGTGGCGCCGAAATAGTACAGCATGGGATGATCGTTCACGCCCGTTACAGCGGCCGACCGTCCTCCACGGAACGGTCCGATGCATCGATATTCAAGCCCTTGAAACCAGGAAGGTTCGGGCTGAAACGAAGCGGAAACCGCCCCGGCCGCCAGACCGGCCCATACCATACCGATCGAATACCGTTTTTTCCAGCTCATGTCGATCCTCCTTGCCGGATCAGCGCCGCGGCTGATCAATCCGGTCATGTAACGTACAGATATCGTTTAATTTTCTGGGTCGGTGTCTTTTCGAAAGGCTCCACCTGTTCGATAATGCGCCTGATACGGGAAAAACTGGACAGCTGCCCGTTAACTTCCCCGCGCAGCTCTTCCAGCAGCTTTCCGATATACCGCTTGGAATCGGACACCGTCATATGGTTCCGAGAAGTCTGTTCTTCGAGATATTCATAATTCGGATGCACACGCGCCGACAGCGCGCCCTCCTGTTCGAATACCAGAGACTCCAGAACCCAGGGACTTTTATTGATCACGCTCTCGATCTCTTCGGGATAGATGTTCTCACCGCTGGGGCCGACGATCATGTTTTTCAGGCGCCCTTTGATAAACAGATAATTGTCCGCATCTTTCAGGCCCAGGTCACCGGTTCGAAACCATCCTTCCGAAGTGAGCACTTCAGCGGTCTTTTCAGGATCTTCGTAGTATCCTTTCATCACATTGGGACCGCGCACCCAGATTTCACCCTCGCCGGTTCGCGGGTCGGGATCGTGAATAATGACCTCTTCTTCGGGAAGGACCTTTCCGGAAGAGCGGAACCGCATGGCATCCACCGGGCTGCCGCTGATCAGCGGCGATGTTTCAGTCAGGCCGTATCCCACAGAATAGGGAAAACCGGAATCCGCGAGAAACCGCTCGACCGCCGGAGCCAGCGCCGCTCCGCCGATCCCGAAAAACCGCAGACGTCCGCCGAAGAGTTTCATGAGCTTTTTCCCGGCGATACGATAGAGCCCCTTCCGGGCGGCAGTCAGACGCATCGCAAACCGGGTAACCGGTTTTTCCATGAGCTGAGGCAGAATCCGCAATTTGTAGATCTTCTCCATGATCAGGGGGACGGTCAGCATCATGGTGGGTCTGACCTTCTCCAGAGCGGGCAGAAGATACCGTGCCACCGGCGGTTTGCCCAGATAATGGATGCAGGCTCCCCCCAGAATGGGAATGACAAGACCGATTGTGCACTCATACGTATGGGAAAGAGGCAGTATGGAAAGCAGCCGATCCGAATCGTGAACCTGAACCACCGAATTGGTCAGCAGGGCGTTGGAAACGATGTTCCTGTGGGTCAGCATCACACCCTTGGAATGGCCCGTTGTGCCCGAAGTATAGATGATGACCGCCAGATCATCCTCCCTGACGGCGCACTCTTTGGTTGAGGGCAGGATGATCTCCTTGATCTTCTGTATTTCAATGCGCCCTTCCTGAATCAGCTCGCGAAGCCGTTCTCGAGTGGTCTGCCGCGGCAGCAGGGAAAAATCATCGATCAGAATGGCATTTTCCGGTTGAACTCCGGTTTCCTGCCATTTATCGAGCATCTTTTCCGATACAAACAGGACCTTGCACTGGGAATGTTTTAAAATGTGGGCGATCTCATTGGCATGAAAATCCGTGAGAATCGGAACCGCCACAGCTCCCAGGCTGAGTATGGAAAAATAGGCGATAGGCCAGTGGGGCATGTTTTCACTGAGAATGGCCACACGGTCTCCTTCATGGACGCCGCGCTGTCGGAGATAGCGGGATACATGCTGCACCAGATTCCCCACACCGGTATACGTGATGGTTTCGCCATCCACTTCAGCCAGCGCCGGGTTGCCGGCAAACCGTCTGACGCTCTCTTTGAGCAGGCAGGGCAGTGTTTTTTCCTGCAGATCGATCTCCATATGGATCCCTTATTTTCCTGATTCCTGAGGAATTTTGTCACACTCGCGCGGGACTGTCAAAAAGAAAAGCAATTATACCGGAAAAATCAAGCTGTTTCAGTACAGTCCGTCCATGGATGGCTGATTCCTTCTTTGTCCCAGGTCCTGATCAGGACGTCGATGACATCCGGTTTGCCGAATAAAAGATCGCTGGTGCCCGAATCCGCCGAATCCGCTCTGAGCAGCACACCCCCCGCCTCTCGCATCAGGACCGTCGTAGCCTGCCAGTCCCAGACCTTGAGATGAACATCGACCATGACTCCCGTAGCCCCAAGAACGGTCATGGCATGTCCGAAACAGTCGCAGTAGGTTCGAAGATGCCTTGTCCGGCGGGCCAAATCCACCCATAAGGCGTCCAGTCCCGCGGCTTCAAATTGATGCCTCTCTCCTGTGGCAATGATCTCGCGCGCCGGATCGCGGGCATCCTTACGAGCAGCCGGGCGCGGACGGCCGTTGACGCGCAGCCCGGTCCCTTTCGCGCCGCTGATCATCAGATTGAGCGCCGGAAGAAAAATCCATCCCATAACCGGACAGTCTTCATGGCTGAGAGCAAGTAGCATACCGTACAGCGGAATTTTATGAACAAAGGAGTGGGTTCCATCGATCGGATCGATCATCCATTGAAAAGCGGCCTTTTCATTGATTGAGGATTGTTCTTCACCACGTATGCCGTGATCGGGAAAACGTGCGCGCAGACGCCGGCGCAGCAAGGTCTCGATGCGGATATCCGAGTCCGTCACGTAACTTCCGTCACTTTTGATTCGAACGGAGCCGCCCGGAACCTCTCCGGCCAATTCCCGTTCGGCCGCCTCCCTGAGCAGAGTTTCGCCGAAAAACAGCCAATCCGTATCCATGCCATTTCGGCCCGGCAGAATCATTCCGGAAAACTCCTTTCCCGAAGGATATCCTCATCGATCAAAAAGATATACTCTTAAGCGCGTCACCCGCCGGTGTGAGATTCTCCACGCCGGATTCCGTAATCCGGTAGGTATTCTCAAGACCCACAGCACCCACTCCGGCGATGAATGCCTTGGGCTCCACGGCCAGCACCATATCGGGCGCCAGACGCATGGGCATACCGGACGCGATGACCGGATATTCATCCAGCTCAAGGCCGATTCCATGCCCGAAGAAGCGAACCCGGTTCTCCCCATGCCCCATGAAGCCCGGCGGCAGCCCCCTGGATTCCGCGTTCTTTTGAGCGGTTTCAAATATTTCCGACAAGTCAGCTCCGGGTTTCATCAATGATTCCAGGTCTGAAAGCACCTCTTTGCAGAAATCATGAGCCGCCAAAGCTTCCTCTTTCACGGTTCCCAACGCGAAGCTTCGTGTGGTATCCGCGAAATACCCATTCCACCCTGTCACCGCGTCGACCATGAGCGTCTCTCCGGCCCGCAGCTCACGGCGTCCCGCGGCCGCGGATGAAAAAGGGAACAGCCCCTCGCCGCCCACACAGCCGTCAAAGCTTGTGGGATACAAAGCCGAATCTCCGGACACCAGGTTCAGCATACCCGGATCGGAAGCACGGTTTCGAACGCGAATCGTGCCTGAATGGCCCAGCTCCCGCATTCGGGATTCAATCTGTATGCTCAGCGACCATTCCGTCATCGAAGGCCGGACAAGATCCGGCAGCTCCTGCATGAGAACAACCGCCTGATGCGCGGCACGGCGTATCTGCTCCAGCTCCCAGGCGTCCTTGACTGCCCGCTGCATTCGAATGAAAAAAGCGGCATCCCGAATTTCGGTATCCAGACTCTTCAGCCAGGCATAAACCGCGGCCGGAGTCGCGTCCATGGCCAGCGCCAGGACACCTCCGTCCAGCCACTGACTTATCCGCTTCAGCAACGCTTTGCGCCCGGGATAGGGCTCCACATCCACACCCGCCTCGCCCGCAGCCCGGGACAGGCTCTTTTTCACGAAAAAAACCGGTGCCTCATGGCTGGGAATCAGCAGCACGCCGTTCTGGGCGGATCCGCTGTAGTAGAGACGATCCGCCAGGTGATCGATCCATGCCAGGCGGATGCCCTCCCTTTGCATGACATCCTGAAATGTACGAATACGCTGCTGTAAAATATCGCGCGGAACCAGATACGGCAGGTGATTTTCGGTAATCATGGGTTCTTGCTCCTGAAACATGACCGTTTTCGATATTTTCCCGGTCTTGCCTGTCTTTCGAGTGAAGTCACAGATCGAGATGCCGGATGAGGAATTCCGCCAAACGGGCATGGGTTTCGGAATTCGGATGGCGGTCCCGCGGACCGAGTCGAAGGGGCAAACCGTCGTTCTTCTCCAGCTCGGGCAATACACCGCTCAGAAGGACCACATTCAGATTCCGCTTACGGAGTTTCTCGATGATTTCCTGGCACACATCCACACCGGTCTCGTCCCAGAAAAGAACGGTAAACGTGGATGTCGGGTACTTGCGCCGGCAGATCCCGCGGGCACGGTCGACAATGGCGGCAAACAGATCGATATCCCGGCTGTTGAAGGGTATCCCCCTCTGCCGGATCCGCTGTCCGATGCGGAACTTGGCCAGATTACGCTCCCATAGAACGCGCCATTTCCCCGTTTCAACCTGGTCGAATCTTCCCGCGAATACCGCTTCTCCGTCCCGTATTTCATAGCGCGGTCCGCTCCGGTCCCATTCAGCCCGTCCGGTGACGCGTTTGACATGACCGTAAATGGCCTGATAAACCACATGGAG
>DSAB01000127.1 GCA_011388275.1 bacterium | reverse complement strand
TCCTGAACGATGGATCCCCCGATTCCCATGGAAACCCCGCCCATGGAAAGGTAGGACTTGCCGCGCATTTCGGCGGCGGCCAGGCCCGCCCGGGCGAAAGCGAGGAGTTTTTCCTGAACGTCCGGTGGAATCGAAGAATCTTCGGAATCCTGCACATGCCGTCCATAGATGGAGAAACACGGCCGTCCTTTCTGATTGTAACCCGCCAGAGCCGCGGCCAGATATACGGCGCCGGGGCGTTCGGTTCCGTTGAAGCCCCACACGGCCTTGAAAGTCAGGGGATTGATGTCCATCACTTCGGTGCCGTAGCACCAGCAGGGTGTCACGGTGAGGGAGACGGCCACGCCTTCCCGGCTGAATTTCCCGGCGCACATGGCGGCTTCGGCCGCGCCGCCGATGGTCGTGTCCGCTATGACGCACTCCACCGGCAGGCCGTTGGGATGGCGCAGCGACCGGGTCAGAAATTCCGCCGCGGCCCCGGCCATGTTCATGGTCTGCGTTTCGAGAGATTCGCGCACTCCGTGCCGCCGGCCGTCGATGACCGGCCGAATGCCGATTTTTCCGGATTTATTCATGAATATCCTTTCCTGATTTTTTCCGGTTGCCGCTGGAGATTTCGGCCGGATAGGGACCCAGATCCTCTTTGACGCCCCATTTTTTACGCTGTTTCAAGAGTGCTTCGGTCTGTTCAGGGGTCAATGTGCGGATGGAGCCCAGCCGGCCGGCCGACATTTCGATCGCGGCCGCGTGCTCAACGATTTCCATTCGGTAATAGGCGCTCCACGCGTCCGGACCCAGCGTCAGAACGCCGTGATTGGCCAAAAGAAAAGCGTCGTGATTGTGTAAAAACGGGAGCAGGGGTTTGACAAAATCATCCGTTCCGGGGGTGCCGTAGGGAATCACGGGAATGCAGCCGAGACCGATCACCACCTCCGGAAGCACGGGCCGGTTCAGGGGAATGCCGGCCACCGCGAAGGCCGTGGCATGCACGGGATGCGCGTGACAGATGCCGTGAATGTCGGGCCTGTGCCGATAGACCGCCAGATGAACCCGTATCTCCGAAGAGGGTCTGAAATCGCCTTTCAGGACACGGCCGTTCATATCGACAGGCACCATCTGTTCCGGATTCATGAAACCCTTGCTCATGCCGGTGGGCGTGACGAGGATCCGGTCACAGCCGATGCGCATGCTGATGTTTCCGTCATTGGCCGCCACATAACCGCGTTCATAAACACGGCGGCCTATCTCGGTCAGAATACGGCGGCTTGATTTCTCCCTGGTTCCCAAGAAAGCCTCCTTCATCGGATTCGATGCGCGAACCAATCTTCTGAATAAAACGGACACGGAAACTTTAATTTTATATGTTTTTTAACCGTTCACCGGCGGGTGCATTTGATAATGTACAATGCAGGCCTGTTGATGTCAAGTGACTTTTTCGTCACGCGGGCTGGCCGGAAAAGATCGTGAGAGATGAAGACGTGAGGAGTGAAGACGTAAGAGGTGAAGACGTGAGGAAAAGCAGAGCGATGAGCGCGGAGCGGAAAAGCATTTCGGATTGCGGATTTCGGATTGCGGATTGAAAAAACATGAAACATGAAACACAAAACGACCGTGAGGTTTCAAATGGAATTGTTTTGAAATTGAGGAAATATTTTTTAAATTGTTCACCTGAATCGAAAACAATCATTCTGCGGGTCGACTATGAGCCAAGACACGCCTTTCGGCGGTCCGGGAAAGAGCCTCGTTCCCGGGCACATGCTTCTACCCTTTATCCTTCTGACCAGCTGCTTTGCCTGGTGGGGCCTGGCCAACAACATGACCGACACCCTCCTGGCGGCGTTCAAGAAGATCCTGTCCCTGTCCGATTTTCAGACATCGTGGATTCAGCTGGCCTTTTACGGATCCTATTTCTGTCTGGCCCTGCCCGCGGCCCTGTTCGTCAAACGGTTCACCTATCGGGCCGGGGTGCTGCTGGGGCTGGGTCTTTTTATTATAGGCGCCCTGCTGTTCTATCCGGCCAGCCTGACCATGAACTATTTTCATTTCCTGGGAGCCCTGTATATCCTTGCCGGGGGGCTTTCCATTCTGGAGACCGCGGCCAATCCCTATATCATCGCCATGGGGCCTGAAGCAACAGGCACGCGGCGGCTGAATCTGGCGCAGTCCTTCAATCCGGTGGGATCCATTCTGGGAGTGTTTCTGTCCAAATGGTTCATTCTGTCCCGTCTCGACCAGGCCGGCGCGGAGGAAAGATCGCTGATGAATCCCGGGCAGCTCGGCGCGGTTCAGGCTGCGGAACTCCGGGCCGTCATGGGACCGTATGTGGGAACAGCCCTGCTGCTGGTTGTGATCTGGGCCGTCATGGCGGTTATCAGAATGCCCCGGACACCCGGTACGGAGGATGCCGGAAGAAAGATCGGCCTGCGCCTCACAATCCGCAGATTGCTGAAGAAACCGGGCTACCGTTGGGGGGTCGTCGCCCAGTTCTTCTATGTCGGGGCCCAGATCGGAGTCTGGTCTTTCACGATTCGTTACGTAATGCAGGAACTGGGATTGAACGAGGCGGACGCCTCCACTTATTATCTGGCTGCCCTGCTGCTGTTTGCCGCTTTCCGTTTTGTCTGCACCGGGCTCATGCGGTTTCTCGCGCCCCGAAAACTGCTGGTTTTCATGTCCGCGCTGGCCATGCTGCTGACCCTGATCGTTGTTTTCGGAAGGGGAACCGGGGGTGTCTTTGCTCTGGTCGGCCTGTCCGCGTGCATGTCGCTTATGTTTCCCACCATCTTCGGCCTGGCGGTGCGCGGATTGGGTGAAGACGCCAAGATAGGCGGATCGGGTCTGATCATGGCGATTCTGGGCGGAGCCGTGCTGACCGCGATTCAGGGAAAAGTATCAGACTGGACCGGAAGCATCCATTACGCCTATATCGTTCCGTTTCTGTGTTTTGCCGTGGTGGCTGTTTACGGAGCGGCTGTGGGGACCAAAACATCATGATACACCGTACAAAAAAAGTGCGGCCTGTTTCAGTTTCCGGGAGTAAAAAGCGGTTATAATGACAGAAAAATCTGGTATTGTTTCAGAGTTTTCATTATATTTGTCCTGTTCTGTATTTTTATAAACATTCCATTGTGTTTAAACCGAAGGAGCCCACAATCGTTTTGAAGGTCCGGCTCATTATTTTCGATTTTGACGGCACTCTGGCTGATACCTATCCCTGGTTTATGGGGGTGATCAACCGGGCGGCTGATCATTTTAAATTGAAGAAAATCGATGTCTCCGATCTGGATTCGGTGCGAGCCGAAAGCACCAAAAAGATGATCAAACGATTCGGTATTCCTCTGTGGAAAATCCAGCTCATCGCCCGCCGGGTGAGGCAGTGGATGGGGGATGACATCGACGAGATTCATCTGTTCAGAGGTGTGAGGGATCTTTTAATCTCTCTGCATGAAAGAGGAACTTCTCTGGCCATACTGACCTCCAATTCCTGTGCCAATGTCCGCCGGGTTCTGGGTCCGGAACTGACCGGATGTATCACCTACTGGGAGTGCGATGTCTCCATGTCGGGAAAGAGAAGAAGAATGAAGAAAATTCTGCGCCGAAGCGGAATTCCACCCGAGCACTGTCTGGCTGTTGGCGATGAAATCCGCGATTTTCAGGCCGCCCACAAGGCGGGCATTCCCTTCGGAGGTGTGGCCTGGGGGTATAACAGCATGGAAGCGCTGGCCGCCCACGGCGCCTCACGAATTTTTGGAAGTATTGATGAGATGATCAGTTTTTTACTCGAGCCGGCCGGAATGGCTGGAGACGGGAAATCCGATTAAGGGGCTTTCCTTTATTACAGGATGTCTGATAATCGACCGGCATAAATGGCAGAAGCAGTTTCATCATAAAAAGCGGAGGTCGGATATGAAGAGGAGAAGATACCGGCGGATTTTCCGCACGGGTTTCGAAATATAAGGGATAACCGGACTTTCTCCTTGCAAAACAGGGATGAAATGACTATCATGGGTGTGATCCTGTAACAGGAGTCAACCGGAAGCCAGGTTTCATTTTTGAAGGAGAACGATTCATGAAAAAACGTGTATTTTATCCGACCGCTCTGCTCCTGGTCTTTGTTCTGACCGGCGTTTTCGCGCAGAGTTCCAATCCTTTTTTTGAGGAATGGAAAACCCCCTTCGGCTCCCCGCCGTTCAACGAGATTCATGAAGATCATTATGTGCCGGCCTTCGAAGAGGGCATTCGGCGGCACGCGGCCGAGATTGACGCGATTGCCAACAACCCCGAGGCCCCGACTTTCGAGAACACGATTGCGGCCTTTGATCGGGCCGGCGCACTGTTGAACAGAGTCTCGCCGGTATTCAGCGGATTGCGAAGCGCGGAGACCAATCAGAGGCTGCAGGAGATCGCCCGGCAAACCACACCCATGCTCACGGCGCATTACAATGCCATTCGCCTGAACGAAGCGCTTTTCAAGCGGATTCAGACCGTGTACGACAACCGGGAGAAGCTCGGGCTCGACCGCGAGCAGATGATCATGGTCGAAAAAACCTATCAGGATTTCGAGCGGGGAGGCGCCGCCCTGCCCGCGGACAAGCGGGATGAATTCAAAAAACTCAGCCAGCGCCTTTCCATGGTCTCTCTGCAGCTGGGTGAAAACCTTCTGGCGGAAAACAACGCATTTGAAATCATCGTGGAAGACCCTGCCGATCTGGACGGACTTCCGGAGAATGTGATTCAGGCGGCCGCCGCAGAGGCCCGGCGCAAAGGCCGGGAAGGCCAATGGGTTTTTACGACCGCTTTTCCCCTCCGCGTTCCCCTGCTGCAATTCGCCGAAAACCGGGAACTGCGCAGACGAATGCTCACGGGATACGTGAACAGAGGCGATAACAACAATGAAAACGACAACAAGGACCTTTTCATCGAGCTGATGCTCCTGCGCCGGCAGCTGTCGGAAATGCTGGGGTATCCGAATTATGCCGAGTATTTTATCTCCATTCAAATGGCTCAAAAGCCGCAGAATGTGTACGATTTCCTTTACAGGGTCTGGGAGCCCGCTCTGGAGCGCGCCAAGATGGAAAGAGCCGAAATGCAGGCCATTATCGACCGGGAGAGCGGCGGTTTTCAGCTGAAAGCCTGGGACTGGTGGTATTACTCCGAAAAACTTCGCAAGGAGAAATACGATCTGGACGATGACGAAGTCAAGCCCTACTTCACCATCGAAAACGTGAGAAACGGCAGTTTCATGCTCGCCAACAAACTCTGGGGGCTGACCTTCATCCCGCGTCCGGAAGTGCCCGTTTACCATGAAGAGGTGGAAGCCTATGAGGTGGTCGATCACGACGGCAGCCACCTGGCGGTTCTGCTTATCGATCCGCACCCCAGACCGGGCAAGCGCAGCGGCGCCTGGTGCGGCACCTACCGGAGCGGCAGTTATACAGACGGCGAATGGGTCGCGCCCGTGGTGACCATGGTGATGAACTTTACCCGCCCGTCCGGCGGCAAACCCGCGCTGCTCAGCTGGGATGAAACGACCACCTATTTCCACGAGTTCGGCCACGCGGTCCATAATTTTTTCTCAAAGGGCCGCTACCTGAGAACCAGCCGAAGCGTGCCCCGTGATTTTGTCGAGCTTCCCTCGCAAATTCTGGAAAACTGGGCGGGTGAGCCCGAGCTGCTCAAGGCCTATGCCGTTCATTATCAAACCGGTGAGCCCATGCCGGATGCGCTTATTGCCCGTCTGGAAGAAAGCGGGCATTTCAATCAGGGATTCATGAATGTGGAATACCTGGCGGCCGCCATACTGGATATGGATTGGCATACCATCCAAATCACCGCCGACACCGATGTCAACGCTTTTGAGAACGCCAGTATGCAGCGCATCGGCCTGATCGATGAGATCTATCCCCGTTACCGCACAACCAACTTCGGCCACATTCACGGCAGCGGATACGCCGCGGGATACTATGTGTATCGATGGGCCGGTGTACTCGACGCGGACGCGTTTCAGGCCTTCAAGGATTCGGGTGATCTCTTCAATCAGGATCTGGCCCGGGCGTTCCGCAAATACATCCTGGCAAACAACGCTCTTTATGAGGGCATGGACGCCTATGTCCGGTTCCGGGGTCAGGAGCCGGATATCGATGCTTTCCTGAAAAGAAGCGGCCTCAAATAATGCCGGATTGACTGAACGATTCAGGCGAAAATTTACGCAAAACACAAAGGGCAAGGAAGGTTTCCTTGCCCTTGCTGTTGGATCAGCTGATCACGCCATAAATATATTCCCGCGTCATTTCCTGGCGGGGGTTTTCGAAGACCTCCCCGGCGGGTCCGTGTTCGATGAGTTTTCCCATATACAGGAAAACCACATAGTCGGCCAGGCGCCGGGCCTGGCGCAGAATGTGGGTGACGATGATGATGGTGTAATTTTTCTTCAATTCCAGAAACCGCTGTTCGATTCGCTGACTCGAACGGGGATCCAGGGCCGATGTGGGTTCGTCTCCCAGTATGATTTCAGGCTCCACGGCCAGGCCCCGGGCCAGACACAATCGCTGCTGCTGGCCGATCGAAAGCGCCGATGCCGGGGTGTTCAGGCGGTCTTTGACCTCTTCCCAGAGGCTTGACATGCGCAGATTGCGCTCCACGATCTCCTTCAGCGCTTTTTTGCTTCTCACCCCGTGTATGCGGGGACCGTACGCGACATTGTCGAATATGGACATGGGCAGCGGATAGGGCTTTTGGGAGAGAAGACCCATTTTCTTTCGGATACGAGTGACATCCACCCCGGATTCATAGATGTTCTGACCGTCCACGCAAACACTGCCGGAGATGCTGATTCCGTCCACAGGCTCGATGAGGCGGTTAAAGGATTTGAGCAAAGTGGTTTTTCCGCAGCCTGAGGGGCCGATGATGGCGGTGATTTTCTTGTCGGGAATATCCAGGGAGATATTTTTAAGAGCGTGCTCTCTGCCGTAATGAACGTTGAGATTTCTGACACGGATATGGGATTGAAAAGTCATGGCATTGTTCCTTGAATCATGAAAGAGAGATTCCATCTTATTTGATAATATTTTTTGACGACTTTCGAATGAGCAGCCGTGAGGTCACGCACACGAAGAGGATGACGATCGTCAATATCAGGGCCGACGCGTAGGCCCTTTGCTGAACCTCGGGAAAGGGCGTGCCGAGCTGAAAAAAGATCGCCAGGGGCAGGGTGGCGGCCGGCTGAAGCAGCGACCCGGGGATATGGTCGGTGAATCCGGCCGTGAAGATCACGGAAGCCGCGTCTCCGATGCCCCGGCCGAAGGCGATCAGCACGGCGGTCAGAATTCCCGGCAATGTCTGCCGCGTCATCACTTTGAAGGCGGTTTCCACGCGTGTGGCGCCCAGGGCATAGGATGCATCGAGCAGTTCCGCGGGCACCATGCGCATCACTTCGTCCATGGTTCGGCTCATGATGGGAAGC
>DSAB01000155.1 GCA_011388275.1 bacterium | reverse complement strand
TTGTCCCTGCCCGAGCAAATGCCTTTTGCGTCTCTATTCAACTGCACCTGGATTCATTCAAATCACCACACCGCTCTGGTACACCGATTGCTCCCCTTGATTTTAACCGCAAAACAATTTGCAAAAGACTCCGGCAATTCGTATTTTAAAAGCCGGACAATTCACTTCTTCAGGGGAGAAATCCATTGACGGAAAGACCGGACGGCGCGTTCGTCATCTGGGTCTGGGGAAACCGCGAAATTGAAAACCCGAAAATACTGAAGCGGCAGCTTCTCGAACTCTGCTCCAGAGGGTTTTCAGGCGCCCTGGCCACATTGCGCGACACCAGATATGAGTTCATGGACGCCCGGGTTCTGAGAACCATCGCCCAGGTCAGCCAGTGGGCCCACAAGCGCCGTTTCCGGTTCTGGTTTCAGACCGACCCGCGCCAGGCATCCAGAACGCTGATATCGAAAACCGGCGAGCGGATGCAGAATCTGCTGGCCGCACAAAATCCTTCCGACGGCCTGGACCGCACACATCCCCATATCGCGCCGGTAAAGAACAACAAGTTCATGCTTCGATACCGGTTCCCCCGGTTTCATCCGTCGCCCATGCTCAAAGAAAAAGCTCTTTGTTTCGAACCCTCGGGCCTGGAGAGAGTCTTTCTTTTTCAGAAATCGGGTCACCGGATCATCCACACCAGCATCAGAGATATCACCCCCTATTCCAATTTCTATACCAACATGATCCAATGCAAAGTCGAATTATCGGGAGAAATTACCACACCGCCCGGCGAGTCCTGGTGGGTCATGGGATTTCCCCGTTTCGACACCAATCATTATGATTATGCCGGCCGTGAAAGCAATGACCTGCTCAGCACCTTCGTGGAAGACCTCTTCGACGCGTGCACGCATCTTGACGGCATCTCCTGGGGTAACGGAGAAACCGGCTATGTGGTGGATACCGGACGGTTCCCGGTAAGCCTGTCGCTGTACAACTCCTTTCTCGCGGAATATGGATATGATTTGCGAAACGTTCTTTACAGTCTGGTTATGGATGTGGACGACAATACCCACATCCGCGTCCGGGTCGATTACTATCATCTTCTGATGGACATGGTTTTCGGCGCGGAACAGGATTTCCACCGAATGATACACAGTTTCTTCAAAGGCCTGGACGTGGGTCTGCATCATACGGTGCCCGTGAAACTGCAGGCCGCGCGCGGTCTGGTTCAGGGCAGCATGGATCCCTGGAAAAGCCTGAAAGGGGTCGGCTCCGTGTTTACAGAAGTCAAAAGCAACGGACACCAGGATCCCGCCGCACTGCTCGCATCGCTGGCCATTACCCGCAGCCTGGGAATCTTTTCCCGAAAACGACGCGCGTTCTTCAACCTGATGAACATGGGCGAGGATTGCGATCTTTCTTACTGGATGGATATTCTGGCTTTGCATTCCATACACGGATTGATTCCCCTGAACAGCGGAAAACCACGCAAACCCTGCCCGTGGAATGTCTATGAAACCCTGAACCATCAATTCGCGCGTGTCAAGGATATCACCGGTCTGGTTTTCCCGACAGCCAACACCGCGCTGATCTATCCCATGGAAACCCTTATGGCCAGGGGAGACAGCGAAGCCGATGAATTGGTCGCCGCGGTCAACGGGCTCATCGGCCGCCTGGTCATGGCCGGCGTGCATCTGGACGTACTCTCACCCTGCATTCTCAAACAGGCCAAAGTCACCCGGGAGGGAACCACTGTTCAAAACCGGAGATACGACACCATCATCTATCCCTATCCTGAAGTTCTGGACCCGCAAATCCTGGAAGTCATCTCCCTGATGGCCAAAGCCGCGTTCCCGATCCTCCTGGGCGGATGCAAGCCCTCGTTTACCACGCGGGGCAAGAGAATTCCCCACGTTCTCCCTGTGATTTTCGATCCGTCCGATGAAAACCTGGACGCGCTGTGGAACGAAGGAGGCATGACCCGGCTGATCACGGTTCCGGACACGGCCCTAAGCGCCTGCATTCCCCACCCTGATGGAACCCTCTTCCTGCTGGCACCGTCCTGCCCCGGAAACACATTTAAAGGCGACGTTCTCTACAGCGGCAATTGTTTTTTCGTTGAGAAAACCGACAGGCTGACAATCTATCAGGAAGACAAGCCGGGCAAAGTGAAAAAGATCCTATAAGCGGAGCTTGCGCCGTCTTCGGGCCATGGTCCTCTCTGATCTCTTCGCTGAACTCCGGTTTCATCTTCGGCCGGAGCTTTAAATCTTTGAGCATCTTTTCGGAAATGCGCACATAAAAAGAAGGCTGCATTCCGAAAAAACCTCGTTTAAAAATCAAAAGATGCCCCTTCCATCGGAACACATCGCTGCGTTTGTAAACATTGGCCAGGGGTTTATACATGACTCTTTATGGATTAGTCTGAAGGATCCGTTTGATAAAGATGCTTGCGTCGCACTTCCAGCGGGTTCGGCTCCTCGCCGCGGTAACCTGCCGCAGTTTGAACCGTGACAGACCGTTTCCGTGCCTTTTCTAAAACGGGTTTCATCCGCTCCATCCAGTCTGAAGCCCGAAGAGCGTGATGATCCACAATCACCTCCCGAAGCCCTTCGGAATCCAGAAATTCGCTTAATCGTTTGAACACGGTTTTTGGAATTTTGCTTTCCGGCACGCCGGCCGAGGGTCCGTCCAAATAGACGATCTGAGGGTTTTGTTCACGCATGAACTCATAGGCCGCCTTATGAATCCATCCGAATACATCCGGCGCGAAAACAAAGCACTCTTCCGCGTCACGGCATGCCAAATTGATGATATAACCATCCTGCGGCCGCCCGTGAGGAATCACGGGCGAGAATACCAGTTCCGTGCCCCCGCGGGTCAATTTGCGGTCATCGATATACTGAACCTCCACGGCCAGACCCTTGACGCTCTGTAAAAAAGCGAAAGCCCGACGGCGTTCCTCGGGCGGCATGTGGGCGTTGGGATTCTTGACCATCAGAACCTTGTTCCGATAAAGATTCGGGGTTTCATCCAGATAATGAGCGCGATGAAAATGGGAGATGAAAATAATATCGGCCTGCCGGCCGTAAAGCAATATGCGTTCCCGGTGTTTGCGGAGACAGTACAATTCCAGCGGATGCGGAGACAGCCCTTCCGCGCTTTGCAGAAGCCCCGCGCCCGGGTCGAGAAGCAGTTTAACGTCTTTTGATTCCACATAGGTCGCCATGGAACGGCTGCCCATGGAATCAGCGGCCAGGGGAATGATTTTCAGCATCGCCAGCTCCCCATAAACAGAGGCCCCGGTCATGTCATCCCTCATTCAGGAATGAACAACACCGGGACCTGAAATACAATATTTTTCGAACCAATCAGGTGCCGATTTCCCAGGAAGAGAGATATGCCTTCTGTTCTTCAGTCAGTTCATCGATGGCGATACCCATGGATTGAAGTTTCAAAGATGCCACCCATTCTTCGATGGCCTCCGGAACGGAATGCACACCGATATCCAGCCGCCCCTGCTGTACCACCCATTCGGCCATGAGTGCCTGCGTCGAGAAACTCATGTCCATCACGCTGGCCGGATGGCCTTCGGCGGCCGCCAGATTGATCAGCCTCCCCTCAGCCAGAAGGTAGAGAGTTCGGCCGTCCGGCATGACATAACCGTCCACATTGCGGCGCACGCCCGGTTTGTGCTCTTTGGCCATCGCTTTCAGAGTTTCGATATCGATCTCCACATTGAAATGGCCCGAATTGGCGATCAGAGCGCCGTCTTTCATCACCTCGAAATGTTCCCTGCGAATCACATTGATATCGCCGGTCAGTGTGCAGAACAGGTCTCCCACCCGGGCGGCTTCAGCCATGGGCATGACGCGGAATCCGTCCATGGCCGCCTCGATGGCCTTGACCGGATCCACTTCCGTGATGATGACATCGGCACCCATCCCCTTGCATCTGGAAGCAAAACCCCGGCCGCACCACCCATAACCCGCGGCTACCACGTGCTTGCCGGCCAGCAGGATATCCGTGGCCCGGATAATGCCGTCCACCGTGGACTGACCGGTTCCATATCGATTGTCGAACAGATTCTTGGTCTTGGCGTCGTTCACGGCGATCACCGGAATTTTCAGGGCGCCGTCCATGGCCATGGCCCGAAGCCGGATAACCCCGGTGGTGGTCTCTTCCATGCTGCCCAGAATTTCGGACGCCTGATCCGCGTATTCGAAGTGAATGGTGGAAACCAGATCCGCGCCGTCGTCCATGGTCAGATGAGGACGAAACTCAATGGCTTCACGGATATGGCGATAATAGGTGTCCTTGTCTTCCGCCCGAATGGCCTGCACGGCGATTTCGTAATCCCTGACCAGTGAAGCTGCCACGTCATCCTGAGTGGACAACGGATTGGAGGCCACGAGCATGATTTCAGCGCCTCCGGCTTTCAAGGTCCTGACCAGATTGGCCGTCTCGGCCGTGACATGGAGACAGGCGGACATGCGTTTTCCTTTCAGGGGTTTTTCTTTCTCAAAACGCTCCCTGATCAGGCCCAGAACCGGCATGTCCTGTTCGGCCCATTCAATGCGGCGTTTCCCCTCTGCGGCCGGCTCCAGACTTTTTACATCGTATTTCATGGACAATTCCTCTCTTTTACGCCTTCAACAGCTCGTCAACCCGGTTGGTCTTCTCCCAGGTGAAATCCGCCTCATCCCTGCCGAAATGTCCGTACGCGGCCGTTTGCCGATAGATCGGCCGCCTCAGATTCAGATCCCGAATCATTCCGGCCGGAGTCAGATCGAATACTTTTGTCACTTTCCGGGCCAGCTCTTCATCGGGTACTTTGCCCGTTCCCCGTGTTTCGATAAAAATGGACACCGGCTCAACCGTTCCGATGGCGTAGGCCAGTTCCACCTCGCATTGATCGGCCAGACCGGACGCAACGACATTCTTGGCCACCCAGCGGGCGGCGTAACTGGCCGAACGGTCGACCTTTGTCGGATCTTTGCCCGAGAAAGCGCCTCCTCCGTGACGGCCGAATCCTCCGTAGGTATCCACGATGATTTTCCTGCCCGTCAGCCCCGTATCTCCATGAGGCCCTCCCTGAACGAAACGGCCAGTGGGATTGATGTAATAGGTGATCTCCTGATCGTTGAAAAGATCCGAAGGTATGACCGGTTTAATAACCTGCTCGATGATATCCGCGCGGATTTGGTCCATCTCCACATTCGGGTCATGCTGTGCGGCGATCACCACCGCGGATACCTGGAGAGCCTTGTCACCGTCGTATTTCACCGTCACCTGGCTCTTGCCGTCGGGACGGATATAGGAAAGAATCCCGTCCTTTCTGACCCCCGCCAGACGCCGTGTGAGATTGTGCGCCAGCATAATGGGCAGGGGCATCAAGGCTTCGGTCTCGCGGTTCGCGAAACCGAACATCAATCCCTGGTCACCGGCGCCCATGCGGTCCACACCCATGGCGATATCAGGCGATTGCTCCTGAATCGTGTTGAGTACGGCGCAGCTCAGATAATCAAAACCGTAATGGGGATCGGTATACCCGATCTCCCGCACGACACAACGGACCAGACCGGGTATGTCGATGTACGTGCGGGTGGTGATCTCCCCGCCCACCAGCACCATGCCCGTGGTCACGAACGTTTCGCAAGCCACACGGCTTTGCGGATCATCCGTGAAAGCCGCGTCCAGCACCGCGTCCGAGATCTGATCACACATTTTATCGGGATGTCCTTCCGTTACCGATTCCGAGGTAAAAAAATGAATACTCATTCCATTCTCCTTCGCCTATGACTGAGAGGACTGCAATCCCTTCTTCAGCGCGTTGATATTGCCGATCTCCGTGGGGTTCACGCCATGAAGAATCGCCATATAAAAACTCACCAGGTCGCCAAACAGGATGAGATACAGCATTTGATCAAGCAGGTTCGAACCCCTGGCTTCGATTTCATGCACTCCCACTTCGATCCTTTCGATGATCCTGCGGGTCAAGGCCATGCGAAGACGGACCCGTTCATGGTCATTCTCAAAACGGATCATAACGGGCGCCATCATCTTCAGAATATCGATATTTCCCTGATTTTGCTCCCAACCCATAATTTCGTTATGATTCATCTCCGGCATCAGGCCGACGAAAACGTGGGCTTTCGCGTTCTCATTGATCTGCGCTTTCCAGCGCATGGCCACGGCCTCACCCGGTCCCACGGACGTGTACAGCAGCGGAAGCCTGCCGCTCAATGTTTCGGCCAGGGCCAGAGGTTTGTTCTGATGATGCCCGATATCCAGCCAGGGACCCGATTCGTCTTTCAGGAAATTGACCGTGGCTTCTATCTCGGATTCACCCAGATCGGGCACCAGCGGTGAGAACAGATTCAACAGCACTCCCAGACTGTATCCCAGAGCGGCCCGGGGCGGATAACCCGGCGGAAGCACAAAGAGCGGGCGTTCTTTCTGTCTGGCTGTCTCACCCAGCTGCCCCCCGGATGTAACAGCGATCCAGTCGCACCCTCTTTGAAGACCTTCTCCGACAGCCGAAAGGGTCTCTTCGGTGTTTCCTGAATAACTGGAAGCGATCAGCAGTGTCCCGCTGCCCGCGAAACCGGGCAGTCCGTATTCCCGGTTTACATAAAAAGGCATTCTCAGGGCATGGCCCAGAAATTCACGGATAATATCTCCGGCAATGGCCGATCCGCCCATGCCGGCGAATACGATGGAATGGATCCGATCGAAATCAATGGGCCGATCCGCCCCGGCGGCGATTTGCCACCCTTCGCGAATCTGATCAGGCAATTCGGCGATTTTCTGAAACATGTAGGATTTATCCAGATTTTCCATCATCTCGGTTGTGATGCCCACGCTTCACTCCTCGTTGAATTTTCCCTTGAGCAGATCGACCAGAGCCTCCATCATGGGTTCTTCATCCTTCCCGTTGATAGTCAGAGTCACTTCGCTGCCTATTTCGGCCGCCAGCATCAAAAGACCCATAATCGATTTGCCGTTAACTTCCAGGCCGTCTTTTTCAATCATCACATCGGCGTCAAACCCGGACGCGGTCTGCACGAACAGGGCGGCGGGCCGGGCATGAAGCCCCATCTTGTTCTCAATGGTCACGGTTTTCCGAATCATAAAGCCTCATTTTGGAAACGATATGATAATAAAAAGATTCATTAAAATCAAGCGTTAATACTCCTCTCTTCCGACCCGGGCCGCCGCGGTCATCAGAATTCGCGTTTTTCCATAGCGTCGACAAGGCTGGCCAGATCATGGGCCGATTCGCTCTCGGGCAGCGCCGAAAGAGCCTGACGGGCGTTCCCGATACAGGAGCGGATCAGGTCTCGTCCCTGCCGAATGATTCCGCCGCCGGCAAGAATATCATGAAGCCGGCGGATATCCTCCGGAGTTCTCGCTTGTCTCCATAAACGAACAAAAGGATCGCGGATCGAATGAGGCGCCTCCATGGCGGCCACAAACAGGAAGGTTTTCTTTTTCGCGAACACATCACTTCCCATCGGCTTTCCGGAAACATTCGAATCAGCCGTCACATCCAGCATGTCATCCTGAACCTGAAAAGCCAGCCCCAGATCACTTCCCAGACTTCGGCAGGCCTCACGCATCGCTGGTTCCGCGTCGGC
>DSAB01000052.1 GCA_011388275.1 bacterium | reverse complement strand
GTCATGGTTTGACCTGCCAATCGATAATGGATCCGTTGAAGCTTTGAACAATGTCGCAAAGTCATTAAGTCATCAAGCCAAAGGATATCGGCCTTCAATTACATTTGCCACACTACTCATGCACTGCATGGGTAAGCTGGATTCACCCAATTGGGTGCACAAATTCGCGTGAGGAGCCCTATTTTTCAATTAGTTACGAATGGTTATTACAATGCCGACACTATAGATAATGAACAACAACTGTTTTTATTTGACTTATAACCGGACACTACTGTTATTTAATATTAATAAAAGGATCAATTATGATATTAAAAAAAAATTTTACAGCATTTACAGCCATGCTTGTTCTGTCCTGTTTTATCATTATCAGCTGCGCAGGCGACTCAGACAAAGCACCTGAAACCAGGGCCGCCGCAGACCGCGCTGAGACCGCAAAACCTTCAGCGGAAATAACGGAGGATACATATGTTGAAATTACAGCCAAACAAATGTATTGGTCCGCAAAAATGATGGAATTGCACGAAGACGCCAGTCAGGCAGAAGCAATGAGGGCTGTTGCGGAATTTAACGAAAAAATGAACACCCTTTTTGAGGATCATGGCGTCACGGAAGATGCCTATAATGAATATTCCGATAAGCTGAAGGAGAATTTTGAATCTTATTCGTCTGTCTTCAGTCGGGTCACTGCAAGGGTTGAAGAACTGGCCGAGGAAAAATAGCAGGGTTTATGGGTGGTCAGTTGCCCATAAAATGCTGTGAAAAATGCAATTGACCTGCGACATTCTAAACAAAGCAGCGGCTAAAGTCTCAAAGTGATAACATCACGATGTGTGAGATCAGAGCCGCTGCTTTGCTTTTTACTCAAAATTCAGAACCGAAATAGTTAATAATGGTTCTTCCTTGCTCGACCCGTCCGGATCGGATGTACGCTGAAATGCGTTTTAATAATAAGTATCGAGCGAGCGCAACGAATTGGTAAAATTTTGATAATCACTCCTTAACAAGCCGGATACTATACCCCATCTTCTTTGGTTGGTCGGTGCGTGAAACTTTTAAAGTGCTCTCTCTCAGGAACCGGCGCCACGCGTAGATGGTAGGTGAGGCACCGAACTCCGTCGCCGACCAGAAGTTGGCGTTGTTGCCCAGATCGTTGAAGTTGCCATTGTTGTTGTTGCGGTAACCCCCGGGCAGCGCGGGAAAAAGCAGCCGCTTGAATAATCATGCACCCATTCTCAGGGCACATGAACTGATACCTCGCAAACTGATGCAAGGGGGCTGCCGGATTTAAATACGCTTGCTTGCCTGTGCCGTGGCTCCAGGCAACTCAGGCTGAACAGTCAGTTCCCTTACAGATTTTTGCCATCCTGTCAATTGTTTTGAAACATTTTCGATTTGTTTGTTTACAAATACTAATTTTTTTTAAACTAATTTGATGCAGGTCTTTTAACAAACGAATCAATAACCGTATTACCTCAATCCTTTCCCTGGCAAGCTGTAATGTTTCCGCTTTTTCTTTTTTTGTGTTTGAAAAATATTTTCGATTCCGCTTCGCGGAATAAATAGTCAAATGCGCCACAGGCGCATCCGCCGCAAGGCGGATAGTCCAAGGGTCAAAGGGTCTACCCTGTGAGATAGTTGAAAATATCTCACAGGGTCAATCATCCCTGACCAAACGAACGGAACAACCGTTTTTCTTATAGGTGCTGCAGCGGTGGACTCCTGAATTGTTGTAATACAGTGATCATAGTCATCGAGCAAGCCCAGCGCCCGCCTGTAGTCACTCACCACGGCCAGCAGAACTTTGGCCTCGTCGCCGGACAGGTCGCGCCGTTTACCCGTATACGCGATGAGCTTAACTGCCCGGTTTAATTCAAGCAGTCGGGGCTCCCTCCCCTGGATAATGTGTTCTCTCAATACGCCAGTGGCCCAGATGCGAAACTGGGTGCCGCGTTTGGCATTGACCCGGTAGCCCACTTCACCCCACTCATGTCTCATCCTCCCCAATGACGACTTCCGACGCATCCAATTCAGTCCCTTCTTCCGTTTCCGAAACCTCCTCCTCCGCCTCCTCCTCTTCCGCCAGCGGATCCTACTCCGGCAGCGCGGCCGCTGAATAACGCAGCACAATCATCACCGGTATACATCCTTTTTATGGGCGACTCTAACAGTATAGATAACCAGCCAATCATCTTCAATTGAATATAATAATCGGTAATGAGCCTGCCGAATCCATTTCCGCTCCGGTACGTAACCCCACAGAACGGCTGCCAGACATCATACATGGATGTGTTTTGACGGACCCATCTGGTCACGCCGATTTTCAATCCGCGTACAATCGATCCAATGGTTTTGGACGGTCCCACGGGGTGGAAACGGACCCGCGCCTGTTTGTCGGGTATAGTTGACGGGGTGTTTTGGTTTGATGCGGAATCGTTTGGGTTTGATACAGAGCGCGGAGTGGAAAGATCGTCATGCGTCACTTGTAAATCGTAAGAGAAAACAATATATCCTTATCGACAAACCATTCAAGGTGAGGTCGGCTTACGCCTCACGATTTACGACTGAACGATTTTTTTATGTGTTCCGTGGTCGCAGCCCGCACGCAGGACCTGGAGAAATAAACTCACCGATCCATCCGGTACATTGAAAATTTGAGAAATCAAATTATTGGCTGGCTGATTATTTTTTCGTTTTGGCTGTTGCGTCCTCCCAATTTCATTCTTACATTTAAACTAATACGGTATCAGGGCTGACCGGAGTCTACACAAAATACGTGTCCCCACTGCCGCCCTGTTTTGAATACTCGCCCCATTCTGACAAGAGACTCCATTCCTTCGCATTGAATACAAAAGAGGACTCCCGATGATTCTTTTCGATGTGGACAGGCATTTGGACATTCCTCTGTACCGTCAAATCATTCAGAAAATTATCCGTGCAGTTGAAAACAAGACTCTGAAACCGGGCGACACGCTTCCCGCAACCCGCGTGCTGGCGGAAAAACTCGGTGTCAACCGTTCCACCGTATACCGCGCGTATGAAGAGCTGTTTTCCCTCGGTTATATAGAAAGCTCGCAGGGCTCATATACACGGATAAGGCATCGAATACAGCCCGTTACTTTGGATCTGCGTCGGGAAAGCCGAATCGACTGGTCCGGTCGGTCCACCGCGTTCGCCCGCATCCTGGCTGAAAAAAGCAGCGTATACCATCCGGAATACGAGACACCGGTTCTGTCACATCCGGTTATCAATTTCTCGCAACTGGATCTGGATACGCGCCTCTTTCCTGTTACGGATTTCCAGAGATGCCTGAATCAGATCTTTCAGATCCAGGGGCCGGCTGTCCTTGCATACGGCGATCCGTTGGGTAATCAAACCCTGCGAAACACATTATCCCAACGTCTTCGTATGCACGGAATCGCCGCATCCGGAGACGAGATTCTCATCACGAGCGGTGCCCAGCAGGCTATCGATCTGATTGTCCGTTCATTTATCAATCCGGGTGATACCGTCATGGTTGAGATGCCCACATATGCCAATATTCTGCCCCTTCTGACGGCCTGTGAATGTCGCCTGCTCGGCATACCAATGCTTCCCGACGGGATGGATCTTGATTATCTGGAAAGAATCCTGGAAAAGGAAACACCCGGGCTGATCTACACCATCCCCAACTTTCAGAATCCCACAGGAATCACAACCAGCCAGGAACACCGTGAGTGTCTTCTGGATCTGTGTGACAGAAAACAGGTTCTTATCGTGGAAGACGGATTCGAAGAAGAGATGAAATACTTCGGCAAGGTGGTTCTTCCCATTAAATCCATGGATCACCACAATACGGTCATCTATCTCGGCACTTTCTCAAAAGTGCTCTTCCCCGGAATCCGTATTGGATGGATCGCAGCCGATATAAACTGTGTGAAAAGACTGGCCTCCGTGAAACGGTTCACCGATATTTCTTCCAGCCACCCGATTCAGGCCGCCCTCGACCAGTTCATTCGCATGGGATACTATGACGCAAACCTGAAAAGACTGCACCGGATCTTTCGCAGACGCATGCAATGCTTGCTGGATGCCATGAAAAATTACCTTCCCGACACGATTTCCTGGACCCGGCCCGCCGGGGGATATACCATCTGGGCTCGTCTCCCTTTCGATGTGGAAGAGGCCGTACTCAAGGAACGATTGATGAAACACAATGTAATGGTCTCCCACGGGTCGTACTATTTTCTTCATGGGAAACATTCGGATTGGATACGCCTTTCCATCGCGAATGTCGACGAGCGTGAGATTAATGAAGGGATTCAACGCCTCGGCGAGGGTTTGACCGATCTGGCGCGCCGGTGATCACGCCGCTATCCCGAAACCCGGAACCGGCAGGCATATCAATCATCCAGCCCCTTTCCTCCAAACCATAAAACTCCCCACCGGCACACCCGCCATTTCCGCCACCCGTTCGCATTTGGTGACGAACAGAAAGAAGATGGGTTCGGGCCTTTCACTGAGGCCCTCCAGATTGCCCTGCCCCTTGGCAATGATCACATCGGCTTTTCGGTAATGGGCTTTGAATTCGTCGGATGAAGTTTCCCAAATCACTCCAGGCGCGTCATCCCCGGTATGGATCACCTCGGCCAGTCTGTCCAGCCCCACTTCCAGGGCGTCGTCCACCGTGGCATCATTGATGACGGGTCCTCCGCGAACGGCGAACCGGATCCGTGAATGGTTGATGGTTTCATCCACATCCATCAGATGCTTCGCCGCAAAGTCGATGACATTGCCGGCCACAGCCAGGCGAAGAGCCGTCTGAAAGGGATCCTGAGAATTCTCCACGCGTTTTTTCAGTTCGGCATATCGGGCCAGCATGAACCCATTGGTTTTCTTTTTTATGGCCGCGTAAGGATCGGGATTGTCCAGAATCTGGCGAAGCATTCGATGCAGGTCTCTGGCCAGGGCCGGAGGGGATAAGCTGTAATCGGCTTCCGAGAGAAATGTCAGTACTTTCCTCAAAACTGTTTCCTGAAGCCGCTCCGGAAAACCATTCGACTGAATCAGCCGCAGAAAACTCTGAACCGTGCAGGGAATGCAGTCATAGGCGAAATTCAATCAACAATGTCCCTTCTGGAATATGGCTGTTCGGCAAAAGCATCCATTATTTATCCGGCTTTTTAAACGTGAGAGGCAAATACGCAAGAAAACTCACATTTTTTCTTCTCACGTCTTTATCTCTCACGTTTGTATCCCTCACGTCTTTTCCTCTCACGACTTACGATTTTTTCCCTTCCTCCTTCTCAAGCTCCGCGATTCGGTTTTGAATTTCCTCCATCATTCGGCCCATCTCCTGAGCCTGCTGCCGAAGATACTCCATCTCCTGCTGAGGCGTGGGAGCCTGGGGAGCGTATGGAACGTCAGGAATCGTTCCGGGGCCCCAGAATCCGCCGGCCGGGGGGAACCAGCCTCTTCCCCGTCCTCCGCGAAATCCGAGTCCCAATCCCATACCCCAACCCCGACCGAATCCCCGTCCGAATCCCCGTCCGAAAGCGGGATTGGCGTATCCGGGCACGCCGTAACCGGCGCAATAACCGGCCGCCCGACCTGTCATGGGTCCCATTCCTGCGGGACCTGTTCGGTCACCTCTTGGCATGATAACCTCCTTGATTGTTTGCATGCTGCGTGTTATTCACGATGTCCTGACGGGTCCACCGGTGTTTTCCCTTCCGCCCGCCCCCCTTCTCACGCGATGCCGGCTGCGCCTCCCGCATCCCGGCATGTAAAAAGCTTCCTGTGAAAGCCGGCGGTTCAGATAGGCTTCGAGTACTTCTTCGGCTCCGCCTGCCAGAAAGGGGATGATCCGGATTCCGTGCATTTCGATGAACCGCGCGTAGTCCATGGAGACCGCCCCGCAGAGCAGGACATGGACTTTCAGATTCTGAAGTTCCCGCGCCCTTTCCAGAGGCGACACGGACCTCAGCCGGACGGTTTTTCCGCCGTGCTGCGGATCATCGGCATTCACCACCCAAACGGCGGTCGAACTGTCGAAAACCGGAGAGATCCGGTGATTCCATACGGCGACAGCCACATTGTTCATGAACCCGTCTCCTTCTGAATGCAGAGCATGCAAGAGGCATGCCAAGGCTCGCATTCTTTTCGCAAGCGCACCCTATCAGCTTGTTCATATTGATATTGATTGCACTTGTAATAATTCAGGATCCTGTCGACTTTGTCTTGTCGAGTCGCAAATCTGCGACTATGCGAACCTTCGTCGTCGCGATTTTGCGACTATCGTTCCTTTTCCGAACCAGACGCGCGGGCTGAAGGAAGCTCCAGCTTGAGTGATTTTATTTTTCGATAAAGAGTGCTCTTGTGAATGCCCAGCTCACGGGCGGCAGCCCGGCGGTTGAATTCGTTCCGCTTCAGCGCGTCCAGTATCATTTGAGCCTCCTTGGCCCGGCGACCCGCCCGAATCCCCGGCTCCGTGGAATGTGCCTGTTCAGCGACTCCGGGAAGACAGTTTGTTTGAATCACACCTTCAGGACACAGGGCAACGGCATGTTCGATGATGTTCTCCAGTTCCCGAATATTTCCGGGAAATTCATGACGCATCAGACGATGAAGCGCTTCAGGACTGATACCGGTCACCGAGCATCCCTGCCTGGCATTCAGTTTTTCGATGAAATGCCGCACCAGGGCGGGAATATCTTCCTTTCGCTCACGCAGCGGCGGCACATTCAGACAGACCACATGAATGCGATAATACAGATCCTGTCGAAACAGGCCTTTCTCCACCCTCTCCTCCAGATCCCGATGGGTTGTGGCCAAAACCCTGACATCCGTCTTCACCGGTTTCGTGCCGCCCAGGGGGGTGAACGTCCTCTCCTGCAGCACCCGCAGAAGACGAATCTGAAACGCCGCGCTGACATCGCCGATTTCATCCAGGAGCAGGGTGCCTCCGTAAGCTTCCTCGAAGAGGCCGGGCTTGTCTTTTTCCGCACCGGTAAAGGCTCCGGCCCGGTATCCGAAGAGTTCCGACTCCAGCAAGGTATCGGGCAGCGCCCCGCAATTCACGGCCACAAACGCATGATCCCTGCGCGGACTCAGATCATGAACGGCCCGGGCCACCAGCTCCTTTCCCGTCCCGGTCTCCCCCTGGATCAGGACCGTACTGTCACTTTCCGCGATGCGGGGCAGCAGCTGAAGCATTTTCTCCATAACCCGGCTTCTTCCGATCAGA
This sequence comes from bacterium, assembly GCA_011388275.1. Classification (GTDB taxonomy): domain Bacteria; phylum Zhuqueibacterota; class QNDG01; order QNDG01; family DSAB01; genus DSAB01. Next base: position 429 of record DSAB01000052.1, on the reverse strand, counting down.
TCGGCCGCGCCGCACCGGCCGGCAATTTCCCTTCGCAGCGATTCCACCAGGCTCATGTCACGAAAAGTCTCCACGCCTCCGATGATCCGTCCCCGTGCGTCTTTCAGTACAGCCGTGGATACCGTTACGGGAATGCGTTTCTGATGCGCGTCGACAATATAGGTGGATGAATCGACAATGGGCTTTCCCTGTCTCATGGTCCGGCGCAGAGCGCAGTCCCGCTCACACATGTTGGAACGAAAAACTTCACAGCAGCTTTTTCCCAGGGCTTCCTTGCGGGAAACTCCGGTGATCTCTTCAGCGGCCCGGTTGAAAGAAGTGATGCGCCATTCGCGGTCCACGGTAAAAACGCCGTCGGAGATGCTTTGCAGAATGATTTCCGTCAGTTTTTCCGGTTCCAACCTTTTATCTTTTATGCTCATACCGGCT
>DSAB01000083.1 GCA_011388275.1 bacterium | reverse complement strand
TCGTCTGCCGTCCATCGTCTATGGTCTAATAACCGGGCGTTCGCTTGGCTTGAGTTCACGATACGATCTTTGTGTCTTTTCAATCCGCAATCCGCGATTCGAAATCCGAAATGCTTTTCCGCTCCGCGCTTCGCGTCTTTTCGCCTTACGGTTTTCTGATCAACTATCCCTTGACATTCCTCTTTTCCATGACTATATTAATAATCATACCGAATACGAATAAGGCGACTGCATGGAAACGACATCTAAAGAGAAATCCTACCGGCAGAGCCGGCAGCGGAAGCGCATCCTGGAAGTTCTCAGCTCCACGACGGTTCATCCCACCGCCGACTGGATATACCGCCGGTTGAAAAAGGAGTTTCCCCGTCTGAGCATGGGGACTGTTTACCGCAACCTGAACATTCTGATCGATCAGGGATGGGTCAGCAAGATCCATTTCGGATCCACTTTCGACCGGTTCGAGGCAAGGGTGGAGCCTCACACCCATCTGATCTGCGAGCGGTGCGGAAGCATCACGGATTTGAATATGTCTTTTGAGAAAGGGATTACCGAGAAAGCCAGAAAGCTGACCGGCTTCGATATTCGCCGGCATCGAATCGAATTTTTTGGCATCTGCCAAAAATGTCTTGTTAAAAACAGATCCCCGAAGAAAAGAGAGAAAAACGACGGCAATGAATAAAAATCAGAAACCATGGAGGAAAAGATGAATAAAGAGAGCAAGTGTCCCGTAACGGGCAAAACGGCTGTGCCCATGACCGGACGAGGCACGTCCAACCGGGACTGGTGGCCCAACCAGCTGAATCTCAGAATACTTCACCAGCACTCGGCCAAAAGCAATCCCCTGGGCGGGAAGTTCAACTACGCGGAAGAATTCAGGAAGCTCGACCTGAAAGCCGTGAAAAAAGATCTCTACGCCCTGATGACCGACTCGAAGGACTGGTGGCCGGCCGATTACGGCCATTACGGACCCCTCTTCATCCGCATGGCCTGGCACAGCGCCGGGACCTACCGCATGGGCGACGGCCGCGGCGGCGCGGGATCCGGTTCCCAGCGTCTGGCGCCGCTCAACAGCTGGCCCGACAACGTGAACCTGGACAAGGCGCGCCGTCTGCTCTGGCCCGTCAAAAAGAAGTACGGCCGCAAAATCTCCTGGGCCGATCTCATGATCCTGGCGGGCAACTGCGCCATCGAGTCCATGGGCGGCAGGACCTTCGGTTTCGCCGGCGGGCGCGTGGACGTCTGGGAGCCGGAAGAGGATATTTACTGGGGGGAAGAGGATGAGTGGCTGGGCGACAAGCGCTACTCGGGCGAGCGGGACCTGGAGAACCCCCTGGCCGCCGTGCAGATGGGTCTGATTTACGTGAATCCCGAAGGTCCCAACGGCAATCCCGATCCCGTGGCTTCCGGCCGTGACGTCCGGGAGACTTTCGCGCGCATGGCCATGAACGACGAAGAGACCGTCGCCCTGGTGGCCGGCGGACACACCTTCGGCAAGTGTCACGGCGCGGGTGACGCGTCGCTTGTCGGTCCGGAACCCGAGGCCGCGCCCATCGAACAGCAGGGCCTCGGCTGGAAAAGCCGTCACGGCAGCGGCAAAGGCGGCGATACCATCAGCAGCGGCGTCGAGGGCGCCTGGACCCCGCATCCGACAAAGTGGGACATGGGCTATCTGAAAGTCATGTTCAAATACGAGTGGGAACTGGTCAAGAGCCCGGCCGGCGCGTATCAGTGGCTGGCCAAGGACGTAGAGGAAGAGGACATGGCCGTGGACGCCCATGATCCGTCCAAGAAACACCGGCCCATGATGACCACGGCGGATCTCTCGCTTCGCTTCGATCCCGTCTACGAGCCCATCGCGCGGCGTTACCTGGAAAATCCCGAAGAATTTGCCGATGCGTTCGCCCGAGCCTGGTTCAAGCTGACCCATCGTGACATGGGTCCCCGGTCGCGCTATCTCGGTCCCGAGGTCCCCGAAGAAGAACTGATCTGGCAGGATCCTGTTCCCCCCGTGGATCACAAGCTCATCGACAGGAAGGACATCGCGGACCTCAAAGGCAAGATCCTTGAATCGGGACTGTCCATTTCCGAACTGGTGTACACCGCCTGGGCGTCGGCATCCACGTTCCGCGGCTCCGACATGCGCGGCGGGGCCAACGGGGCGCGCATCCGCCTGGCGCCGCAGAAGGACTGGGCAGTCAATCAGCCGGCCCGATTGAAGGAGGTGCTGAAGAAGCTGGAGGACATTCAGAAGGCGTTCAACGGCTCGCAGCCGGGCGGCAAAAAAGTGTCCCTGGCCGATCTAATCGTCCTGGGCGGCTGCGCGGCTGTCGAGAAGGCGGCGAAGAATGCCGGCCATGAGGTGACCGTTCCTTTCACGCCGGGCCGCACCGACGCCTCGCAGAAGCAGACCGACTCGGATTCTTTCTGCGTGCTCGAACCGGTCGCCGACGGGTTCCGCAACTACCAGAAAGCCAAATACGCCGTCACCTCCGAAGAACTGCTGGTGGACAGGGCCCAGCTGCTGACGCTGACGGCTCCCGAGATGACGGTTCTGGTGGGCGGTCTGCGTGTGCTGAACGCCAACTTCAATCAGACCCGGCACGGCGTATTCACCGACCGGCCGGAAACCCTCACCAATGACTTCTTTGTGAACCTTCTGGACATGAATACGGAGTGGAAGGCCGCATCCAAAGAAGAAGACGTGTTTGAGGGCCGTGACCGCGAGAGCGGCAAGCTCCGTTGGACGGGCACCCGTGTCGATCTCATTTTCGGGGCCAACTCCCAGCTGCGGGCGGTGGCGGAAGTCTATGCCTGCGAGGATTCTCCGGAGAAGTTCCTGAATGATTTTATCGCCGCGTGGGACAAGGTCATGAACCTGGACCGCTTCGATATCCAATAATCGCGACTGCCGGGGCGCGGCATGCCGTGCTCCGGCAGCTTATTGATTTTTTCTCACTCTTTAAAAAATTCCTTGACAAATGTATATATTCATTGTATACTATCAACATGAATGATATATACAATGCGTTGCGTGCGTGCACCGGTTTTGAGTGGGACAAACACAATATTTATAAAAACTGGGAAAAACACCGCGTCACACCCACGGAAAGTGAACAGGTATTTTTCAATCAGCCTTTGATTCTGGCCGATGACGCAATGCATTCCGGAGCGGAGATCCGATTCTATGCTTTGGGCAGTTCGGACCGAAGCCGCAGGTTATTTATTTCATTTACAATCAGAAATTTAAAAATACGAGTGATCTCATCCCGAGAGATGAGTAAAAAGGAGCGGGAAGAATATGAAAAACACAGATAAAAAAGAGATCCCCAGATTCCGGACGGAGGAGGAGGAAAGAGAATTCTGGGCCTCGCACAATTCCTCCGAATATATCGACTGGTCCCGCTCGGAACCCGTGACCCTGCCCAGGCTCAAGCCGACTCTTAAAACCATCTCCCTGAGGCTGCCGGAAAGCATGATCGAGGAATTGAAATTCCTGGCCAACAAAAAGGATGTGCCCTATCAGTCGCTGCTGAAGATTTATTTGGCGGAACGGGTGGAAGAGGAATTGCGGAAATACGGTTAAAAATGTCCGGCAACGGTACCAACAGCCGCGAACAATTTATGCCGTGCCCCGGCTACTCCATTCCTTCCCAAAGCCCCGTGAAAAAAAGCCGGGCGTTGCGCCCCAGATTCCTCTGCGAGTAGCCTCCTTCCTGCACCACCAGCACCGGAAGGCGCAGCTCCCCGATCAGCCGGCCGTTGGTCCTGAAATCCCGGGAGCCGAGCATCCAGGTTCCGGTCGGATCGCCTCTGGCCGTGTCCAGACCCAGAGCCACGACCAGAAAGGCGGGCCGAAAGCGCCGTACGGCCGTCAGCGCCTCCTGAAGCGCGGCCTGGAACTGCTCAACCGTGGCATGCTCCGGCAGAGGATAATTTCGATTATAACCCAGACCCGGGCCCTCACCCCGCTCTTCTTTGAATCCGCTGAAATAGGGATAGGCGAAGCGGGGGTGTCCGTGAATGGACAGAGTCAGGACGTCGTCCCGGTCATAGAAAATATCCTGGCTGCCGTTTCCATGATGAAAATCAATATCGAGCAGGGCCGCGCGGCCCTCCTGACGGGCCAGATAATGGGCTGCCAGGGCCGCGGAGTTGAAATAGCAGAACCCGCCGAAGGCGTTTTTCTCCGCGTGATGCCCGGGCGGACGAACCAGCGCGTAGGCGAGGCGGTGTCCTTTGACCAGTTCACCGGCTCCGGTCAGGGCGCAGTCCACGGCGTGGCGGGCGGCCTGGTACGCGTTCCGGCTCAGCGGCGTGAATGTGTCGATGCAGTAGTATCCGGCCCGGACCAGGAGCTCGACGGGCTTGCGGGCTTTGTTTCGAACGGGAAACACATAGGGATAGATCGCGTAGTCGGCCGGCATTCGGGCCGTGGCCCGCTTGAAGTATCCAACCATTTCCGGATCATGCACCCAGGTCAGAACGGATTCGGGAAAATGCCGGACAGGAACCTCTTCAAAGAGTGATGTCTTTCGGAGCTCTTTGAGAACCGAGGCGATGCGCGCCGGCGATTCCACATAACCGCGCTGTTTGACATGATGCAGTTCATGACGGGCGGACACGATGAGGCGGATTTTCCGGTCGGCGGGAACGGCGATGACCGGAACCGTTTTTTCCTCCTTCAGATACCGCGGCGCGCGGATTTGAACCGGATCGTCCACGAAGGAACGGACCACTCTTTCCACATAAGAGGGAGGGCATATGTCTCTGTATTTTCTCTCCAGAACGGCGCGCACCACGGCCCGTGCCGCTTTTCTTCTCAGAGGCCGCCCGGTTCCCAGGTCGTCATAAACCAGATAGGGCGGATTGTCTTCGCCTTCTTTGAGGGGTGTTTCATACGCTGTATGGACAATGGGGCGCGCCCCGTAATATTCGTAAAACCGCAGGCGCCGGCGGTTTTGTTTTAAAACAGCCGGGTCCGGGCAGAGGCGCGGATCGTCGGGCAGGCATTCGAAGAACAGGCCGATCGCGCGCAGGGCCGCGGCTTCCCGGCGAAGCCGTTCGTAAAGAGCCCCGCCGATGCCTCGGCCGGTCATCAGGGGAGCGGCCGAAAGATAGTCCAGATAACAGAAATGCAGGTCCGGTTCATGGTAGAGCAGGGCGAAACCCTCGACCCGCGTCTTCGGGCCTTCGGCCACGAACAGGATGTTCCGGAATCCCGTTTTAAAGGGATTTTTCAGTTTCTCGGGCAGATGCAGGATGTCATCCGCGTCGGCTTCGGGAAACTGCTCCATAAAAATGGCCTGAACCTGCTCAATGGCCCGACGGTTGGCGGCCAGCAGAGCGTCATCGATACGGCGTATGCGGAACATGTTTTCCCCCGGAATGTCCGGTCTTTCCGATGAACAGGCGGTACGGCGCCGGCGCCTAATGGCTGTGCAGCATCGGGCACTCCGCGACCCGTTCCGGTTTTCTCCTGCGGGGCGTTTCCCTCTTTTCCTTTTTTCCGACCTGGGGATACACGAATATCTTCCCTTCATAATTGCGAAGAATCACGTCATCCCCGAAGGAGAGCACATAATTGGGCAGCAGGGGAATCTTGCCGCCCCCGCCGGGCGCGTCGATGACGAACTGGGGAATGCTCAGTCCCGAAGTCCATCCCCTCAGGGCTTCCATGATTTCCAGGCCTTTTTCCACCCGAGTGCGGAAATGTTCCGTTCCCTTCACATAATCGGCCTGATAGATATAATAGGGCCGGACGCGCGCCTGAAGCAGCTTGCGCACGAGTTTCTTCATGACTTCCGGATCGTCATTAACTCCCTTGAGCAGCACCGTCTGATTGCCCAGGGGAATGCCGGCATCGGCCAGCAGCCCCAGGGCCTTTACCGCTTCCTCCGTGAGCTCGTCGGGATGATTGAAATGCACATTCATGTACAGAGGATGGTATTTTCGAAGCATGGCCGTGAGTTCGGGCGTTATCCTCTGGGGCAGCACGCAGGGGATCCGGGTTCCGATGCGGAGCATCTCCACATGGGGAATGGCCCGCAGGCGCTTCAGGATCGATTCCAGCCGGCGGTCGCCGAGCATGAGCGGGTCGCCTCCCGAGAGAATCACGTCCCGGATTTCCGTGTGCCGGCGGATATAGTCGATGCCCGCCGCGATATGGACCGGATGAATCTTGGACACGTCGCCGACTTTGCGCTTCCGTGTGCAGAAGCGGCAGTAGGACGCGCAGATGGGCGAGACCAGAAAGAGCACGCGGTCCGGATAACGGTGCACCAGGCCGGGCACCGGAGAGTCGTGTTCTTCACTCAGAGGGTCGGGTTCTCCGGCTCCTTCCAGCTCGGCGGTGTCGGGAACCATCTGCCGGTACAGGGGGTCGCCTTTTTCTCGAATCAGCCCCGCGTAATAGGAAGTGATGCGTGTTTTGAAAACTTCATTCAGACGCTGAACGTCTTCCAGGGGAAGACCGAACCGCGCCGCGATGTCTTCGGGTTTCATGAGACTTTGTTTCAGCATCTGCTGCCAGGACTCCATGACCGGTGACTCCTTTTATTGGTCGAATCGTTTGATATAGATAACGCGGTCGTCTCCGGCTTTGTAAAAATCGTAGATACGCGCCGCTTCATCATATCCCGCTTTCAAATAAAACCGGCGGGTCGGTTCGTATTTGGGCAATGAGGATGTTTCGATGACAATCATTCTCCCGCGCGAGGCCTTCACCGTTTCTTCCAGCCGGATCAGCAGAGCCTGTCCGATTCCGCGGCCCTGAACAGTCGGATCCACGGCCATCCAGTACAGATCGAATGTGCCTTCCGTGCAGTCCGTGGGGCCGTAACAGAGATAACCGTTCGGTTTATCGTTTTCCGTGCTGACGATGATTGTGTAATCTTTCTGATCCGGATCATTCAGGGTGCGGTCGATCAGCTCTTCGGCCACACCGATCTCGGCCTCGGAGAACATGCCCGTCCGGCCGATCAGATCCATGACCGTATCCTTGTCCTGTTTTTTTATCGGGCGAATCATTCTGTCTCCTTTCGGGTCAGCGCCCGCCTGATGAGGGCGAGCCAGAAATCCGTATAATCGATGCCCGCGACGCCCAGGGCTCTGGCGAATCCGGCGTTCCGGCTGACGTCGGGATTGGGATTGACTTCCAGAATGTAAAGTTTTCCTTCGGCGTCCATGCGGAAATCCACCCGGGCGTAATCGCGGCAGCCGAGAGCCTGAAAAGCTTCGAGACTGATGGATTCGATCTTTCGCTGAACCGCCGGCTCCAGGGGGGCCGGGCAGACCGGAACGGTCGACCGGTACAGCGGATGGTCTTCGAACCACTTGGCTTCGTAACCGCAGATGCGCGGCTCGCCGGAAGGCATGGACGAAAAATCGATCTCCTGCACGGCCAGAACCTCGGGCCCGCGGCCGTTTTCCCATACGGCCGCGTTGAACTCCCGGTGGGGAATGAACGCTTCCACCAGGGCGGGCTGATCGTAGCGCCGTATCACGCTTTGAATCCGTTTCTTCAGAGAATTCCTGTCCCCTATCACGGAGCCGGCATTGATCCCCAGACTCGCGTCTTCCCGATTGGGCTTGACGATGACCGGGTACTGAATGCAATCCGGTATTTCCGCTTCGGGTGAACGGGCCAGCCAGCCTGCCGGTACCGGCAGGC
>DSAB01000141.1 GCA_011388275.1 bacterium | reverse complement strand
GAATTACGAATTACGGTTTCTCCAATCCGCCGTCCAAAACTCCCTCAATGATGATGATGTTCATCATCCTCCGGCGTGGCGTGCAGGGTTCCGGCGGGATGCTCGGGCGGCCCGTAGATGGAATAAAGCTTCAGCTCTCCCTGGCCTGTATTAATGACATTGTGCCAGTATCCTCCGGGAATCAGAATCGCCCAGTCGTCCGACACCTCGCGGTCGAAATCCAGCGCGTCCCGGCTCAGCCCCATGACCACCCGGCCCTTCCCCTTTTCGATCCGGATGAACTGATCCATCCCTTCGTGCATTTCCAGACCGATCTCTTCACCCGGCTTCAGAGACATGAGCGTCATCTGCAGAGTGTGGCCGGTCCATTTCGCGACACGGAACAGACCGTTGTTCAGAGTCGCCTCTTCGATATCCACGATCCACGGCTCCTTGCCGTAATCGTTGGTATCCTGTTCCGCGGATCCGCATACCAAAACTCCGCCCAGAACGAGCGCCATCACAATCGCTGCCGCAAGTGCTGCCTTTTTCAGATTTTTCATTAAAACCTCCTGTCACGTTGAAAAACGATGGAATTTGCTGTTTCAATGTTAAAGAACTGCCGCAGATTTTCCTGATTTACTTCTTGATACCCCTTCGTCCGGTCTGATTAGAAGCCTATCGTTTTTCATGTCCGGTCAGCCAGGTAAAAACATCCGGAAGTTTATGCGACACCACGAGGGTGTGACCGTATCCTGGAACCATCCGGTATGTTACGGGCAGATCCCTGGCTGCGGCCTCTTCGACGGCCGGCCGGATTCGGGCCGGACCGGCCAGAGGATCGAGCTCGGCCGCTATGACCAGAACCGGCGGCACGGATTCAACGGTCTCACCGAAACCCCGAAATCCGCAAAGACAGGCAGCGGCCGCTATTTTCTGGGAGCGGGCCTGAACCAGCCGGTTAACCACTCCGGCTCCCATCGAATGTCCTATCAGGTATACGCGCACCATATCCAGACAATAATCCTTGCTCAACATCTCCAACAGGCGGTCGAACAGAGCCGTGCCGTTCACTCCGGCAAAGGCATTTGCAAATGGAGAAGCGATGACAACTCCGCCTGAATCGGCCAGGGTTCGAATGAGCCCGGCTCCGTATCCCTCCATAAACATGTTTTCATCACCGCCGGCTCCGTGAAACGCGATGAGCAGCGGCCATCCCGCATCCGGCCTGCCGGTGCCTGGCGCGTAGACACGCACGGGAACCCGGTGCTCTTCAAACGGAATGACACGCCAGGAATCCCCCTTCCTCTCGCGGAATGGGTTTTCTTTTCGCCTGAGCGCCTCAATTTCATTTTCGACCGCCTCCGCCAGTAAAGCGAGGTCGAGAACCGCCTGAGCCGTGTTTTCCGGTGAAGGATGACTCGCGAGCAGGCGGTTTCTGGCACTGACGGACTCCAGGGCGTCTCTGAGTTCATGTTCCGTACCGATACGGAGGGACTCGATTCGCCTGTCATTCCTCTCACGGACGTCGTCAAGATCGTTCCGTACAATTGTCCATGAACCGGTCCGTATAAATTCTGTATTCAAGCGGATTCCCAAATCATGCATGCCGGGTTCGATCGTTGAAGGGTCGATCGGAAATGGAAGTTCGATGTTGATAAACCGGCCTTCCTCCCATTCTGCTGTAAACGGAACGCACAAGACCGGTTTTTGAGACGGGCTTCCGTCGGGTGGACGGATCTCTGCGGCCAGATCGATCGACACAAAGCTCTCCGGAAGGGCGTAAAGACTCTCGATACGCAGGAAGGGCGCCGGGTTCTTATCTTGCCCGAATACGTAAATAGAAGGCTCCACACGAACAGCCAGGGATGCCGCCGCGGCCGGAATCGCTCCGCCCGAACTCAGAGAAGACGTCAGTTCATGCAGTTTGCGGACCGCCCGGTCATAACTCCTGGAGAAAAACAGCAGGGTCAGGGCATCGAACTCCCGGTTCACCCGGACCGTCTCCGCGGAATCGAGCGAAGCCGTCAGAAACGCCTGTTCGAAACGCAGGTAGGAGGCGGCGAAATCGGCCCGGCTGACATGCGGAACCGTTTCCGCTGTCTGGCCATGCACGGTTTGAGACAGCACGAACAGGCCCGCCCACGCGGCTAAATAAAGAATCCACATGCCATGTTTGATGCGTGCCGGGCCGGTGATCCATCCATTTTTCATTTGGTATACACTCCTATTCAGGAACACGGAAATTATGTAAATACCCGGATCAATCCGCGATCTCCAGCCAGCTGAACCAGAGAGGATGATGCGTCTTGTACCAGGTGAGAATTTTTCGCAGCAGGACCTGGTTTTCAGGCGATATCACGTCATCGGGGATGCGGTTGAAATGCACACGCATGCCGTTGACTCCGAAAAACTCCATGGCTTCCGAACAAAGCGTTTGCAGTTCGTTTCGAATGCGCCCGGAATCGGATATCTTGACCGCCCGGTTTTCATAATCTTCTCCGTTGAAAAACCGGATCAGCAGCGGATTGCAGACCAGAGGCCTGTCCTTTTCGGGTTCCATGAAGCGCAAACTGAGACAAACCTGCTTCATGCCGCGCGGCGTGCTGAGCCGCACCGAGACCCGATACGTGTCCTTGTCGATTTTCTGCACGCCTGGAGCTCCCGTGTAGGGATCGTCCAGCATGTATCCGGCCAGAGCCATCACATCCCATTTCTTATCGGGCATAAAATCTTTCGCGGCCAGCCATTTTTTCTTCACGTCCATTCCGGCTTCCCTGGCTTCACAGATACATTGCCGATAGAGCTCGATCTGCTCACGCCCCACGGGTTGACCCGCCAGTGCGAACAACTTTTTAATAAATTCTTTGTCATCCGGATCGAGATGCATGATTTTTGTTTCCACATCCCAGGACAAATTGAATTTCGAACTGAACAGGGCCAGAGACACATCCACATTGAGAATCGGCGCCAGGCTGGCCGCCTGCATGGCTTCGGCTGTGGCCGCGTATCCGTCTACCAGAAAGAGGTGCCGGTCTCCGGCCTCGTCAAACCAGGTTCCGACCTGATAGGTCGGCGCATAGGTGCCGGAATCCGTGAACACCTGGTAACCGGTGGGCAAAGTGTACCCTTCTTCCACGATATGAGCCCCGGTATCCCGCCACTGTTTCCAGAGCGTGCCTATGCGATTGACGCGGGTCGGCCCTGCCAGGGTCCATACATGCACATGTTCGGGTTTGATATCGGGATACGTGAGGCGGATGGCTTCCATCACCCGGGATCTCGGCGTGTGATACTTGACCAGCAGAGATTCTTTCGCCGCGTTTTCCACAACCTCCCTGGGAAGAATCAGATTGCCCATATACCCCTCGTAAGGCCGTGTAATGGAAAGAGGCTGATCGAAAAGATGCAGCACGGTCATGGGACCTGTTTCCGCGCCCTTGGCAAAACGGCTGGTGTTTTCCAGCGTGTCGATAGCCGCGCCCCAGACCGTCACTCCCTCTTTTTTTACCCGTTCCGTAAAATCGTCCCAGCCGAAATCGGGATTGTTGATCAGACGCTGAACCATGCGGTCCAGAAAAACGGCCACCTGCGGCCGGGCATAGACGCGTCCGAAACCGAGCAAGGGATTGCTGCCCATATCCGGAGATTCGCCGCCTTTGGGCATCAGCCCCTCGCCCAGACAGACCATGACCGCGTGGTTTTCAGGAAGCTGCCGGGTCAGGTACCAGAGCGACTCGCTCATGATATACGCGCTCACCGCGTCGGCGTCCTTTTTAATGTGGTTCAGTTCCTTTTTGTCTTTCCCTTTGCCTTCTCCGTATCTTCCGAAAAGACGCGTCCCCAGCGCGGTGACCGCGGCTGTCATGATGAACAGCCGCTCCATCGCGTCGCCGGCAAACGAAATATCATGGCGCAGTTCGATATGGCCCTTGTTGTCCAGCCATTCGATCTCCACATCGTCGAGCCACAAATGGAAACGGCCCAATATGGGCCGGGTGTCGAACGCCCATTGGGCGATCAGGTTGCGTTTTTCCATGGCGTGATTGTTCTGCATGAGAATCTCTCCTCGATCTGAAGCGATTCCGTTTGACCTTTCTGAAATTATTCTTTAAACTAAAAAAAAATATGATACTTCGCAACTGAATTCTTTCATTTTCGGGAGAGATGAGTGGGAAAAACGTGAGGAGAAGCATTTCGGATTTCGGATTGCCAGTGTGTCTTCCCTGTGCAAGCGTTTTCTCCTTGACATTGTTTCCATTTTGTTCTATATTAATTCCCATTATGAGTCTCGGCACACTGAAATTGAACGATCGAACGCTTCTGTTCACAGTCACGCTGATCCTGCTTGCATTCATCTGGAGCCATTTTAATATATATTATTATTCTCACGTACACACCGATGAGAACGGCAAAATCGTCGTTCATGCCCATCCCTTTCAAAAAAACAACCCCAAAACACAGGCAGCCCCCTCGCATACCCATTCAAGGAATGAATTTATTTTCCTGGCGCTCATCGGTTATGTGCACTCTCTTTTTACATTCTTATGTCTGCTGTTCCTCTTTCTGCTGAAGGACGAATCAAATCCTCAATCAGTCTTTTCCATTCTATGGATACCCGCGTCTCTGCTTTACGGCGAGATCCGCAGGCGCGGCCCTCCTGTCTTCGTCAATGCGTCAACCTGATTCCTGAAACGCAGTATCCCTTCGTCTGCACCGAGAGCAGACTGTCTGCAATCAATCCGAAAATTGGATCTCAGGGCATCCGGTCATGGCGGTGTTGGATGACGAATAGACATAAGGAAAGGACTTTATCATGAAAAACAAACTCCACACAACACTTGCCGCCCTGCTCTTCGTCCTGGCTGGTTCCGCCATTGCCGATGAATCGCTTCCCGGCGGCGGTGTGATAAAAGGGAAAATAATCGATTCACGGTCCAGAGAACCGCTGTTCGGCGTCAATGTGTTTATCGAGCACACCACGGCAGGTGCGGCCACCGATATGAACGGTGAATACGAAATCAGTAACGCCCCTGCGGGGGAGATCCGTCTGGTCTCCTCGATGATGGGCTACAAGCGGGTCCAGAGAACGGTATTCATGAGCCTGAATGAAACATTGCGCGTTGACTTTGAACTGGAATCCACCATTCTGGAAATGGGTGCCGTGGTGGTCACGGGAACATCCACTCCCCACCTGATAGCCGACATGCCGGTCCGCACCGAAGTCATTCCGCGCCGCCTGATCGAACGGAAACAGGCCAGCAATCTGGCCGAGGCGCTTTCCTTTCACACGGGCATTCAGGTGGAAAACAACTGTCAGAACTGCAATTTCACCCAGGTCCGCATTCTGGGGCTTGACGGCAAGTATTCCCAGATATTGATCGACGGAGATCCTGTTGTCAGCAGTCTCGCCAGCGTCTACGGGCTGGAGCATTTTCCCGAAGAGATGGTCGATCAGATCGAAATCGTAAAAGGCGGCGGATCCTCTCTGTACGGCGGCGGAGCCATAGCCGGCGTGATCAACATGATCACCCGGCGACCGGTCACCAATCAGGTTCGGATCAAATACCGCAACAACCTGATCGAAGGCAAACCGGACCGGCATCTGGGCGCGGTGGCTGAAACCGTTTTCGGAAACGGAAATTCGGGCGCGTATATATTCGGTTCCTTTCGGGACCGCGCACCTTATGATCATAACAATGACGGATTCAGTCAATTGGGCGAAATCCGCAACGAAACCATGGGCTTTAAATGGTATTATCAGCCCTTTAAAAACACCGAGCTTCTGACCTCTTTTCACCGTATTCACGAAGAACGCCGGGGAGGCAACAAGTTCGATCTCCCTCCTCATGAGGCCGACATTGCGGAGTGGATCGAGCACTGGCGCTCAGGAGGCACGGTTCGATGGTCGCATCACCCTTCCACGGCCTTTGATTATCGATTGTACCACTCTTTCTCCATCATCAACCGAAAATCCTATTTCGGTGGCCTGGGCGGAGACACCGATCAGGACCGTCTGGATGCCCTGGCCTTTTACGGTAAAACCGACAACCCCCTGCACATCACGGGATTTCAGTCCAATCTCCGCCTGGGCAATCATCTCCTGACCGGAGGTTTCCAGCACTCGGTCGACCGTCTGAAAGATGAAACCGCCGCCGAGACCGCTTATTACCTGGACGAACGGATCATCAACACAGGCCTGTTCATTCAGGACAATGTTCACTTCGGAAGCGATGATCAAATCGAACTTGTGGCCGGTATCCGTGCCGACAGGCATTCTGAAATCAACAACTGGATTTTAAGTCCCAGAATCAACGGCAAATTCGCCTTGGGAAAGGGCATCACCATGAGGGCGGCCTATACAACCGGCTTCAAGCCGCCGCAGACGTATGATGAAGACCTGCATATATGCGGTGTCGAAGGAGACCAGCGTATCATACGAAATTCCCCGGATCTGAAAGAAGAGCGGAGCTATACCGTTACCGGCGGGGTTGAATATTTGGGATACCTTCAGGAAATACCCGCCATGCTGTCCTTTACCGCTTTTTACACCAGGCTGTCCGATTCATTCACTGAAAGATTCGTCTCCAAACAGGATGTCACCGAACTCTGGGAACGGGTGAACAGCGGCGGCGCCTCGGTAAAAGGAATCGAGCTGGATCTCGGAATCCGCCCATTCATCGCGTTTGAGGCCCGCGCAGGAATGACCCTGCAAGAAAGCCTATTTGATGATTTTCAGGAAGATTTTGAAACGTGCCATTTTCTGAAAACACCGGATCTGACCGGAAACATCCGTCTCTTCTATAGCGCAGGCGAAAAGATCGATCTTTACCTGCACGGCCAATATCTCGGTAAAGCCAAAATTCCTCATGAAATCCCTGTGGAAGGACAGGAAGATCCCCTGCTGCTGCTGAAAGAGAGCGATGTATTTCTCCAGGCGGATGTGGGAATGACGATTCAGCTTCCCTTGAATCAGGGGATCAACACGAAGATTCACATCGGACTGAAGAATCTATTCAACGCCTATCAGAAAGATCTTGATTTCGGAAGGGACCGGGACCCCGGCTATGTATACGGGCCCACACTGCCCAGAACCGTTCATCTGGGCATTGAAACCGCTTTTTGATTCAATGGAAAACGGCCCCGTATGCTCTGATGCATGCGGGGCCGGGTTGTTCTGTCTGCGGGGGCTTTCGGCTGTCGCGCACTCCGCTCACCGGGGATTCTTCAGATTTTGCCGATCATCCCGGGATATTCATCCCGGGCAGCCATTTTATTCCCGGATCAGCCGAACGGAAAATCCGTTCGTCTTGTTGGGTCCGACACTGTTCAGGATGGTATCCTCATAACTCAGAACCCGGTTCCACGCTCCGTTCGCGTCGATGGCGGTGGCCGTCCAGAAATAGGCGACCCTTCCCAGCAGGTAGAAGTTGCCGTTCAGGTCGCGGCATCCACCGGGCAGCGCGGTGAATCCGCTCTCATTGGTAGCGCCCGTGTTTGGGGCCTGCCAGTGCGTGGTGCCCGCTTCTTTCATCTTGCCGCCGGCTTCGGCCGTGCCGCCCAAACTATTGGCCAGAGTCTGCCAGTCCGCTTCCGTGGCTACGCGCCAGCCTTCGGGAGCGATGTTTCGGCTGTCGTTCAGCGCGAACCAGTTGTACAGATATCCGTAAGTTTCGGCTGTTCCCGCGTTGTTGTTATACGCGCATCGCGCGCCTGTGCTCAGGTTTTTCCAGTTC
>DSAB01000105.1 GCA_011388275.1 bacterium | reverse complement strand
GTCCGAACCCTTGGCCAGTCCCATGCGCAGCGTATCCTCCGATTCACGCGATCCCATGGTGACGACCGTTATTGTGCCGCCCTCACGCTCCTTGATCAGAAGCGCTTCCTCCAGGGCATAGTTGTCCGCCTCATTGATGGTATACACCAGTCCGTCACGGACAATGTCTCTGCCCGAGGCGTCTATTCTGATCTCTGCCTCCGCCGTTTCCGGCACCCTTTTTATACAAACGACCAGTTCCATAGGCAGATACTCCTTTCGTTGATTCGAATCGCTTCCGCGATGACTCTCACATGGCCTCGGCCATCAGTTCCACGATGTCCCGAACCTGTATTCTGTCCTCGTTTCCCGTGGTCTTGACCGCGTCCTCCAGAGTCAACAGGCAGAAAGGGCACGCGGTGGCCAGAATCTCCGAGCCCATGCTCACGGCGTCTTTCACGCGAACCTCGGCCAGCCTTTCCCCTGAACCCTCTGATTCCATCCACATGCGTCCCCCGCCGCCTTCACAGCACAGACTCCGTTCGCGGGACCGGTCCATTTCCAGATACTCCAGCCCGGGTATGGAACGAAGAATGTGACGCGGTTCATCGAAGATACGGTTCTGTTTTCCCAGAAAACACGGATCATGATAGGTCACCTTTTTCGCCAGTTCTCCGGTGAATTTCAGCTGTTCTTCGTTGATCAACCGGCTCATCAGCTGAGTGTAGTGAACCACTTCAAAAGGCATCTTCGGATAATCATTGACAAAAGTGTGAAAACAGTGAGGCGAGGTGGTCATCATCAGGGGAAAACTGTACTTGCGGAACAGTTCCACGTTGCTGTCCCGGATCATCTCGAAAAGGCCTTTCTCGCCGAGCTCCCCCATTTCATTGGCACAGCAGGTCTCGGCGTTTCCCAGAACGGCGAATCGGATATCCGCGCCGCGAAGCACTTTCACCATGGCCCTGGTCAGGTTCTGCACTCTGGGATCGTAAGAGGCCGTGCAGCAGACAAAATAGAGAAGGTCCGCGGATTCGGTCTCGCCCAGAACGCGCACTTCTTCACCGGCCATCCACTCCGACCGTTTCTCCCGGCCCCTGCCCCAGGGATTGCCGTGTATCAGCGTGCTCTCCATCGCGTCGCGCAGGGCCGGTTTGACACGCCCGCCTTCGATCACATCGGAACGCAGGGACAGTACGACCTGATAAGGCTGCACTTTCTTCGGACAGCGTTCCGCGCACGTGGCGCAGGTCGTGCACTCCCAGATTTCAGGCCTTTCGACAGGTACAAACCGGACGTTTAGAAGCGCTTCATAGATCAGTTTCCGGGGATTCAAAGCGGAACGCGCAGATACCGGACAACCGCCCGAACATCGTCCGCACTGTATGCATCCGTACAGTTCCAGCTCTTTGCAGAGAATCGCGCCTTCAACAGCCATGGGTTTTCCTTATGTTATAATAAGCTCCGGGCAATCACGATTTTTTGGATTTCGGAGGTTCCTTCGTAGATCTCCATAACCTTGGAATCACGGAAAAAACGCTCCACCGGATAATCCTTGGTATATCCATATCCCCCGTAGACCTGGACCGCTTCGCGCACGGCATACATGCAGGCCTCGGAGGCCATGTATTTGGCCATGGCCGCTTCCTTGGTGTATCTGGACACGCCCGCGTCTTTCACGGCCGCAGCCCGGTAAACCAGAAGGCGGGCCGCGTCGATTCGGCAGGCCATCTCCGCCAGTTTATCCTGAATCATCTGATATTCGCATATGGGTTTGCCGAAGGTTTTCCGCTCTTTGGAATATTTTACCGCCGCATCCAGTGCCGCCTGGGCGATGCCCACGGCCTGGGCTCCGATATCGATCCGGCTGGTATCGATGGTGTTCATGGCAATCTTGAACCCCTGCCCCTCTTCACCCAGCAGATTCTCTTTGGGAACCCGGCAATCATCGAACATCAGTTCGCAGTTGCCCGTAGCCCGAAGCCCCATCAGGTCTTCATGCTGACCGACCGCGAAACCCGGAAATTCCTTCTCAACGATAAAGGCGCTGATTCCCTTATGGGCCTTCTCCCTGTCGGTCACGGCGAACACGATGAATATGCCCGCCTCTTCGCCGTTGGTGATAAACCGTTTGGAGCCGTTTAGTATGTAATGATCCCCGTCCAGTTTGGCGGTTGTCTCCATGCCGGCCGGATCCGAACCCGCGCTGCCTTCAGTCAACGCGAACGCTCCGATTTTTTGGGCGCCGGCCAGCACGGGCAGATACTTCTTTTTCTGTGAATCCGTGCCGAACTGCATGATCGGATAGGCTGTCAGCGTCTGGTTGACAGCCACGATCACGCCCGTAGAGGCACAGCCGTGCGAAATCTCTTCCACGGCAATGGCCAGACTCAGGAAATCCATGCCCCCTCCGCCGTATTCATCGGGAACGATCATGCCCATCAGTCCCAGTTCCGCCATTTTCCGAATGTTCTTCCACGGAAACTCCCGGGACTGATCGATTTCCACAGCCGTAGGCTCCAGCTCCTTGACGGCAAATTCCCGGACCATCTCCTGGATGAGTTTCTGATTGGAATCCAGCTCGAAATTCATTTTACCTCCTCACTTGAGTGCTGTCGTTGGTTCGCTCAACGTTTTCCCAGAACCTGCCTCGCGATGACGATGCGCTGTATCTCCGAAGTGCCCTCCCCGATCTCGTTCAACTTGGCGTCTCTGAAAAAGCGCTCCGGAGAATAAGCCGGCGTCAAACCCTCCATGCCCATGATGTCAATCGCCCTGGAACTGACCCTCATGGACACTTCGGACGCATAGAGTTTGGCCATGGCGCCTTCCAGGGTCACGGTGAGTTTCAGGTCTTTGAGACGGGCCGCGTGATAGATAAGATGCCTCGCGGCCGAAACGTCCATGGTCATGTCGGCGATGGCAGCCTGAACCGCCTGAGACCGGCCCAAACCCCGTTCCTTCACATAGTCGACGGCCGCATCCAGGGCCCCCTGGGCTTCGCCCAAAGCCAGAGCGCCGATGCTGATGCGCCCCCCGTCCAGGGTCTCCATGAATACCTTGAACCCTTCGTTCTTGACGCCGAGAAGGTTTTCTTCCGGCACTTCGCAGTCTTCGAAGCCGAGCTCGGCCGTATCGGAAGCGCGGAGCCCGAGTTTGTCCTCTTTGCGTATGGTCTTGAATCCCGGCGTGCCCTTTTCCACGATGAAGGCGCTGATGCCGTGAACGCCCAGAGAGCGGTCATGAGAAGCCGTGAGAATCACGGTATCGGCCCAGGTCCCGTTGGTAATGAACCGCTTGATGCCGTTGATCACATAGCGCCCGTCCCGGTAAACCGCCATGGTCTCCGTGGCTCCGGCGTCGGACCCGGCATTGGCCTCGGTGAGCCCGAAAGAACCGATATGCTCTCCGCGGGCGAGAGGAACGAGATATTTCTTTTTCTGGGCTTCATTTCCATGTGTATAGATCGGCCAGACGACCAGCGAGGTATGCGCGGCCAGGGTGATGCCGACACAGCCGGACACTCTGGAGATCTCCTCCACGGCGATGATATAACTCAAATTGTCCAGACCGGCGCCGCCGTATGCTTTCGGAATGGGAAGGCCCATCCACCCCTGTCTGCCCATCTCTTTGACAATGTCCATGGGAAATTCTTCCTTCTGCTGAATTTCCCCGGCCCGGTGGGCGACGACATCCCTGGCGAACGCCTGAATCTTCTGACGGAACTTTTCGTGCGCCTCATCCGACAGCATCGAAATCAATCTTCGCTCTTCCATAAGGTTCCCGGAATCCTTTCTCCTGACGGCGGCCGCCGTTTTCAGGAAGTCTTTTTAAAGATACAGGATACCACGGTCTTATCATTGCCTCCCATACTGATCATCAGGCCATAGGGACGATCGGACGGAACGCTTACCTGACTGTCACCGGCCTGGCCTGTCAGCTGATGAATCAGATCCACGGCTTCGCGCACGCCCGTTCCACCCGTATAATGGCCGAATCCGATAAGGCCGCCCGTGGCATTGGTGGGTATCCCGGCATCGAACCGGGTTTTGCCATCCAGGACAAAATCGAAGGCCTCCCCCTCACCCACAAACTGAGCCGCCTCCAGTTCCAGTATACCGCCGATGGTGAAACAGTCATGAACTTCGAGAACTCCCACATCTTTCGATGTGATACCTGCCATTTCATAGGCTTTTTTAACCGCAGCGGCCACGGTGGTCATTTTTGTCTGATCCGGCGGCGGCTGGGTGATGTCGGCAACCGCGACGCCGAATCCGGCCAGCTCGACGGCCCTGGATTTGGGAATGCCGATTTTATCCAGTCCTTCTTCGGAAGCCACAATGAGCGCCGAGGCTCCGTCGGACACCTTGGAACAGTCGTAAATATTGATATGTTCGCAGAAGGCCCTGGGATTGGGCGGTGTCATTCCCGCGGCGAACAGATCATCGATGCGGTTGTGATATTCCTGGGCCCTGGGATTCTTCCGGGCGTTGAGAATGGCCTGCTCATACCAGCGGGCCATGGCCTGCCGAACCTTGTCATGCCCGTATTTGGCATAGCAGGCTCCGGCCCGGTCTGAGAATTTGGCCGGGAAAAAATAGGCGTGACCCTCTTTTCGCTCTCCCGCGTAATGCCCGGCCCCGGCCAGAATATCGGCGCCGTAGATGGCCTTGACCGTATTCTGCACTTCCACTCCCACACCCAGAACCACATCCGCGGTCTCGGATAAAACGGATTTTACGGCCGTAGTCAGACAGAGACCGCCCGAACCGCAGGCTCCTTCCACCCGGACCATCGGTTTATACTGCAGGGACGGGTGGATGTTCACCATCAGGCTGGCCAGATTACCCTGCCTGTTGAAACGCGCGGCCATGAAATTACCGATAACGCCTTCGTCGATCGAATCCGGATCGCTGATCTGTTCCAGAACGCCCTTTCCCGCCTCGTTGATATAATGCTCCAGGCCGGGACGGGGTTTCTTGGGGTGAAACTCCTTTCGGCCCGATCCAAAAGAAACGGTGTTGTAACCCGCTGTGAAATATACCGGTTTCCGCATTCTCTTCATGGATAAGCCTCCTTATGCCAGATAATCGTTGATGGGTCCATAGAGATGGTAGAAGCCGTTGGTCAGAACACCGTTCACATCCTCCGCGTTTTGGGCGACGCCGTCTTTCACCAGGCCCTTACCGATTTCTTCAGACCGCTTGAAATAGGCCTTTGCCAGCTCCGCACCCGGTGTATCCATGGTTTTCAGATTGCCGAAACAGATCCGGAGCTTCTCCTCTTTTTTGGGATCCATGAGCAGTTTCCGCCAGGCGGACCATCCTTCGGGAAGCGGGCCGAGCCGGTCGTCGACTTTCTTCGTCCACCCGTCCATGTCGAACATCACATACTGTCCCTTATCGATGTCATACACACCCACTGGCCGGTTCTTCTCATATTTGAGAAAACCGTCTTTCTGACCGCCGTCGGCATACTGTCCTCCGATGACTTTTTTCCCGACCATCCGGTTGATGAGGTCACTTTCCAGAGTCTCATCGGGCAGATGAGCGGTCATCACCTTCATGATCAGCTGGCAGACATCCACGCCCACATAATCGATAAGCTGAAAAATACCCATAGGCCGAATCAGAAAGTCCTGACTGATTTTGTTGACAGCATAGATCCCTTCGACCCCGGGGAATGTGCCCGCGATTCTTTTCACCTCGGCAACCGCATGAAGAATATCCCGCATGAAGTGTCCGTTTCCGATAAAACCCGCCACGTCATTTGAGGGTATGATTTTCTTCCTGAGCCGTTTGGCGATCTCATGAGAAATATCAATCAGTTCTTTGCGAGTATTCTGAGTGGAGATGAGTTCTGCAAGCTTCTGAACAGCCGGCGGATTGTAAAAATGATAGCCGATGATGCATCCATCCAGTCCCACTCCCTCGTCCAGTATATGGATGGGAATCGAGGATGTATTGGAAAAATAAAAAGTGTCATCGGGACAAAGTCCGTCAAGCGTTTTCAGGATCCTGATTTTGACCTCCTCATCCTCCACAATGGCTTCAAAGACCATTCGGGCTTTTCCGGCCATACTCAATTCAGTCGTGGGACGAATCACGCTCCCAACATCATTGGTGAACTGGTCGATGATATCATAATTTTCCACGAGGTCTGTCCGGTTCTTATACAGCTCTCTGAGCATGACACAACCCTTTTCCGCGGCCTTGACCGCCTGTGCTCTCAGATAGGCCATCAAACCGTCCAGTGCCTTCTCCGAGATATCCACAGCATAGAGGTGATAGCTCCTGTCGGGATTCAGTACTTTCAGTCGGGCCATCTCCTGAGCCAGAAGCAGAACGATACCGCTTCCCATTTTTCCGGCTGCTCCGAGAACGGCGACATTTTCCAAACGTTCATCCAGGGTCATTCCGATTCCTCCTGATCTATAAAAATTATCATTTGACCGCCGGCGGCAATCGGCGTTTCAGAAAACAGATACATTCTGTGTTTCATTCAATATACTCGAAAAAGGCTCATGACCGCCTGAAATCGGGTTCCCGTTTTT
Organism: bacterium; assembly: GCA_011388275.1. Classification (GTDB taxonomy): domain Bacteria; phylum Zhuqueibacterota; class QNDG01; order QNDG01; family DSAB01; genus DSAB01. The sequence goes on along the minus strand of DSAB01000105.1, from coordinate 1,289 downwards.
CCAGAAAGGCGCTCATGCCCGTTCGGGTTTCGCCGGAAGCGAAACACAGACCGAACGCGTCGGACTCGAAAGCGCCGCCCGTGTCGATATCGGCCTGCATACCGCGGTTGACACACGCCTTGACCATGCGAACGGATACCGGCCCTTTGGCAATGATCTTTGCGGCCAGGCTTTTCGCCTCATCCATCAAATCTTCCGGTTCCGTGATCCGGTTGACAAGCCCGTAGGCCAGGGCCGCGTGTGCGTCGATCACTTCACCTGTCACCAGAAGCTCCATGGCCCGTGCCTTACCGATGAGCCGGGGCAACCGCTGCGTGCCCGCGAAACCGGGTGTTACGCCCAGGTTCACTTCAGGCTGACCGAATTTCGCTTTTTCCGACGCGATACGCAAATCGCACGCCATGGCGAACTCACAGCCCCCCCCCAGAGCGTAACCGTTCACGGCCGCGATAAAGATAATATCCATTGTTTCCATGCGGCGGAACACGTACTGACCGAGCCGGGAAAAGGCTCTGGACTGCTGTCCGTCCATGTCCTTCATTTCAACAATGTCGGCGCCGGCCACAAAAGCCTTTCCCTCACCCGTGACAATGACCACATCCGCGGCATCGTCTCTTTCCAGCCTGTCGAGTACATGGATCAGTTCATGAAACGTCTCCGTATTCAGCGCGTTCATGGCGTCCGGACGGTTCATTCGAACGAACCCCATGCGTCCTTCCGTCTGAAAATCGAGATTCTTATAAGTCATATTGCTCTCCTTCAAAATCGATCCGATGGTTGGATAAACAGATCCTTGCCCGAAATGGAAGACGAGAGAACGCCGTAAAGACAGAAAGATCTTTGGGATTTGAAAACCGTGAAAGAGTCTTTCGGCCGTTTCGTCATTTTCGGCGGCACCTCATGACAGTTCGATGACAAGCAGATCATCCAAAGAAAATGTGGACAGGTTTAATAGTCGTTTTTGATTGCGGCCAGAGCCTGAAGCCTTGTGCGGACATTGATTGCCTGGGCTGCTGGGCCGTCTGCGTCGCGCCGTATCGCCCAATGGTAGCTTGCAGGAACAGATCCCCATTACAGAAAGCGGTCGAAGCCACTGGAATCGGGCAACCCTTATTTAAGATAATCATTTGATCATTAGAGTCAATAAGAAATATTATTTTTTATAAAAATTTTTCTCATCTTTTAAGGCTGGCGACTTGTACCGGGAAAAACCTGTTATTCCTTTTTCTTATTATTAAAATTTCATTCTTAGTTTACCTTATGCCTATTTTATTTCCGCTATTGTTTCT
>DSAB01000012.1 GCA_011388275.1 bacterium | reverse complement strand
TGCCAGACATTGACCCGGCTTTGAAAACGGTTCGATGGATCCTCGCAGGCGGCGGCGAGCCATTTCGCGTCTTTGGAAAAGGTGATGAATGTGATATCCCCGTCCAGAGGAATGGTCTGCTCGATGATGCCCTTCTGAATGTGCCACACGGCCAGCTCGGGATTTTGCAGGGTGGAGTTGTCCGTGACCGCGTACTGTTTGTCCGGAGTGATGGCAAAGGTTTCGATGTCTTTCCGGTTGCCGCTGAGCGTGGCGATTTCCGCGCCTGTGTTCCAGTCATAAAAGGAGAGGTTGTACTTAAAGATCATGCTTCGTCCGCCCTTGGCCAGGATATGCTCCTGGATGCCGATGCCCGCGAACTGCCTGTCGAAGCTGAAATCCGCGGATTGAATGTCCAGGCCGGATCCGGACAGAGTGCGCGCTTCGATGGAGGTTTTACGGATGATATTCCGGGTTTGAGGATTCCAGAGTATCAGCTGTTTGTCCTCGCTTACGGACAGAAGCTGATCGCCGTTCACGGAGAAGGCCAGACCGAAAACGGTCCGCTTGTGTCCGGCCAGCCTTCCCTTGAGCACGCCGGAAGGAAACTCCCAGAGCAGGATGTCTTTTTGACGGCCTCCGGCGGCGAGAAACCGGTCATCGGGTGAGAGGGACAGGGTCAGAACGCTGTTGCGGAAATCCGACAGCTTGTTCTCCTGCTGTCCCGAATAAAGGTCCCAAACCAGAATGTTCCGGTCGTCTCCGGCTGAAAGCAGCCGCTGATTCTGCGTGTCAAAGATCAGGGCGTTGACCTTTCCTCTGTGGCCCTTCAATTCATGCAGTTTTCTCTTCGCGTTCAGATCCCACAGATAGATCGTTCCCTGATTGTCGGCCAGTGCGAGAAACCGGCCGTTGGGGCTGATTTTCATGCAGGTTACCCGTTCCGCGGAAACCGGGATCTGATTGTCCAGGTACAGGGAGAACCGGGCCAGGGCCGATCCGGAAATCAGAACCGAAAAAAGGACGCATGCGATGCGTTTCATGGAATGTCCCCGTTAAAAGATAATCGAGAGTCCTGTCATGACCATGATAATTCCTCCCTCGGCTCCGGGGGCCATGGAAAAACCATAGGTGGCCAGGACATTGAAAGAAGCGTATTCGTTGATGAAATTTTTAAAGCCCATGCCCACGTTGGCGTAGCCGAAGTCCGTGAATTCCGCGTCTTCCGGAATGTCAAAGGTGAACTGATAGTATTGAGCGGTCAGGTAGGGGATGATCCTGGAGGCGCGGGCCAGGTTCATATGGGCGAATACGGAGCCGCTGAATTCGGCCTTGACAGATGTTTCCCCGTCGAAATCCGTGAAGGTGTAAAAAGAGACGGTCGGAGCCACTCCGAACTGAAGAAACGGAGTGACATACTTGCCGTAACTCAACTGGAGCGAACCCATGCCGTTGGCGTCCACATCTTCGCCCACGAAAGTGGCGAAATAGCCCATGAAACTGATTTCCGTGTCGCCTTTTTCGATCTGGCCGAATGCGGCCGCGGCTGACAGCAGCAGAATGCCGATGATAACCCGCTTCATAGTTCCTCCCATTAATTGATTGTTTATACCCGGAATCTATAGGGCAGGGATATGGACAGTCACTCCGCCTGTCATGAAACCGCTCCACTCCTTTGTGCCCGGCGCGATTTCCTGCTGATAGACATGAATTCTGAAATAGGGGGCTGCCGCGAATCCGTTGACAACAGGAATATCGATGGAATAGCCGAAAAAGAAGCCCCAGAAGGGATCGCTTTCCGTGATGGACTCTCCGTTGATGACGGCTCTGGCATGAAAATAATACAGGCCCCCGCCGATATCGTAATGGCCCTGTTCGCCCATTCGAATATGATTCACCAGATGCAGGGTGATCAGGGTGGTCTGAATGTCCAAGGCGCCGGGAGTTTTCAGGGTTAGGAATGGATATGCGGCTTCCACGCGAAGCCCGTGACGTCCGGCCTGCAGCAGGCGCAGGGACAGTCCGATCAAATAGGAATCTTCAAAACCGCTCAATCCGGCCCGGGGCATGAAACGGGCGACACGAATCCCCAGTGCCGGAGCCGGTCCGGATGGCTGCGTCGGGAAATCCGGTTCGGTTCTCCCTCTGGTCTCGGGCACGGGTTCCGAGGCCGGCTGCCGGGGTGTTTCCTGCATTCGGGAGGGCGGCTGAGAGAGCTTGCCGCTTTGAATCCTTTCGCCAAGAACCCGATCGCCTTGTTGAATATTCAGAAGAGGTGCTTCATGAATTATTTGAGCGGCGGTTTTACCCTCTTGAAACCGCAGGATTTTAACCCTGCCGATATAATAGATATTCTCTCCGCTGAGCCGGTAGACCCAGAGTGTTTTTCCAGTTTCGCCTAAACCGATGTCCGTGTTGATGAGCACATACCCCGGCACAACCTTTTCAATCACCTGGGCGGTCAGCGGACACAGGTTGACGGCTGTCAGAACGAGAAATACGATGATTCGACGTTTCATGGCCGGTTTGTCCTTCCCCCTTCAGCAATGGTTTTTCGTCCATGCGTTTCCGTCTGAACGACTTGTTTTACCTTATTATACTCTGAAATCGGGATCAAAGCAAGGGAAAAATGCAGGAAACGCAAACGTGAAGGTTTCGGATGGATTGGGTCTTTTCACTGAGGGAAGAATGTTCTCTCTGATAGCCACCGTAAAAAAGCCTTGAATATTATCGATGATTCCCGTACCATTCTATACAGGCTTCACCCATGTTCGCTGTCCGGTCCGTGTCGCGTATGCAGGTTCCGGAAGTGGTTTACCGGCTGCAGAATCGAACGGAGAAATTGGCGGGAAAATGAATGAATCCGTTGATCAACACATTCGGACATTATCTGCGAAAGCGATATCCCTTCAGGGTCCGCAAACTTACCGTGCACACGGGTCTGGGCTGCCCGCACCGGAAAGACCGCACCGGTTCCGGAGGATGCGTCTATTGCAATGAGTCCGGGTTCAGCACGATAAGCGGAGATGCGAACGATTCCGAAATCCAGATCCGTGAGGGAATACAGAAGTTCAGGAAAACCGGTTTCAACGGGAAATTCATCGTTTATTTTCAGACCGGCACGAATACATTCGGCGAGTTATCCGTGCTCGAGTCTCAATGGCGGGCCGTTGAGCCGTTCAGAGAGGATGTGATCGGTGTGTCCGTGGGCACCCGGCCCGACTGTGTGTCGGAATCCGTTCTGCAAATTCTGTCCGCCCTGGATGAAGACTGGATGATCTGGCTCGAGCTGGGGCTGCAGTCGGCCCATGACCGGACTCTGGATCTCATCAATCGCGGCCATGGTTTCGATGCATTCCGGGAAGTCGTTTCCATGACAGAGAAATATCCACGGATCCTGACAGCGGTTCATGTCATTCTCGGGCTTCCCGGCGAGTCCGAAGCGGATATGCGGTTTACTCTCGAAACCCTCAACAGGATGCCGGTTCACGGCCTGAAGATTCATCATCTGCAGGTGGTGAAAGACACCGTGATGGAGGGATGGTACAGGGAGGGAAAAATCCGCCTCTTCTCTGAGAAGGAATACATATCCCTTCTCTGCCGGCTGCTGCCTCATATTCGGCGGGATCTGATCATCCATCGTCTGGCGGGTGATATCCGCGATGACCTGCTGGTGGCGCCGCGATGGACCATGCCCAAGACCCGTATCATTCAGGAAGTGGAGCGGTGTCTGGCCGACCGGAGGCTCGCCCAGGGCGACCTGCATGAAAAGTGTTGACAGACGGCTCGGTGAGTTGCCTCGGTTTCAGGCTTTGGAGAGTGAAGCGACCGTGGCACGGATCCATTTGCGCGCGGCTTCCCAGTCACGGTAGTCGCCCGGAACGGCCTTCATCGCTTTCATGATGAGCCTGATGGGCCCGGGAAGCTTTTTCATGTCCAGCATGCCTCCGAAAAGCCCCACGCTCACCGGTTCCAGGCCGGGATTCTTTGATTCGAACATTCGAATATATTCAGTCACCGTGCAGCGGTTCTCCTCCGTGTCTTTCTGCATGGTCAGACAGACCACAAAGAGAGCCACGGGTTTTTTTGCGAGTTCCTTTTGCCATTTTCCGGCGAATTTGACCATGGCGGGATGAAAACGGCCGGCGCGGATAGCGCTGCCGAGGATGATGCCGCCGTACGGTTTCAGGTCTTTGACTTCCGCGGCGGGTTTGACCTCTGCTTCGACAGATAGTTTTTTCGTTTCACGGGCCATGAATTCGGCTATCTCCCGGGTCGATCCTGTCCAGGATGCGTAGGCAATAAGAACGGGTTTCGGCATGATGTCTCCCTATGATTCGGGTTGGGGGCCGGCTGCCGCCGAAGATTTTACGCCCCATGTGATGAGCGTGCCCGCGTCATGATCCGGTTTTCGCGGACCCGGCTTGAGAAGGCGGCCCTGACGGATCTTTTGAAAGCCCGCGTGATCGAAACCTTCCCGGTAATGTTCCTCGGACCACAGACTCATGGGTGCTCCCGTCTCCGCGGGCCAGCCGTGGCTGAACGGATTTTCCGAGTAATATTCCACCAGAACCATGAGCATGCCTCCGGGTGCCAGAAAACGGAAGGCGCGATCCAGCCCTTTTTGAATATCCGTGAAATAATAAAAGACTTCCATGGAAAAGATTACGTCGAAACGGATCCCGTCCGAAGGCGACCATTGTAAAAAATCAGCGGTTTCCAGGCTCACGTTTTGAAGGCCGCTTGTCTTTTCACCGGCCCGGCGGATCATGACCGGGCTGATGTCGATTCCGTGGCAAAATCCTCGGGCGAATTGATGGGCGGCCATATACCGGACGCCGTATCCGTTGCCGACTCCGATTTCCAGATAGTGTTTTTTCCCTGAAGGGATCCACTCAAAAGCCTGGCGGACGGTGTCCCAGTGTTCATTTTCCATGCCGTTGGCGTGATGATCGGCGGCCCAGGCGTCGAAGACATTCCGGACCTTGGATGTTTTGTTCATTCTGTTGATTCCTTACTGTCATCCCTGTCCCGCGTACGCGGGATAAACTCCAGCGGGGACCTTGATGCGGCCCTTCGGGCCGCGACCACAGACAACAGACCGCGGCGGCCTTCGGCCGCGACGATGGACCATCGACTATGGTCTATCGTCTATCGTCAGAACATCGTCCGCCGTCCATCGTCTATGGTCTAATAACCGGGCGTTCGCTCGGCTTGCGTTCACGAGACGGCCATTTTTCTGAGGCCGGGAAAAAAACAAACCTGTCTTTTTCTTGTGCTATGCGCTTGGCGCTTTGCGTCTCTTCGTCTTACGATTTACGAATTACGGATTACGGTTTTTCAAATCCGCCATCCCTCTCTCAATCCATCGACAGCACTTTAGCGCCTCGAAGGTGGCCCGCTTTCAGGGCGTGAAGCACTTCGTTGGCTTCTTCCAGGGGAAAAATTTCCACTTCCGGTTTGATGGGTATTTCCGCAGCGGTTTTCAGGAATCCCCGAATATCTTCACGTGTCACATTGGCCACGGATTTGATCTCCTTCTCCATCCACAGCTGCGAAGGATAATCCAGAGCGGCCATCACCTCACGGTCATGGTCCTCTTTACGGATGGCATTGATCACCAGACGGCCGCCGGGCCGCAGATTTTTCATGGCTTCGAAAACGGGTTTCCATACCGGGGTCGTGTCAATAACGGCGTCGCATCCGCCGGGGAATATGTCGGCCGTATCGCCGGCCCAGACCGCACCCAGTTCCAGGGCGAACTCCCGCTCCCGGGGACTTCGGGCAAATACGGCGACGGGGGAATCCGGGTACAAATGGCGAGTCAGCTTCAGAACCAGATGCGCCGAGGCTCCGAATCCGGTCAGACCCAGGCGCCGTCCGTTGACAAGGCCAGTCAGCATCAGGGAACGATAACCGATCGCTCCGGCGCACATCAAAGGGGCGGCCTCGGCGTCGGAAAAGATATCGGGAATGGGAACGGCGAAATTCTCTCCAACAGTCATCAGCTGCGCATATCCTCCGAATGCATCCCTGCCTGTGGCACGGAATTCCGGGCACAGATTCTCCCGGTTCGTCCTGCAGTATTCACACTGTCCGCAGGCGGAATAGATCCAGCCGACTCCCACGCGATCGCCTGTTTTGAAACGCTTCGATCTGCGGCCGGCTTTTGCGATCCGACCGATGATCTCATGGCCCGGTATCATGGGAAAACGCGAAGGCGGCGTGCGTCCCTCGATCTCGTCCAGTTCCGTATGACACACTCCGCATGCCGAAATCCGGATCAGAATCTCACCTGGGCCCGGCTCCGGATCCGGCAGATCGGCCTGAATCAGGGGTCGGGGCTGGCGGGCCAGAGAGCCGGTTTGATTGAGTATCATGGCTTTCATATAGATTCATTCCATGAGTGCCGGCAATCCTCGATCAGACAGGTGTCGGGGCCTTTGAAGCAGAAACGAACGAAACGGGAGAGAATAGACCGGGCGTGCGGAGCAGGACGAACGCTTCGAACAATGGTTTCGATGTCCTGTCCTTCACGGACAAGTTCGTGTTTGTGGCGCTCAATGTACGCGGCCGTGATGCGTTCATCGAATTCGGGATGAAATTGAACTCCCCAGGCGCGGCAGCCGATTCGAAAGGCCTGAATCGGATCCTTTTCACTGAATGCCAGCCGGCACGCGGTTTCGGGGAGGCGGTTCACAGATTGAGAATGACCGACGTGGGCGGGGAACGGAGAGGGAAGGCCCCGGAACAAGGGGTCGGTCGCCCCGTTTCCGGTCAGGTGGACGGGTACAGTTCCGTATTCCTTGCCCAGCGGGTTGGCGGCCACGGTTCCGCCCATGGCGGCGGCCAGTATCTGATGGCCGAAACAGATTCCCAAAAGAGCAGTCCCCGACTGCACGGCCTCGGCGATCCAGGCGGCCGTACGTTGAATCCAGGGCGAGCCGTTCGTCACCATGCTGTGGGAGCCCGTAATCAGAACACCTTTCCATTCCACGGAATTCGGAAGGGATTTATGTTCTGCGTCCGTGACTTGAACGGAAATGTCTCTCCCCAGATTGCGAATAATCCAGTCTTCGAAATCGCCCGCCTTGCGTGCTAGCGGGCGCATGGTGCCGCCTGTTTTGATGATCAATAATGTGGATGATTCCATCGGTCTCTAAAGTTTTCACATTTGCGTTTACATAACGTTTTGGAATAAATATCGGAGAATATACATCTGCGATAAAAAAAAGTCAAGGTTTGGATTGGTAATTTTAAAAAAAAGAAGAATGTGGGCGGGAAAGGGGAACCATTTAAAATGTGTATCGTACATTTAGATATTCGAATAAGCGAATAAAATATTTACTTACCAAACCAGGGAGGCGTACAATGAAACGTTGGGTCACTGTTCTTTTGTTCATGACGCTGTTGGTGTCGGCCCGGGCTCTGCAGGCGGAAAACAAGTGGCATGAGAATTTCCAGGAAGCCATGGAGCTGGCCGGAGAGACACAAAAATATATGCTGCTGAATTTCAGCGGTTCCGATTGGTGCGGATGGTGTCACAAACTGAGCGATGAGGTGTTCAGCCAGGAGGCTTTTCAGAATTATTCCGAAGAGCATTTGATTCTTGTTCTTCTGGATTTTCCCAGAAACAAGCCGCAATCGGATTCGTTAAAGAAGCAGAACAAGGAACTTCTGGAAAAATACGGCATACGGGGTTTTCCGACGATATTGCTTCTGGATCCGAAGGGAAACACGGCGCTGCAGACCGGCTACCGCGCCGGAGGCCCGGAAGCCTATGTGGAACATCTCAAATCCAGTATTGAAACGTATGAAGAGAAGCGGAAGTAAGTCAAGAAGCTGTTGGTAAGTGACGCGGTGAAAAAGCATGGAGCCAAGCGC